>NZ_JBFAQT010000001.1:364909-403191 GCF_040678895.1 Kitasatospora sp. NPDC049258
GGTACGCGGGGCTGGAGGCGGAGGCGACGATCATCCGCAAGTTCCAGGTCCAACTGGTGCCCGGCATCTTGCAGACCGCGGACTACGCTCGGGTTCTCTTCCGTGGCCTGGACCCCCTGGCAAGTCCGGAGGTGATCGACGAGCGGGTCGCCGTTCGCCTGGCTCGTCAGCGTCTCCTGACAGCCGACAACGCACCTCGCCTGCTGGTTGTGCTCGATGAGGGTGTCCTGCTGAGGAACTACGGCGGGCCCGAGGTGATGCGACGCCAGCTAATTCACCTGCTCCGCATGGCCAGGCTGCCGAACGTCGTCATCAGGGTCGCGCCGTTCGGAACGGGTGCATGCGCGGCATTCGACCAGAGCTTCACGCTCCTGACCCTGCCGCACGAGCCCGACGTGATCTACACCGAAGGGATTCACCGAGGGCAGTTGGTCGATGATCCGGCCCGCTATGCGGAGTGGTCCTACCGCTATGATCTCCTGCTAAGTGAGTCACTGTCAGACAGCTCTTCGCTGGCCAGGATCCGCTCGGCGATGGAGGCACTGCGCACCATGAACACCGCACCCGATCTGAATGCCGCCTCGTGGCGGAAGAGCACCTACAGCACCGGCGACGGTGGTGACTGCGTCGAGGTCGCGGACGGCTTCGACGGCGTCATGCCCGTCCGCGACTCCAAGGACCCCGACGGCCCCGCCCTGGTCTTCCCCTCCGCCGCCTGGCGTTCCTTCGTCGCCGGGGTCCGCGCGGGCGACTTCCCCCACTCCTGACGGACCTCCCGGCCACGCCGTCCTGGTGACCCGCCGGCTATCCGGCCGTCCCGGGCTGAAGTGCCCGCGAGGCCTGTACCAGCGGGTTCTTGGCGTCCTTGGGCATGCCGGCGTTCTGCACCGACATGACCACCACCGCCCGGTACCGGTCGGGATGCGCCAGCACGTCCTTGAACGTCGTTCCCTCGCAGGCCCGGTCGACGGTCAGATCCTTCTCGTAGGGCTGCTTGCCGACCGGGAAGCCCAGCGCGGGAGCGGGCTCGACGCTGGGCTTCCCGGGGGTCTCGGTGGCGACGATCCTGCCGTCCTTCAGCACGAGGGCGGTCGGCGGGACCTCGCCGATCGGCAGTGACAGCATCGTCTCCGGTGCGGTGGCGGTGATCCGGTAGGAGACGGCGACGCCGCTCTCCCGTACGGCAGCCGAGGTCAGCGTGAACCGCACGGGGTCGCCGTCCACCGACTCCATGAGCGGCGGGGCGATGGTGGTGCCGCAGGCCAGGGTCCGCTGCTGCCGCTCGATCGGTGGCGAGGTGGTCGTGGGTTCGGCCGCTCCGGGGCTCTTCGAGCCTGTCGCCGTGGTGGTGGTGCTGCCGCAGGCGGCGGTGAGGACGAGCAGGGGAACGAGGAACAGGGCTTTCTTCACGCGGGGCTCCTTCACGGTTGCTCGGGCCGGTTGGACGCCCGAAGGGGCGTACCGGTTCCGGTACGCCCCTTCGGGTGTGGCCGAGGGATCAGACGTGCGGGTTCAGGTGCTGCCCGAAGCCGCCGAGGATGTCGGGGGCCTCGGTCCAGTACATCCACTGGTTGCCGGCCAGGGCGGAGACGATGCCGCGCGCCTCACGGTCGGTGTTGTTGGTGACGGTGAAGACCGCGGCCCCGGAGTCGCCCTCCGTGACGGCCCAGGTCGAGTTGTAGCCCTGGACGCCGCGGACGCTGTGCACGGAGCCGTCGTTCCAGGTCAGGTTGTAGGTGATGTCGTCGTTCTTGACGCTGATGTTGCAGGGCACGCCGTGGCCGCTGTAGTAGGAGCGGGCACCGTCCTGGCACACGGCCTGGCCGTTGTAGGAGTAGGCCGTGCCCTTGACGTAGTACCACTTGCCGTCGGGCTGGTCGGCCTCGTCGGAGTTGCTGCCGGAGCCGTTGTAGCCGCCGGTGTCGATGAGCTGGGCGTCCCAGTGGTCGTTGGTGTTGACCACCTGGCCGATCCAGTCGCCCCGGCTGTAGGTGAACTGGCCGGGGTTGGAGCCCCCCTCGCCGTTGACGGTCGAGCCGTTGCGGAAGCAGTGCGCCGCGGTGACCAGGTAGTCGCGGCCGTTGGAGTCCTCCGTGGCGAGACCGGCGGTGCACTGCGCGGCGTACCCGTTCAGGTGGGCATCACCGATCAGAACGTCGCCGCCGATCTGCGGGACGCCGTCGTTCCAGCGCCAGGACGACCCGTGGATCGGTTCGCCGGCGACGACCTCGACCTGCGCCGTCCCGCCCTGGCCGGAGGGCGCGGCGGCCGCGATCGAGGCCTGGCCGGCCTGGATCCGGCTCGTGATGGAGGCCAGCTTGTCGCCCCGGCCGGACACGGTGATGCCGGACGAGTCCGGGTTCACCGCCACCGAGTAGACCTCCAGGTCGGCGGCGCCGGAGGCGGACGTCGCCTTGATGATCTGCTGGACCTGGGCGTCCAGGCTCTTCTTGGTGTGCGGGGAGACGACCACCTTGACGAGCGAGGTGTCGATCTCCGGGTGGGCGGCCTTCGCCGCGGCGACGATCCTACGGCCCTGCTCCGCGCCGATCGCGTAGAGGGTGACCGTGCGGCCGTTCTCGTCCACGGACAGGTTGCCGTACACGTCGGCGTACCGGCCCCGGCCCTGCTCGCCCAGCGCGTTCGCCACGGCGTTGAGCGGGGCGACCTTCTTCGCGTGCGCCAGCACGGCGCTGTCGGTTGTCCGCGCGGGGCCGCCGCCGTCCTTGGCCTCGGCACTCGCGCCGGCCATCAGGACGGAACCGGCGGTCAGTGCGCCGACCGCGACCATCACCAGCACGTTCCTGGATATTGCAGACATGGCAGAACTCTCCCCCCGTGCACGAAAGTTCGTGCGTTTGCTCGGTTGTGCCACGGCCATCCAAACCCCGCGTGTCCGGGCGCCGCAAGCAGGTTTCGACCTGCGTTCCGGAGGCCCCGATTCTGGACGGTCCGTTGACGTACGGTTCATGACGGTCTGTCGACCGACAGACCGTCGAAAATGCGACGGACCGGAACCGGCGGAGTGGACCTGCTCACTTTTCCGGTACGTACGGTTCCGGCCCCGGACGCGCGACAGCCCCTCGCGGCGGGGCGAGGGGCTGTGCGGGTACGGGGCCGGCGGGGCCGGCTCGCGGAGGCCGGGGGCTCAGCGCCAGCTGTTGGCCGGCAGCTGCTCGAGGTGCCAGTCCGGGAAGAGCACGAACACCGAGAGCAGGCGCGGCTTGAGCTCGGGGTTGAGCTCCTGTGCGATCTTCGCGGTGAGGGTGGCGCAGAGGTTCGGGCGGTTGAAGTTGAGCAGGCCGCCGTTGTACAGGCACGGGTTGTCGCAGGCGTCGAGGAACACCGTCACGTGCTTCGTAGGGTACGTGCCCAGCTTGCCGGTGATGCCGGAGTAGAGGCTGTTCACCAGGTCGGCGGTGGTCTTCGTGCCCCCGACCTTGAGGGTGTCGGCGACCTCGGTGCACAGGTTGTAGAACGCTCCCGCGTCCGCGCCCGGGTTGGCCGGACACTTGCCCCGGATCGCGAAGTCGGGCTTGAGCGCGATGTCGTCGAACGGCCACGGCAGGAACTCGGTGTGGCCGTTCTGCCAGAGGGCCTTGGCGGCGATGTACTCCAGGGCGGCGGTGTAGCTCGGCAGCGGGAAGGCGCTGGGCCGCCGGTAGCCGCCGTTCTGCTGGGTGGCGAGCGGTACGTTGGCGATCTTCGCCGGGTCGACGAGCGCGTCGTTCATCCCGATCAGCAGGGTCTTGGCGTCGCCCGGCGTGGCGTTCGGGTCCAGCAGGCAGGCCACGAAGGCGTCGGCCAGACCGGCCAGGGGCGGGTGGATCGTGAGGGCCTTCTTGAACAGGGAGTTCGACGGCCCCAAGGCGCTGTTGTCCTTGCGGATCGACGGGATCTCGCCCTGCCACTCACCGGGCCACTGCGGGGCGGCGGTCGTCATGTGCACCAGCTCATCTCTGCTGTCGACGGATCCGGGCGCACCACGTCGGCACCCCCGGAACGAGGCTCCTCCCGGAACTGATGGACCGTCAATCACCGTTTGTGCGTAGCTTGTCCGGGGTGGACCGCCGCGGCTGCCGGGTGGACGGCTCCTGTCGGCCGACCGCCCGGCGCCGCGCTGCTCCGGCGGTCCTCAGTGGAGGAGGCCGGCGGGATCGGTGGAGAGCAGCGTGCCGTTCCGGTCGTAGAACTGCCACTGCTTCGCAGTCCGCCCCGGCGGCCTGGGCACGGCGACCCAGTGCGCGGGGGAGTCCGCCAGGGCGGTCAGCGGCGGCTCGTAGTTGCTGCCGTCCTGCCAGGTCACCACGATCCTGCCGACCTCGGACCCGACCTGCAGCACGGCCAGATCGACCGGGGCCACGGTGTCGCCCTTGCCCAGGTGGCCGAGCAGCACCCCGGCCGGCGAACCGGCGGTGCCGGCGTGCGGCGAGGACGGGGCCGGGGTCGAGCCGGTGCTGTCGTTCGCGAGGCGGACGCCGTCGAGGGTGAAGTAGAGGTTCACCACGTCCTCGTCGGGCTGCCAGTACTGCTGCACGAACTCCGCGGTCGGGGCGGCCAGTTCCGGGTCGGCGGCGTGCCGCTCCTGCCAGACCAGCTGGGCCTGCTGCATCGACCGCTCCCGATCGGCCTTCGGCCACAGCGCCGCCCAGGCCTTCCACTGCTTCCCGTCCGCGGTGCTGCCCTGCGCGAGCACCGTCCGCACGGGCGTCAGCGGGTCGCGCACCGCCGCCGTGGCGGTCGGACCCGCGGCCGCGGGAGCGATGACGGCCGCTGCCGCGCCCCTGTCGGACACCTGGTGCAGACCCGCCACCGCCCCGCCCGCCAGCACCACCGCCGAGCTCAGCGCGAGCGCACCCACCAGGGCCCGCCGCCGGCGCCGCAACCGGCGCCCGCCGGCCAGGGCCGCGCCGACCGGCACCGGTCCGATCCGCACCTCGGTCACGGCCTGCGCCAGCCCCAGGCCGACCCAGTCGGTCTGCGGTCCGCTCGCGTTCGTCGCGTCCGTGTTCGTCGGGTCCGTGTTCACACTGCACCTCCGATGTGGGTCATGACCTTGGACTCCTTCGGCGCCGCTGCTTCCCGCAGCCGCGCGATCCCCTTCGCCGCCTGGCTGCGCACCGCCCCGACCGAGCAGCCCATCGCCGCGGCGGCCTGGCTGTCGCTCAGGTCCTCCCAGTGGCGCAGCACCACCGCTTGACGCTGGCGCGGCGGCAGCGTGGCCAGCGCCGCCACCAAGGCGGCCCGCTCGTCGGAGCGGGCGAAGCCGTCCTCCGGGCTGTGCGCCTCCGGCACGGCGTCCACCAGCAACTCCGGTGGTCGGCGCCGGAAGCGGCGGGCGTGCTGGTTCACCAGGATCTGCCGCACGTAGGCGTACCGGTCCTCGGCCCGCCGGACCCGGCCCCAGGCCGCGAAGGCCCGCTCGAACGCCGACTGGACCAGGTCCTCGGCCGCGTGCTGATCCCCCGCCAGCAGGTAGGCGGTCCGCAGCAGCCGCGGCCAGGCGCCGACCATGAATTCCTGGAACTCCCCGTCCCAGCCGTTCTTCGGTTCTCCCATGAGCACCTCCTCACCCCTCCAGAGCCCAGCCGGCGGGAGAACCGCTTCCTCCCCCTGGCCCCGATCTTCGCCCGCCCTGGCAGACTGGTCCGCATGGGGCACTGGTACGAGCAGCGCGAGAGCGCGGGCGGGGTCGTCCGGATCACCGAGCCGAAGGTCCGCGCGCTGCTGTCGGCGAACGTGTGGTGGCTGCGCGGGGCGGACCGCGACCTGGTGGTGGACGCGGGGCTGGGGGTCGTCCCGCTGCGGGCGGCGCTGCCGCAACTCTTCGCGCGGGATCCGCTGCTGGTGCTCACCCATGCGCACCTGGACCACGTCGGCGGGGCGCCCGAGTTCCGCTCACGGGCCGCCCACGCGGCCGCCGCGGAGCTGCTGGGGCGGGGCGTCCCGGCCAGCCTCTACGGTGCGGAGCTCTCCCGGCAGCTGGGCATCCCCGCCGATGGCGCGCCGCTGCCCGAACTGCTGCTCAAGGCCCTGCCGTACCCCGACTACGACCCGGCCACCTACCGGATCGGGCCGATCACCCTGACCCAGCACCTCCACGACGGCGACCGCATCGACCTGGGCGACCGCTCCCTCACCGTCCTCCACCTCCCGGGCCACACCCCGGGCTGCCTCGCCCTGCTGGACGAACACACCGGCGAGCTCTACTCCGGCGACGTGATCTACGACGGCGACCTGATCGACGACCTCCCGGAATCCGACATCCCCACCTACCGCCGCAGCCTGCAACTCCTCGCCGACCTCGACATCGCCCTGATCCACCCGGGCCACGGCCCGTCCTTCCCCGCCACCCGCCTCCGCGAACTCACGGCCGCCTACCTCCGGGCCACCGACTGACCGACGAGAATCCATCAGCGGCGCGAGCCCGCGATCATGTAACGTCCGCCCATGCGATCGACCAAGTGCTGGGCCGGCCCCGCAACTCTTGCCTTCCTGTCTGCACTTGCCACCGGCTGCACGGGCTCCGGCGCCACGACCGCGACCGCCGGCACCCCGACCCAGGCGCTCAACACCCTCGTCGTCTCCGGCACACCGGACGTCACCTACGCCGTCGACAGGATCGGATGCCGCCCCGGTCCCACCGGCGACACCACGCTGTACGTCGTGACGAAGCCGGCGGAAGGGCACGAGAAACTCACCTTCTCGGTCACCGGCACGGAGACTCCGAACCGGCGGGTGTACCTGTCAACCGGCACGGGTGACAAGGCGCGCAGCGGCGACAGCCGGCCCGGTCAACTCCCGGGCAGCATCGCCCGCAACGGCGAGACGTTCGTGCTGAAGCACGTCGTGATCGACCTCACCCCCGTGCTCGACCCCGACGCGCCACCGGAGCCCCTCATGGTCACCGGCACCTTCGTCTGCCCGTCGGAGCCCTGGCCTGGCCAGTTCGGCGACAGCGCCGGCCCGTCCGCCGCCACCGCCTGACCGGCCTCCGCCACCGCCCACCTTCCCGGTCACGGGCCGACCCTGGCGCGTCGGCGCGGCTTCGGCCAGGCTGCACGGCATGGACTGGATGCCCCTGCTCTCCACCCTCGCCGGCGCCGCGATCGGCATCGCCGCCACCCTCTTCGCCGACCGCAACCGCTGGCGCCGCGAGGAGGCCCGGCACACCCTGGAGGTCCGGCGCGAGGCGTACACGGCGTACGTCTCCGCCCTCAAGGCGGCGGGCGAGGAGATCCGCGCGGTCGCCCTCGGCGACTACCTCTCCGACGCGGCCCGGGACACCGCCGTCCGCGAGGCCTTCCGCGCCACCGGCCTCTACACCGCCAGCGAACGCCTCTGGCTGGTCGGCCCACCCGCCGTGGTCGCGGCCGCCAACGACGCCTTCCACTCCCTGCGCCACCTCCGCGACGCCTACGCCACCGGCGCCCCGGTCGGCTCCCCGACCGACGCCCCCCTCCTCGCCGCCCGCCGCACGGCCATGGCCCACATGCGCGACCTCATGCGCACCGACCTGGGCATCGGGCCCCTGGGCATCGACTGACCGTCAACGGGGTTGTGGAAGAAACTCGTCGACGACTCGGCGGATTCTCGGCAGGCACTGGCCAATCCGCCCGTGGGCAGACTTTGGATCTGCGCCTTCGCAGTCGGCTGTATGGAGCGAGCGAGCCCCCTCACCGCTCTGTCCACAACCAGCCCGCCGATGCCGGCGGTGCCCTCCGGCCGTGTCGCCAAGCGCCACGAGCCCGCGGACGCGCTGCTCGGCACCCCGCTGGACCCGAAGACCTACGACTACGCGGGCGCGGTGCTGTTCAACGCCCACGCCGGAGCCTTGTGGGCGCGTTTCACGATCTACCTGCGCCGTGAGATCGCCGCCAGGCTCGGCCTGACGCGGCCTGGTCCACTTCCACACCGTGATCCGCCTCGACGGCCCGGACGGCAGCTCCCAGCCCCCACCACCGTCCGCCACCGTGACCCTGCTCGCCGACGTCTCTCCGCTGACCCTCGCCTACATCCACTCCGTGCTGAAGTCTGCCCTGGAGCACGCCGTCCGGGAGGAGGAGATCCCGCGCAATGTTGCCCGCAACGTCCGCACCGGCACACCCCGACCGCGCCGCTTCGAACCCCTCACCGCCGATGAGGCCCGGACCTTCCTCACCGTCGCCCAGGGCCACCGCCTGCACGCGCTGTTCGAACTCGCCCTCCGCACCGGACTCCGCAAGGGCGAACTCCTCGGCCTTCGCTGGGAAGACCTCGACCACGGCAGCGGCACCGCAAGCATCCGCCGCACCCTCCAGCGCACCCGCACCGGCGGTTTGACCACCCTCCCCACCAAGACAGTCAGCTCCGAGCGCCGCATCGCCCTCCCGGCCCCCTGTCTGCTCCCACTCCGCGCCCACCGCAAGCAGCAGGCCCAGGAGAAGGAGAAGGCCGGCGCGGGCTGGGTGGAAAACGGCCACGTCTTCACCCGGCCCGACGGTCACCCCATTGAGCCGGCCACCCTCACCCGCCACTTCAAGGCCCTGCTCCGCCGTGCTCACCTCCGGCAGATCCGATTCCACGACCTGAGGCACTCGACTGCGACCCTCCTGCTCGAACAGGGCGTCGAACTCGTTGTCATCAAGGAACTCCTCGGTCACGCCCACATTGGCGTCACTGCCACCGTCTACGCACACGTCCGGCTCCGCCTCCAGCACGACGCCATCGACCTCCTCGGCCGCACCCTCGGCAAGCCCTCCGAGGCCGCCACCGACCCCGACGACGGCGACGAGCCACCGCTTTGTGCAGCACCCGTCCGCTGACGTTGCCGTCAACTACTGCCGTCAAGACGCCAAGTGGCCCCACCGGAAACAATCCGGTGGGGCCACTTCTATTTGCTACTCACCTTCGGGGAGACGATATCCGTTCATGTATCCGCGAACCCAGTGAATACACTCTGGACGGTTTCCCGTGCCCGTCCGACTGAACTCTTCAAGAGCTACGCACACCTCGGAGATCGGCAGGCAGCTTCTCGGGTCGTGGAACCTTGGTTCACCCGGATCGGATACAACTCGCGGGTCAAAGCTCGGCGGGTTCAGATTGTCCGATACCCAGACATGGTCAAACACCCCACCCCTAACCGGGTGATCGTCACTGACGAACCAGATTAGGGCCCCAAAGCCAGTCAATGAGTTGACTGCGACATGGAGAAAGTTGTTTGGCGCGTCAGTGCCACCGGCGTAACGCCTGTCGGAAAACATGAAACGTGCATCATCCCCCGGGCTGTAGTACGGGGAATTGCTCTCCGATTCGAGGTTCTTGATGGCCTCATCGATCAGAAGTGCCATCTCAGGCCACGTCTCGGCGTAGTGCCACTTGCGATTGATCATGGCATTGAGAATCAAGTCTAACCAACCCCTCTAAGGATCACCGGCTCGGTTGCCCCTGGATAGAATACTCGCATGGTCTGACCGCTCCGCAGAATCGCCGGGACCGCTGCCGTGCATCCAAATGGAACGGGGCACACACCCTTGGGGTTATTGATCACCACATCCGCGCTTGTCACTTCGGGGCGACCCCTCATCGCCCATGCGATCTTTGCCTCAACATGCGTGGCTGCGGCATGCGGTCCACTACGGGGGTTTGTGATATTAGGGGAATCCGCAAGGAAGTCCGCAATCTCCCTCCAGGATCCAGTCTCTCCACTCATCACTGGCGCGCCGATCTTGGTTCCGGCGGCGTCAACAACCTGACCCGTTGTGATGTGACTTCCAAGGCCAGCCGCAACCTCGTCGTAAGGCTCCCCGCAATTGTGAACCAGTACCGGCGTGGCCCCCGCCAGCACATAGTACGTGTGCTACGCGGCCCCTCTCCACCTGCTTTTTCGCAGGTCAGCGGCGGTTTGACGGTCCGTCGGTGTCCATGGATGTGCGCCGAAGTCCGTGGTTGTTGCCGTCGCCACTGCCGTCAGAGGTATAGACCAGTAGTGCTGTCGTCGGCCGCGCGCGTGATCCTACTGCCAAGCTCCGGGCTCGGCGCGGACGATGGTGCGCGTGGTCTGCTCGTACGACTGGTGGCCGGTCTGCGCGCAGTGGCCGGCGATCCAGCGCGTCAGCTCATCGGGGGTGTGCAGCTCGCCGGACGCGGCAGCGCAGTCCCGTTCTTCGCCGGTGACGCACACGGCTTCGAAGGTCGGCAGTGCCATGGGGTCGGTCGCGGTGGTCACGTGGTACTCGCGGAAGCGGTAGCGGGTGGCCTTGCCCATCAGTCTTCCCCGTGCCCATCAAGGGGGCTGGCGTTCGCAGGTTCACCCTCGTCGGCCGCCTCCTCCCGTGGCGCTGGGATGCGCTCTCCGCGCGAATCGGCGACCCTGAGCGCGTCCGACAGGGCCTCGGTCAGCCGGCGGGCGAGCCAGCGGTACTCGATGGCCGACTGCGCTTTGGCTCCGGGGGCCAGGATGCCCCGGGCGTACTCCAGCAGCTCCTGGCCCATGCCGAGCTGCACGGTTTCGATGCCGTCGGCGAGCGTCGAGATGTAGCCCTTGCCGTCGGTGCTCAGGTAGCAGGGGCGCCCGTCCTCGGTGGTCCATGGCAGCAGGCGGGGTCCCGCCATGCCCGACGCCGCTTCGTGCAACTCCCTGCGACGCAGGCGGTCCGCGTCGCTCCTCGGCATACCCACAGTGGATCTCCGGCCTCGGTCACTGGAACAGGACACGGCGACCGTAACGACCTGACTACACGTCAATCCACGTACCCAGTAGGGCAGATAGCAGCGCAAGGTTCGCGAACTGCCACGCTGCGTAGCGCCTATCCGACGACGCCCAGGTGGGCGGCCATCTCGCGCATGTCGCTGGTCAGGGTGCGCTTGCGCTTGCTCAGGATCTCCTGCATGGTCTCGGCCGCCGAGTTCTGGTGCCTCAGCCACTCGGGGGCGGCCTCGCGAGCGCGGGTCAGCTCGTCCATGGCCGCCGAAAGGTCTCCGGTTCGCGTGTGGGCGCGCGCCATGTCCAGGGTGAAGCGGTTCCCGTCGTTCGTGCTGGGCCTGCCCAGTCGCTTCCACGCCTTCGGCGACAGCTCGACCTCTTCGCCCGCCTTGCGCACCACGGCGCGGGCGTCGCCGACGACCATGGAGTCTTCGAGTGCCTTGATGGCGGCGGTCACCGGTCCGAAGACGGACCAGTGTCGGGAGACGTTGCGGTGCGCCGTGCCGACGGCGGTTGCCGCCACCCGTGCCGCCTTGCGGTACTCCTTGGCCTCGTCCGGGCGGTTGTTGCGTGCCGCCGCGGCGGCGGCCTCCATGGCCAGCCCTCCCCACACCGCGTAGTGGTCCGGCTCGGCGCCGGTGATCTTCGGCTCCACCACGTCCATGCTCTGGGTGGCGATCCGCTCCGCCTCCTCCAGCCGGCCCTGCCGCACCAGCAGCCAGCACATGCAGCCGACTCCGGAACCGGCCGCGAGCAGGTCCCCGCCCTCCCGCGCGTCCGCGATGGCTCCTCGCAACGCCGTGTAGGCGATGTCGTACTGCCTCACCTGCGTGAGATACGTGCCGGCCAGGCGCAACGCCTCCGCGCGGGCGAGCAGAGCCTGCCGGTGCTCTTCGCCACTGTCGTAGTAGGCGACGGCGCGCGCGGCATCCCGCAACAGGCCAGGCAGTTGGGCGGCGACGCTCTTGTAGCTGTCGGAGAAGTACAGCACCCGCGCGTCCCGAACCGTCCGCCCGTAGGCACGCAGGTTCGGTTCCTCGCCCACGGCCTCGGCGTCCTGGTCCACAAGCCCCACCGCCGGGGTGAGCGCGGCGCGAAGCTGGATGAGGTTGAGCCGGTTCGGCTCCTCCGCCCGTCCCACGGGCTCCGGTGCGTCGGACGCGACGAGTGCCGCCGTGGGGATGCCCAGAGCACGGGCCAGCGCGTGCAGCGTCTCCATGCGGACCGTTCCGCCCTGCTCGACCTTCCGGACGGTCGCCGGGGACAGGCCCGCCGCGTGGGCAAGCTCCTCCTGGCTCATCCCGGAGCGGCGCCGGTACTTCCGTACGTTGTCCGCGAGTTCCATCGTCATCAGCTCACCACCTCCAGCGCCACGGTACGCCTGATGGGCGAACTGACCGGGCTCTCCGGGCAGATACCCACCCGAGATGGTGACTCACCGCCACGCGCGGCGCCGGAGCCTCCGGCAGGCTGCGGGCCTGAGCGGGACGGGTCCCTCGTCGGTCGGGCCGCTTCGCCGGACCAGGGTTCTCCGGGGGCCGCCAAGGCTCACCAGGTGACGCTTGCGCTCGGCCTTGGCGGTCCCCGGGGGTTCCTGGCACGCCTCCGGGGACCGGCCGGCGAGGGGCACGACCCGCAACCTCTCACCACGACGGCGCCGCACCAGTCCTCGGCCCCCTGGTCCCTCGGAGGGAGGGCCTGGGGTGAGGTAGAGCTCTGCGGACTGCGTTGCTCTCGCTGGTGTTGCGCGCCCGGACGGGCGGGGGCGCCGCTGAGCGGGGCGGAGACAGGAGCGGGCGGCGGCCCCGCCGGGCCGGAGCGCGCGCGGCCCGGCGACAGCGGGCCGCCTTGATCCAGTAAAGAAACTCTGAACAGCTCCGGCTCTACCGGCTCTGCCAGTCTTCCTCGCCACCGCGGATACGCCTGGAGCTGCTGCGCGCGGCTGGCACCTTCTCGGAATCCAGTGCCCCCAGTCGTCCGGTGAAGGTAGAGCTGAGGTCCTGGCGGGCGGTGGGAGCCCTCACTGAGGCGTGTGCGGCTCTTCGGTCTGGTGCTCCCGAGCCTCCCGCCGATGGAACAGCTCCTCTGCGAGCAGGCGGGCCGTGTCCTGGGCCTTCTGGTAGATCTCCTCAAGGCGCCGGAGTTCGCCGATCAGGGCAACCGCCTGCTGAGTCAGCTCGTCCTCGGTCAGTTCCTTGATCCGCTCGGCCGTCGTCTGCTCAGAGGTCGCCTTCTCCCCTACGGCCTCCACAGGATTCTGGGAGGTTGGGCCAGGCTGCCCTTGGACGAGATAGGACCGCTCCGGGCGCCCGGCGTGAATGAACTCCTGACTGAAGCCCAGAGTCTGCATGAAGTCATCCATGGCGTCGCTCATGGCCTCGACAACGACCGACCTTCTCTTGACAACTTCGATACCAGGCTTGGCTTTTGAGCCCGCTCGCTGCCGGACGTAGCTGCCCCGGCTCTGAACGGAGTAGATCAGCCCTTCGTCCTTGAGCACGCGTAGGGCGCTCTGGATGGTCGAGCTGGCGAGCCTGTACTTGTCTTGCAGCTCGCGCGCCGTCGGGAGCTTGTCCCCGGGGGCCAGCCGGCCTTCAAGGATCTCGGCGCGCAGGGCAGCGGCGGCCTGCATATACGGGGGCCGGGAGTCCTCTTCAAACGGCAGCGTCATGCCTCCGAGGGTAGCGGCCCCTAGCACAGATGACACACAAGCGGGGGACTTGTCTCGACTGTATCGATACCAGTGCATGTTCCATGTGTATTGCTTGTTACGCTTGTTTCAGTTGTGCGGCTAGGGTTCTGGCAGGTCGAACAAGCGACCTCCGAACGAGGGAACTGCCATGGCTATGACCAGGATTCGCGTCGGACTGCTGCCTTCTGCCGTCTGCATGACGGGCACCGACGCCACACCGAAGATCAAGGACCCGCAGACCGGAGAGATCGCCACCGACCGCGAGACGGGCGAGCACCTGTTCACGGTCACGGTGATGCTCATGGAGGAGGGCCGCGCGGAGATCATGAAGCTCACCGTCCCCCAGTCCGGTCTTCCCGACGGGCTCAAGCCGGGCGTCATGGTGCGGCCGGTGGACCTGTTCGCCACCCCGTGGGCCCGACTCTTCAACGGCCAGCTCTCGGAGGGCATCGCCTACCGGGCGGGCCGCCTGGACACGGTCAAGTGATCTGCACTGTAGAGACGTCGGCGCACCCGCTGCCCGTTCCGACCGCGCCAACGGCCGGTTCGCCCTCGGGTTCATCTACGACGTGGAAGGCGTGAAGTGAAGGACGTGAACGAGGTCGCCCCGGCCGCGATCGGGGCGCTCCTCGCCCTGGCGGCCCTGTGGGCCATGGTGAGCGTGGTCCGCTACCTGCGGGTCGATCGTGAGACTCGGGCGAGCATCCGGCAGGGGGTGCGTATCCGGTTCGGGTGGGAGCGGCTGGCCAAGATGGCGGGCCTGTCGGTGACCGACAAGACGCCGACGTTCCTCGCCGAACTGGTCAGCCGCGAGGATGAGACACCCACGCCCCGGGTTCTGGTCCCTCGGATCAAGGTCAAGCCGGACCGGTTCGGGGTGGTGGTGCGGGCCAAATGCCTGCCCAAGGTGGGGCTGGAGGAGTTTCAGCGGTCGGCGCGCTTCCTCGCCGACGCCTGGCGCTGCACGCGGGTGTCCGTCCTGCCGGACGGTCCCGGGCGGGTGGTGATCCGGGCCGTGCGCCTGGACCCGCTCATCACGGCGACCAAGCACGTCCCCACGGGCACGGTGCCCAGGAGCCTGGATACGTGGGGGCTTGGGCTGGACGAGTACGCCGACGACGTCAGCCTGCCGCTGGCGAACGTTCCCGGCGTGACCGTCGCCGGCCTGCCCGGCTTCGGCAAGACCTCGTTGATCAACAAGCTCATCTGCGACCTCGCCCCCTCCAGCGCGGTTCAGTTCGCCGTGGCGGACGGCAAGGTCTCCACCGCCTACGAAGGGGACTACGCCGATCTGACGCCCCGCCTGTTCGCCTTCGCGGGTGACGACCTGGCGGAAGCCAACGCGCTGTTCAAGCGCATGGTGAAGCTGCGACGGGGCCGCTCCTCGTCCATCCGCACCGTCCTGGGCGTGAAGAACATGTGGCACGTCGGGCCGTCCCGCATCTGGCCGCTGACGGTCCTGATCATCGACGAAGCGCACACCTACTTCCGCGAGTACAAGGGCAACGACGCCGAGACGAAGAAGCTGGCGGCCCTGTCGGCGGAGAACGCCCGGCTGGTTGAGGACCTGGTGAAGAAGGGCCGCAGCGTCGGGATCATGGTCATCCTGGCCACCCAGAAAGCGACCGGCGACGCGATCCCGACGTTCATCCGGGACGTGTGCCCGCTGGGGCTGTCCTTCGCGCAGAAGACGGCGGAAGCCTCCGTGGCCGCGCTCGGGGACGACATCCGCAACTGGCCGGACGCGAACCCGGTCAACCTCCAGGACCCGGCCTATGTCGGGGTGGCCTCGATGGGGGTGCAGGGCCGTCCGGGCTTCACCCGCGTGCGCACCCCGTACGTAGCCGACGCCGACGCGGCCCGGATCGCCGACGACACCGCCCACCTTGCCGAGGACCCGGCCGCGTATCTCGACGTCTACCCGGGTCCGGTCGACTGGAAGCCCGCCTTCATGGACGACGACGCCGACACGCTGATGACCGAAGCGGCCTGACGACCCATGTAACTCGCTATCAAGAAAGGAGAGTTGGCCTGATGGCCGAGGATCGCCTCACACAGCTCACCGTGACCGTGGTCATGGCGGTCATCGCCCTGCTGGCGTTCGTGTTCTCCTTCGGCAACGTCTGGGCACTGGCCCTGCGCCTAGGGGTGCCCCACCCGGTCGCGCCGCTGATCGCCCCCATGGTTGACCTGTCCGTGATCGGGCTCCTCGTCGGTCTGCGCCTGCTGTCCCTGCGCGGCGTCCCACAGGACGAACTGACCGCCGCGACACGGCTGATGCACCTGTGCGGCCTGCTGACCCTGGCCCTGAACGTCGCCGAGCCCGTGGTAGCCGGACACTACGGCCGTGCCGCCGTCGATGCGGTCGCCCCGCTGCTGCTGCTCGGCTGGGGCCAGGTCGGCCCGCAGTTCCTCCGCCACTTCCACACCCTGAGCGCCCCGAACCCGGCACAGGCCCCCGTCCCGGTTCCGGCCGTAGACCACCTGCCGGATCCGATCGCATCACTCGACCCCGCACCGGAACCCATCCTTGCACCGCCCTCCGGGCCGGCGCCTGCCCCGGCTGTGGTCGTCACCGCTGAGCCCGTGCCTGCTCCCGTGCCGGCCAAGAGGACCGCGACCGCCGCGCTCCCGGCCGTCCCTGAGGCCCTGCTGATCGCTGCCCGGCGCATCGCCGAGACGCATCACGCCGAACAGGGCGAGCACATCACGCCCGGTCAGCTGAAGGCCCGCCTGGGCGTCACGCTGCCGCTGGCCACCGCCGCACACGCTCAGCTCTCCGCCTGAGCCCCGCCGGCCCCTTCCCCACCTGACCGACCCCGCCGACCGGGCTCGGCTTCCCATGCCCCGAGCAGCACCAACACGCCTTCCTGAATGGCTGGTTGCTGCTCGGGGCCTTCCCACCCGACAGAAGGGACATGCCCCGACATGGTCACCCTGGACCTGCGCCACGTGGCAAGCCCCGCCCTGCGGGACCTGATCCACCTGGTCAACCAGCCCGACTTCGACCGCGCACACCAGCAGATCGACCGCCTCGGCGGCTGCACAGAACCCGTCCGCCTGCTCGGCCAGACCACCACCATCGACACGGCAACCGGCGAGGTACTGCGCTCCTACACCACGGCCGACGAGCCCACGGGCAGCCTGCTGACGGCCTGCGGCAACCGCCGCGCCTCGCGCTGCCCGGCCTGCTCCCGCGTTTACGCCGCCGACACGTTCCAACTGATCCGGGCGGGCCTGAACGGCGGCAAGAGCGTGCCGGACACCGTCCGCACCCACCCCCGCGTGTGCGCCACGCTCACCGCGCCGTCCTTCGGCCCCGTCCACAACCGCCCCACCGACGCGGGCGGCGTCCTGCGGCCCTGCCGCTGCGGCAAGCGCCACGAACCCGCGGAAGCGCTGCTCGGCACGCCGCTGGACCCGAAGACCTACGACTACCCGGGCGCGGTGCTGTTCAACGCCCACGCCGGAGCCCTGTGGGCGCGGTTCACGATCTACCTGCGCCGTGAGATCGCAGCCCGGCTCGGACTCACGCAGAAGGCGGCCCGCGCGGTGCTGCGCGTCTCCTTCGCCAAGGTCGCCGAGTACCAGAAGCGCGGCCTGGTCCACTTCCACGCCGTGATCCGCCTCGACGGCCCGGACGGAAGCACCCAGCCCCCGCCCCCGTCCGCCACCGTGACCATGCTCGCCGACGCCATCCGGGCCGCCGCCCGCGTCTCGGTCAGCGTCGTCTCGGACGCGGTCGGAGAACGCGAACTCGCCTGGGGCGAACAGCTCGACGTGCGCGAGATCGCCGCCTTCGGCACCGACACCGAGCTGACCGATCACGCGGTCGCCGCCTACGTGGCCAAGTACGCCACCAAGTCCGCCGACTCATCCGGTGCTCTCGACCGCGCGCTGTTCTGCCGCCCATGCCAGGGACGCGGCATGACCTTGACCGGCCACGGAACCCCGCTCACGTGCACCGCCTGCGGCGGCACCGGACAGGCCCGGCCACTTCCCCGCCTCGCCGTCGAACGCCACGTGCGGCAGATGATCCGCACCTGCTGGGAACTGGGCAAGCGCCCGGAGTTCGAAGCGCTCAAGCTCTGGAAGTGGGCGCACATGCTCGGCTTCCGAGGCCACTTCTCCACCAAGTCCCGCTGCTACTCCGTCACCCTCAGCGCGCTGCGCGCCGCCCGCCGCGCCTGGCGCACCGAACAGGCCCGTGCACACGCCGGCCTGCCCGACCTCGACCCGAGCACGACCCTCGTCATCGGCCACTGGGCCTACCACGGCTCGGGCTACAGCCCCGGCGCGCAACTCCTCGCCGCCACCGTCTGGCACCGCAGAGAACTGGAGCGGCAGTTCACAGCAGAGGGCGGCTGCTGATGACCACGCGCCCGGGGCCACGTGCGGGCGAGGACCTCCTGACGGTCCCCCAGGTCATGGCCAGCCTCCAGCTCGGCCGCTCCGCCGTCTACGACCTCCTCCGCACCCGGCAGCTCGCCTCCGTCACCCTCGGCCGCGCCCGCCGCATCCCCGCCAACGCCCTCAACGACTTCATCCGCACCCGACTCGAACAGGAAGCAGCCTGATGACCCCACCCCGCGACACTCCGGCCTCCCGTCGCAGCCGCGCCAACGGCGACGGAACCGTCTACCAGCGAAAGGATGGCCGCTGGGAAGCCGCGGGCTACGTCCTCGCTCCCGGCAACACCAGCAAGCGCGTCCGCGTCTACGGAACCACTCGCAAGGAAACACTCGCCAAGCTCACCGAGAAAATCGCGGCAAGCAACCGCGGCCTCCCCGTGGTCTCTGCGCAGGGCAGCGTCGCAGCGTTCCTCACCTACTGGCTGGAGACCGTCGCCGTCCACCGGCTCCGCGAGAACACCCACACCCGCTACACCGCCGTCACCCGCCTCTACCTCATCCCCGGCCTCGGCCAGAAGAAGCTCGCCAAGCTCACCGCCAAGGACGTCCGCACCTGGCTTGACCAGCTCCGCATGACCTGCCAGTGCTGCACACGCGGCCTCGACACCGCCCGCGACCAGCCGCAGTGCTGCGCGGTCGGGAAGTGCTGCTCCAAGCGGCTGTCCCCGCTGACCCTGGCCTACGTGCACTCCGTGCTCAAATCCGCCCTGGAGCATGCCGTCCGCGAAGAGGAGATCCCCCGCAACGTCGCTCGCAACGTCCGCATGGGCACACCCCGCCCCCGCCGCTTCGAACCCCTCACCGTCAAAGAGGCACGCGAGTTCCTGACCGCCACCGACAGGCACCGGCTGAGCGCACTGTTCGAACTCGCCCTGCGCACCGGACTGCGCAAGGGCGAACTCCTCGGCCTGCGCTGGGAAGACCTCGACCTAGCCGGCGGAGCCGCCAGCATCCGTCGCACCCTCCAACGCACCAACTCCAGCGGCCTGACCGCCCTACCCACCAAGACCCAGAGCTCCGAACGCCGCATCGCCCTGCCCACCGAGTGCCTGCGCTCCCTCGAACAGCACCGGAACCAGCAGAGCCAAGAACGCGAGGCTGCGGGAACGGGCTGGAAGGACAGCGGCTCCGTCTTCACCCGGCCCGACGGCTCCCCGATCGAGGGAGCCACCCTCACCCGGCACTTCAACACCCTGCTCCGTCGGGCCAGGCTCCGCCGCATCCGCTTCCACGACTTCCGCCACTCGGCGGCCACTCTCCTCCTCGAACAGGGCGTCGAACTCGTCGTCATCAAAGAGCTCCTCGGCCACGCCCACATCGGTGTGACCGCCACCGTGTACGCCCACGTCCGCCTCCGCCTCCAGCGCGACGCCATCGACCTCCTCAGCAACGCCCTCCGCCACCCTGCCGAGCCCGCCACTCGGCCCGACGACGGCGACGAACCACCACTTTGTGCAGCACCCGTCCACTGACGTTGCCGTCAACTACTGCCGTCAGAGCACCAAGGGGCCCCGCCGGACTACTGTCCAACGGGGCCCCTTGGTGCTTATTATCCGATCATCTTTGCGCGATTCCAGGCCGACTCGAAGTCGCTTTCCTCGATAAGCGAAGCGGTGAACTCCGGCTGAGAATCAATCTCCTCCAGCGGCGGAAATGGAACCTCCGAGAGGCCCGCCGTGGCGGTCTCATGAGCCTCATCCGCCCACTCAATTCGCCCACTGCGGTAGATCTGGACCTTCCGAGTTTCGTACCGGTCCTCCGCGATCTCGCTGAGATACATCACCGGCTCATCCTCGAATTCATGAGCCCATTCGACCTTTACGTATTCCATCGTGACTAATTTGCTCCTGATCCCACGATGCGCCCGGTCAGGTCCAGGTTCCCACTGTTTGGGATCACAAACACACCTGGCCGCCCTTGGACCACATTGAGGCCCGTCACATCGATCTCGATGTAGTGCGTAAACTTCCGGCCAGCCCAAGGGACCCGAAGGAATGCCGCTGAAAGCTGCCCCAGTGTCTTCGTGCCGGGCGCTACGTCAGTCAAATATTGACCATCGCCATATCGGGCATCCTTTGGATTATTGGCCTTCAGGGAAGGAAACATTTCCTGACTCTCCCTGATGGCCTTCACGCTGTCTTCAGTAGTGTAGTGGTAAAGCGTTTGAGGCGTTGCCGCCTCGCTCGCTGCTTCTACTGCTTCGCCAGCTTCTCCACAGTTATGAACGAGGACTGGTGTGGCCCCTGCCAGCACATAGTACGTGTGGAGGTGGTTGATCGTTAGGTTGTGGAGGTAGGCGGAGCCGGGTCTTGTGCTGACCGCGGTGATGAGGACGTGCGCGCCCTTGTCGGTCAGCAGGTTGTGGCCCACCGTCAGCTTCCCGGCGGGGACGAATGAGTGGCTGTTTTCGTCCCAGAATGGGTGAATTGCGTTGGTGTGGATGGTTTCGCTGGTTCCGCCCTCGGGCTGGACGGTGAGGTCGATGAGGTCGTCATCGTTGTTGAGCCAGGTGGCGGTGACAGTGTGGGGTCCGCTGGGGACTGCCGTGTCGGGGTCGGCGGCCTCGACCTGGTCGCCCACAGCTACATCTGCGATCGGCTTAGTGGTGCCGTCGCCCATGAGGACAGGGGTTTCTGGGGAGAAGCTGCATCCGCCGTCGCCCCGCGCCGCGCCTCTCAACCTGGACAGAATGGACCGGAAGACGCCTGCTTCTCCCGCTTCTGCTGCAGCTGCGGCAGCTGGTGCGGGCACGGGCGTGAGCTTCTTGGTGATCAAGCCGACGGCCACCATGGTGGTGACCTGGCCGCCGAAGTAGGCGTACTCGCCGTTCTTGAGTTCCTCGCCCATCGCGACCACGCCGGTGCCGGTGTTCACCGCGATTGTGAACGGATCCGTCAGCGCTGCCAATTCACTGCATGACCGGATGCTGCCCGTCACGCAACCGCCCGCATCGCCGATCGGCTTGGCGGCACCTACGAGCAGTCCGAGGCCCGTGTCCACGACACCGTCCAAGAAGCCGCGCTTCTTCTTGTCCGTCTTCGCTGCTCCGCAGTGCGGGCTGCAGCCGTTGCTGTCGACGGGTCCGTGGTCGGTGTACTCGGCGGTTCCGCCGTTGCCGGCGTCGGTGCGGGTGCCGGTGCGGGCGGGGTCGGCGCGTCCGTGGCAGTCGTCCAGGCACATGCTGAAGAGCCCGGTGGGGTCGCTCTTGGCGACGGGGTTGCTGGCGGCGTAGTTGTAGCCGCCGAGTTGTTGGGCGTCGTTGGGGTCGAAGAGGGGGTCGGGGCTGATGAAGCGGGCGGTGGTGGGGTCGTACTGGCGGACTCCGAGGGTGGTGAGGCCGGTTCCTGTGTTGGTGGGGGCGTTGAGGAAGCCGCGGTTGTCGGGCCAGGTGGTGGTGGTGCCGCGGGGGGCTCCGTAGGGGGTGAACTGGCGCCAGGTGGGGTTTTGGCAGGTGTTGTCGAGGATGAGGCCGGCGGTGCCGTGGGGGTCGGTGATCTCGAAGCGGTAGTTGGTGGCGGTGCCGGTGCGGACGGTGGTGCCGCCGCCGGGGAGGGGGATGTAGCGGGTGGCGGTGAGGGTGCCGGTGGTGGCGCCGGTGGCGGTGTTGAGGGTGATCTGCTGGCCGGGCAGGTAGAGGGTGGCGATGGTGCCGGTGGTGGAGGTGTCCTTCTGGAGGAGGACCTGGCCGTCGGCGCCGTAGACGTAGGAGGTGTTGCCGGCGGTGCCGCCGGTGATGGTGGTGAGGCGGCCGGCGTCGTCCCAGGTGAGTGTCTGGGAGCCGGTGGCGGTGGTGGTGCGGGTGGTGGTGTTGCCCGCGGTGTCGTAGTGGAGGGTGGTGCCGCCGGTGGCGCTGGTGAGGGTGTGGGGTTGGTTCTTGCCGTCGGCGTTGTAGGTGTAGTTGGTGGTGGTGTCGGTGCCGCCGGTGGTGGAGTGTTCGGTCTGGCTGGTGCGGTTGCCCAGCGGGTCGAAGGTCCAGTCGGTCCAGTAAGCGGCGCCGGCGATGGCGTCACCGACGGTGGTGTGGGCGGTGGGTGTGGGGGTGGCGGCGCAGGAGTCGGTGGCGGTCCAGGCCTGGGTGAGGCGGTCGAGCTGGTCGTAGGTGTAGCACTGGGTCTCGGTCGTGGTGCCGAGTCGGGTGGAGGTCTGGCGGGTGGTGTTGCCGGCCTTGTCGTAGTCGTAGTGCTGCTTGTCGACGTCGCTGGGTGCGCCGGTGGTGGCGCGGGAGACGAGTTGGTCGGTCAGGTGGCCGGTGTGGTCGTCGTAGGTGTTGCTGATGTAGCCGAGGTTGCCGGGGGCGCCGAGGGTGGTCTGGTTGACCCGTCCGTAGGCGTCGTAGGTGGTGCCCTGTGCGTAGCCGTAGCTGCCGGTGGCGAGGCCGTTGGGCAGGTCGAGGGCGGTGGCGTAGGAGTGCAGGACGGTTTCGGCGGGCAGGCCGGCGCCGAGCGGGAACACGTCGCTGTAGGGCAGGCCGGTGTTGGTGGTGTAGTCGTGTTTGAAGGTGTAGGGCTTGCCGAGCTGGGTGCCTTCGGTGGTGGAGGGGATGGTGACGGTGTCGCCGAGGGATTCGCCGAACTTGTTGAACCCGAGGGATTGGGTGACGTAGGCGGCGCCGCCGTTGTAGGAGGTGGTGGTGGTGGTGTGGCCGATGGGGTAGCCCATCGAGGCGACGGCGTTGTTGTCGTTGTCGTAGACCCAGGAGGCGAGCTGGTTGCCGCTGTTCTGTGTGGTGGCCGGCGCGGCGTAGGTGGCGCTCTTGCGGTTGAGGGTGTCGTAGGTGGAGCTGACGGTCTTGCCGCGGGAGTCGGTGGACTGGATCAGGTTGCCGGCGGTGTCGTACTGCATGGTGCTGGTGCCGGCGTCGGGGTCGTTCTTGGTGGTGACCTGGCCGAGCAGGTTGTAGCCGGTGGTCCAGGTGGAGCCGTTGGCGGTGACGGTGTTCTGCTTGCCGTGGCCGTCGAAGCCGTAGGTGATGGGCTGGTTGGTGCCGCCGGTGAGGGTGTAGGTGCCGGTGAAGGTGTCGGCCGGCGGGGTGAGGGTGGGGCGGGCGGTGTAGTCGTCCAGTTCGACGGCGCGGCCCAGCGGGTCGGTGACGGTGGTCTTCACGGTGCCGCCGGCCGGCGGCACCACGGTGGTGCGGTCACCGCCGTAGACGGTGGTGGTGGACTCCTGCACGGTCGAGTACTTCAGGGAGTCGACCCGCACCGCGCGGCCGAGGCCGTCGTAGGTGGTGACCTGCTGGTTGGGGATCTGCGAGTCCTGCGCCGAGGCGATCGACAGCGAGGGCAGGGAGGCGGAGTCCCAGTAGGCGGAGTTCGCCTTGCGGACCCAGCCCCGTGAGTCGTAGAACGACTCGGTGATCAGGCGGCCGCCCTGCGGGGTCGGCGCCTGGGTCTGCCGCACCCGTCCGAGCGAGTCGTAGAGCGTCACCGAGGTCGCGTACCCGAGCTGCTCGTTCAGCTTGTTGGTGGTGACACCCGACAGGATCGAGGAGACGGTGTAGGAGTACTTGATGTTGGCCGGTGCCGGGCTGGACCGGTTGTCGGTCCACACGGCGGTGAGCCGGCCGAGTGCGTCGGACTGGCTCGTCGCCGTGACGCCGTTGGCGTCGGTCGCGGTGAGGGTGAGCTTGCGAGCCGGCGCCAGGGTCGTCCTGACGCTCTGGTTCTTGGCGTTGGTGACCTTGCTACCGGTGGTCAGACCGACGGCGTCGACCGTGTAGGCCGTGGTCGTCGCGTTGCCGTTGCCGTCGTAGGCGATCAGGGGACGCCCGTAGGCGTCGTAGGTGGTGCGCTTGCTGGTCACCCAGCTGTAGGCGCCTGCGGTGTGGTCGACGGCCGTGCGCACCATGGTCGCGTTGCCGACCGACGGCGGCTGGGTCTGCGGGAAGACGGTGTCGAAGGTGGCGTCGTCGTAGGAGGTGCGGGTCGCGGAGATCACCTGCGCGGGGCGGTTCACCCCGACCGGCGCGGTCAGGGTGTTGTACCCGGCGGGGACGGATGCGGCGGCGCCTTCGGTGAAGCCGTCGCAGGCCACCGACACGCTCTCCTGGGAGGCCACCAGGCCGACCAGGTTGAGGGTGGTGTTCGCGGGCGTGTAGGTGGAGGTGGTGCACCGGTCGTAGGCGGCGACAGCCGGCACCGTGTGGCTGTACGAGGTGGTCGGGAGACCGAAGTTCACATCGGCCGGGTCCGCGACGTAGCTGTTGTTCGTCTCGCCGACCCGCCAGGTGGTGGTGCCGGAGGACGTGACGGCCTGCCGTGTGTAGGTCTCGGCGTCCTTGACCGCGGTGGCCTTGAGCGCGGGCAGGCCGGTGCGATTGCGCGTGGCGGTGGCCGGCGAGATCCAGTACGACGAGATGGTCAGGCTCTCGACGGCGCCGCCGTCGCCCTTGTAGATGGTGGCTTCCAGCTGGCTGCCGGACAGCTTGTCGCTGTCGGCGTGGGTGCCGCCCTGGGAGTCCGTGACGGTCACGGTGCGGGTGGTGGTGGGGGTGAGGTAGTCACCGTCCATACCGCGGTAGTAGCTGGTGGTGTTCAGGGTCTTGCGGTCGTTGGCGCCGTCACCGGTACGCACGGCGACGCTGGCGTAGCCGCGGAACTGGCCCCAGGTGCGGTACTTCGGCTGGACGACCTCGTTGTCGTCGTAGTGCCAGGCCGCGCCGCCGCCGTAGCTGTAGGTGGTGGCCTTGGTGGGGGCCTTGGGCGTGGGCGTCTCCCCGCCGGTCTGGTCGGCTTCGAGGACCTGGGTCACTGCGTACTTCTGGAACCAGTCGGTGATCGGGGCACTGTAGAACGGCGGCGTCCAGCTCACCGGGTAGCAGGAAGCCGTGTTGGTGGACGGGTCCGCGGACGCGATGGAGGCGGGGGTACAGGGGTTGGGCAGGCCGTAGGTGATGCCGGTGACCGCGCCGAGCTCGCTGGTGATCGACGTGAGTCGGTAGCGGAACATGCCCGGGAAGTTGGTCGTGTCGACACGGTTCTGCATCGTCGTTCCACCGAAGACGGTGGGCGGTAGCGCGGTCGGGCCGCTGGGGCCGCCGCCGGTGTTGTCGCTACCGGTGCGGGTGACGGAGGCCAACCACAGGGTGGGCGAGTTTCCGTCGCCGGTCGGTGGCTCGGACTGCGTCAGGTCGTAGGTGTCCACCGGAAGGTACTTGCCCGCCGCGACCGAGTACTGGCTCGTGGCGATCTGCTTGAGACGCACGGTGGAGAAGAAGGCCGGCGAGTGCGAGGTGCAGGCCGCTCCGCTGTTGCAGATCAGGTCGAACGGCACATCGGGGTACTGCGTACCCGCGTTCGACGCCGAGATCGGATCGCAGGTCGCCGCGGTGCAGCGTGCCCCGGTGGAGAAGGCGATCTGGTCGGGAACGGTGTCGTAGGCCCCGCCGTCCTGGAAGCCGTAGTCGATCCGTGCCAGGTAGGAGTCCCGGACGTACTTGGTGTTGGTGGCGCCGTTGTTCTGGCCGTAGAAGTTGGTGTCCTGGGTGTACCAGTAGGACATGGCCCCGCCACGGACATCCTTGGCGTAGTCCAGGTGCCACTTGTAGGCCATGGTGCATGCCGACGAGCTGAAGCCTGCGGCGTTGTAGCAGGGGTCGCCCGGGTGCGAGGAGTACACCGGCATGGAGTCGACCGAGTTGGTCACCGGCTTGCCGGAGGCCCAGCCGGGCACCTGATTGAGGCCGAAGGAGTACACCGTGCCCGAGCGGTCGGTGACCGTCCAGTAGTCGGTGTTGTAGGTGCCGGTGCCGTTGTTGGAGCCGGTGACGTGGGTGATCTTCTCGCCGTTGTCGTTGACCGGCTTCCACACGGACTTCGCCGCGTCCCAGACCAGGGCCGAGGAAGCGCCGTTGAGCGACAGGGTCAGGATCGGGCCGGCGTAGCACTCGTCATTGGTCTCGGACGGTGACGCGGTGCCTTCCGGCTTGTCGGCGCAGGAGGTGAAGGTCTGTTCGATGTAGGAGTCCGGCGTGGACCAGCCGTCGCCTACCCAGGAGGCTTGGGCCTGGGTGGAGGCGGTCTTGCCGTCCACGGCGGCCGAGTCGTAGCCCAGCGAGACCTTGGGCGTCAGCGACGTCGAGGCGCCGGGGGTCTCGACGGCGTAGGCATAGGTGAACGAACCACTGTTGCCGCCTCCCGTCCAGCTGCCGATCGGCGCGAGG
Organism: Kitasatospora sp. NPDC049258; assembly: GCF_040678895.1. NCBI lineage: Bacteria > Bacillati > Actinomycetota > Actinomycetes > Kitasatosporales > Streptomycetaceae > Kitasatospora > Kitasatospora sp. NPDC049258. Next base: position 390,859 of record NZ_JBFAQT010000001.1, read on the forward strand.
GGGGTGGCCGCGTAGTTGCCGGTCGCACCGCCTTCCTGGCCGGCGGAGTCCGTGGCGGCCAGCACCTGCGGTGCTCCTGCGGTGGAGGCCTGGAGGGCGGTCGTCGTCCCCCCGGACCAGGTGGCGGGAACGGCCCGGCCGGTGTCCTCCGCGGCGGAGGTCTTGGCGGCGGTGGGTGCGCCGAGATCGACCTTGGCGGAGAGCGATGCCGTCTTCGCATCCCGCTGGGTGGCGAGCGGGGTCTGTACCCGGCACGCCGCGACCTCCGGCGTGGTCAGAGCGCAAGCCGGCAGCGAGACCAGGTGGAGGCGGGAGGCGTAATTACCACCGTAGGCCTCTGCGAAGGCGGAGTAGTCGACGCCCACCCTGACGCTGCCCTGCCCAGCCGAGGTGGGCTTGACGGTGAAGAGCACCCCGGAGACTCCGAGGTCGGTCGACTTCTGGCGGTCCAGCACACTGACGCCGACCTCGTCGGGCCCCTGGTAGCTGCCGGCGGCGGACTTCTCGGCCTGGACCCACACCGGGGTACCGCTCACGTCCTGCTTCGCACCGTCGGCATCGGCCGTGGGAGCGGCGACGTGCGCACTGCCGCTGGCCGCCTTTGGCCAGACAGTGGCGCGTGGCGTATAGGTCTTGCGGGCTTCGCCGCCGGGTGCCTGACTCGGCTTCAGAGTGAGGTTGTGCACTCCCTGGACAGCCTTGGCGGACGGTGCCGGCGGTAGCGACCCTCCGCTCATGGGGACGGCATAGGCAGGGGCTGTCATCAGAGCCGAGAGCAGAGCTGTGGCGGATATGAAGGGCAGCCAGGAGCGCGTCGAGGAGGACGATTTACGGAGACTGCGTGGTCGACGGTCGTCGACGGGTATGCGCATGGCGCGTGGGCACCTCTGTCGTCAGCTGCGCGTGGGCAGCACGGAGCACCGGCGTGATCACCGCCGGTGAGCCGACTATCGCAGACCCCTCTGACGGAGCATCACCATGCGATGGCATTTCACCTGCAGCTTTGATGAAAGCTTTACCTGGAGGCCGTGCCCCAAATTCGGTATAGATCCAGCAATGTCCCATGAAGGCCCAGTTGGCACGACTTCAGTACCTTGAGGCTCGGTTGTGCCGCATGGAGGGCGGTGGGGCAGCCACCTCGAGTCCGAGCCACCGTCCCCATTTGGCAAAACCTTTACCAATTTCTCGAGCCATATTTCCGACATAGCGTCAGTTATGCCCTCGGGAAGCGGTTGTGGCGCGGGGAATCTCTTTCGAGGCATGGCATCTGACGTGCAACTCTTCCCTCGAAGCTGCCGCAGGCAGCCGAAAGACGACACTCACAGCGAGAGGCGGACTCCTTCCCGTGCCAGCACCTACATCACCGACCCGCGCGCTCGCGGCGGGACTCGCCGGGGCGCTGACCGCGATGACGCTCAGCGCTCTGGCTGTACCTGCCGCGCGAGCCGACTCCCCGTCGCCTGCTCCCGGAGTCACGCTGACGGCCGACCAGGCCTCCGCCCGGGCCCGCACCACCGGTAAGGCCGTCTCGGTGGACGCGGCTACCACGGTGACCGACCAACTCACGGCCAACCCCAATGGGACCTTCACCCTGAACCAGGCGCTCACTCCGGTGCGCAAGTTCAAGGACGGCGGGTGGAAGCCGCTGGACGCCACGTTGTTGAAGCGCGCCGACGGCTCCATAGGACCTGCCCTGACCACGAGTGACCTCACCCTCTCGAAGGGGGGTGGCGGGTCACTGGCCGTCATGAAGACCGGTGGTCGGTCGCTCGCCGTCACGCTGCCGGACTCACTGGCCAAGGCCTTGCCCGCCCCGGCCCTCGACGGGCCGACGGCCACGTACGGCCTGATGACGGGTGTCGATCTGAAGGTCACCGCAGATCCGCAGGGCGGCTTCTCCGAGGTCCTCGTGGTCAAGGACGCGGTCGCCGCGGCCAACCCGGCCCTCAAGTCGCTCGCGTTCACCACGAGGACGACGGGTGTGGACCTCGCCGCAGATGCGGCCGGCAACATCGTGGCCAAGGACCCGCACGGCAAGGTGGTCTTCTCCGCCCCCGCGCCTGTCGAGGGCGTCTGGGACTCCGCCGTCGACACCGCAGCGCCCACCGTCACCGAACCTCGCACCGGCAAGTTGCTCGACGCGCACTCCGGAAGCCCGGCCCGCTCAAGTGCGGCGGAGCCTGGGGCCACCGCTCACACGGCTCCGCTGAAGGCGACCTACGCAAACAGCGTCATCACGCTCACACCGGACCCGGCGTTGCTGTCCGGCCAGAACACCGTCTGGCCGCTCTACATCGACCCGACGTACTCCGCCGGCGGCGGCTCGGTCCAGCAGTGGACCTACGTCAACTCCCACTTTCCTACCACCAACTACCTGCACACCTCGGACGCCACGGGCCTTCGCGTCGGGTACAACGGCTGGGAATCCCCTTTCTTCGTCGGTCGGGCATTCGCCCAGATGTCGGTGCCGCCCAGCATCTATGGTGCCGCCGTCATTGACTCCCAGTTCTACGCGACGGAGACCACGGCGCCTTCCTGCAATGCGAAAAATGTGGAGCTCTGGTCGGTCGGGGCAACCAACCAAGCGGTCATCTCCTCCTCCACCACGTGGAACAACCAGCCGGGCTGGAACAGCAGGCTCGACACCCGGAACGTCGCCAACGGCTATGACGGCTGCCCCGCCGCGTCCGTCGGCTTCAACACCAAATCCCTGATGCAGCAGGCGGCTGACAGCTCCTGGTCGACGGTCAACCTCGGCCTGCGGGCCTCGGACGAGTCGGACAAGTACGCCTGGAAGAAGTTCCAGCCCTCCTCGATGTTCATGTCCACCACCTACAACCACACCCCCGCCACGCCCAACCCGCTGACCACCTCGCCCGGCACCACCTGCGCGTCCAACCCTCCCACCGCCGTAGGCAATGGTGATGTGACCCTCTACGCCGGTGTCAGCGACCCCGACGGGGGAGTGCTCGGCGTGGCGTTCACCGCCGTCAACACAGCCACCGGTGCCGCGCTGAAGTCCACCACCACCTCGACGCTGTTCGCGACCTCGGGCACCACGGCCTCCATGGTCATCGACCGTGCGACCCTGGTCGAGAAAGCCGGTGGCGTTCCCACCACGTTCTCCTGGAACGTCTTCACCAGCGACGGGTCGCAGAACAGTCCCACCAGTGCGACCTGCAGGTTCACCTTCGACCCCACCGTCCCGGGCCAGCCGCAGATCGTTCCCCCGAATCCTGCGGTTTACACGGTTGGGACCCCGGCGACGTTCCATATCATCCCGAATGCCACCGGCCCGGCTCCCTCGGGCTACCTGTACCAACTCAACGGCGCGGCCCCGGTCCCGGTCAGCCCGAGCATGGCCGCAGCGGGTTTTCCCGTCACACCGACGCGTGGCGCCAACAACCTGACAGTTACCGCGCTCTCGGCCGGTGGCAACATCGGTGACACCGCGATACAGCCGATCAATGCCACTGCCCCGGCCACTGCGCTGGAGAACGACCTCACCGGCACCGGCCACGCCGACCTCGTGGTCGTCGGGAATCAGGCATCGCTGCCAGCTGGTCTGTGGCTTGCCCAAGGGACCGCAGCCAATTCGTTGAACGCGCTCGCGACCAACATCGGGGTGCGAGGCACGGCGATCAACACCAACGGAAGCCCTGGCGACTGGAACGGTCTCCAGACTGTCGTCGGTCACTTCGCCTCGGGCGGTGGTTTCAACGACGTCCTCGCCTACAACCACCAGACCGGTGCCGGCACTCTCCTGAACGGAAACGGTGACGGATCCGTCCTGTCGCCTGTCTCCGGCGCCGCGGCGGACATTCTCGACAAGGCGTTCACCTCCGGCTCCGGCTCCAAGGCAAGCAGCGTCGCCAACGCAGGTAATCTCTACAACACGCTCAACGGCGATCCCCTGGGACAATTCCCCGGTCTGCTGCTCGTCCTTGACGGCTCCCTCCAGGTGGAGGCCGCCTCCGGATCCGCCGCCCTCTTCACCGGCACTTCCAGTGCGATCGATTTGTCCGACACCAACCCTGCCGGCAGCGGGAGTTGGGCCGGCTGGTCCGTCGCGAGCACACTGATCAACGGCCTACCGGCGCTCTTCGCCCGCGATGACGTCGGCGGCCAGCTGTACTACTACAGCCCTCAGAACCTTCTCGACCTGCCGATGGGAACCCCCGTCATCCCTGTGAAGGTCGCCTCCAGCGGCTGGGACGCAACGAGCAAGCCCGTGCTCCAGGCAGCGGACATCGACCGCAACGGCACCGTGGACCTCTGGGCCGTGAGCAGCAACGGGGATGCCACCGCCTACCTCTTCAACGGCGCCACCCTCACCCCGCAGACCAGCCAGAACCTCACCGCCCCCACCCATACCTGGCAGTTCAACGACGCCGATGCCAATGCGGCCCTCGGAACGGCCAAGGACTCGGCCGGCGCCCAGAACATGACCGCCAGCGGTACCCTCCCCAACTTCGGCTCCGCCAGCGCCGTGGTGGGCCACGGTGGTGACCTCTACAGCCCCGATGCGCTCGTCAACACGGCCGTCGTCCAGACCAAGCTGACGCCCGACAGCGCGGGCACCGGAACGATCGCCACCACCGGCCCCGCCGTCGACACCACCAAGAGCTTCACCGTCGACCTGTGGGCCAAACCCACCAACTACGGCGGTGTCGTCGCCTCCCAGGACGCGGCGCACTCGTCCAGCTTCATCATCTATGCCGAGAACACCTGGCGCTTCGGGATGAGCAACAACGACAGCGACGACAACTCCTGGTCGTACGACCTGGTCGGCGGCTCACCCGTCACCTTCGGCGTCTGGGCGCACGTCACCGTGACGTTCAACGCATCCAACAGCACCATGTACCTGTACATCGACGGCCAGTTGCAGGGGACCGCCGCACACACCGCCCGGATCGCCAGCACCGGTCCGACCCGGGTAAGCGGCTACAAGTACCAGGCACAGCAGACCGCCCGCTACAACGGTCAGATCGCCGGCCTTCGCACCTACGCCAAGGCCCTCGGCGGCGCCCAGAACCAGCTCACCCGCTCGGCCGCCGGCATCTGGTCCAGCGCGGACCCGATTGCCTTCGTGCCTGACACCTCGCAGGTGAACGCGGTTCTCCTCGCGAACGGCGACACGGTCTACATCACCCTCGCCGGGGGGAAGGAGTACGCCCAGTGGCACTACGCGAACGGCACCTGGAGCACACGGACTCTCATCCCCACGAGCGGCAGTGACGGAGTCGACGTCACCGATATCACGGCCATCACGGCCATCGCCTCGACCGCGACCTCCAACACTCCGGAGCGGGTACAGGTCCTCTCGATCGCCGGAGGCCGCCTGCGTCACCAGACCTGGAACAACGCGTCGGGCTGGAGCAAGGACGACATCCCTCCCACCAGTGGCACCGGCGTCACCGCCATCGCCGCCGCAGGCGGGTACACCGATGGAAGTTCCCAGCTCATGGCCGTGATCGGCGGCGTCGAATATCACCAGGCGCGGTACAAGGACGGTACCTGGAGCACCTTCAACCAACTCGGCAACTCCGGCGTCACCGCCGTCGCGGCTGCAGGCGTGACCGATGGGAGTACCCACTTCGTGTCCGTCGTCAACGGCTCCGAGTACCACCAGGAGCGCTATGCGGGCGGCTCATGGAGCGGATTCAACTCGGTCGGCATCGGCAGGGTCACCGCCGTCGCCGCGGTCGGCGACCCTGATGGAAGCGTCCAGTTCGCCCTCCTCCTCAACGATCGCAAAGCCTTCTGGCAGATGCGCACGAACGATGGCAACTGGACCGAGATCGACCAGAGGGCTGTCGGAGTCGCCGGGGTTGCCATCTCGGGCAACCCCGGTGCCAAGCCCACCGATTCCTGGTACAACACCACCAACCTGATCACCACCAGCTGACGCAGCACCCCAGCAGCGGGGCCGGATCGACGCGGGTCACTGCGCCGGTCCGGCCCCGCTGCGTTCCCGCCCGCCGGCCGGGCGCTCAGTTGGGCGAGGGCCCGGTCGGCCCCAGGAGGTGGGGCAGGGAGCGGTTGTGCCGGAGCAGCCAGGCCAGGTACGTCGGGTTGGCCCGGGCCAGGTCGAGGTACGCCGTGCAGAGGTCGGCGTAGAGGGCGTCCAGGACGGGGGTGGCCAGGGCGCCGGTGCGCCAGGTGAGCAGGAGGCGGACGCCGAGGGGGTCGCCGTACAGGGGGCGGACGACGGTGCCGGGGACGGGGACAGAGGTGGGTTGGCAGGGGCGGACGGCCTCGCCGGAGGCGACCAGCTCGGCGGCGGTGGCGTTGTCGCGGATCTGCAGCACCCGCGGGTCGAGCCCCGCGCCGGAGAACACCCGCCGCATGGCCGCGTACTCGTGGTCCGCCGTCGGGTCCACCATCCAGGTGTCCTCGGCCAGGTCGGCCAGCCGCACCACCGGCTGGACGGCCGCCGGATGACGCACCGACAGCGCCAGGAACTGCGGCTCGCGCCCCATCAGCACCCGCTGCTCGGTGTCGGCCGGCACCCGCAGCGGGAAGCCCTCGCTCTCGTGCACGAAGGCGATGTCCAGCTGGTCGGCGGCGATCATGCGTAACAGGGCGATGGCCGAGATGTCGATGTGGATGGTGGTGTCGGTGTCCGGCAGTCGGTCGTGCACCTTGCGCAGCCAGGCCGGTACCGCGCGGCTGCCGACGCTGCCGATCCGCAGCTGCCGCTGCTCGGCCCCGGCGGCCTCCTGGCGGGCGGCGGTGACCAGGGTGGCCATCTCGGTGACGATCGGCCGGGCTCGCGACAGCACCGAGTGGCCGAGCGGGGTGGGTTGGCTGCCGGTCTGCTGACGGTGGAACAGGCGCCCGCCGATGGTCCGTTCGATGCGGTGCAGCTGGGTGGAGAGGGCGGGCTGGGTCATGCCGAGCTGCAGTGCCGCCTTCCGTACGCTGCCGGTGTCCGCGATGGCGCACAGCACGCGCAGGTGTCTCACGTCGAGCTCCACAAAGGGAGCATAACGAACCGGCCAAATCTTTGCCAGGGCCATGTCAGATGCCGAGACCGGCGCTCCCAGCTGCGGGAACTCCACCTCCCACCAGGGGTATTGGGCCGTGCTATCGCCGGTTGGCATCCTCCGCAGCCGTGCCCGGCTGGCCGAAGCTCTGTGCATCACCAGTTCACCCGGTGTTCCGCGGCGCCCCCAACCGCCGTGGGACTCGCGAACGGAGTACCCCCACATGAAGCGTTCCGTCCTGTCGCTGACCGCTGCCGTCGGCCTCGCCCTGGCCGCCGGCATCGCCGCCGTGCCCGCGTCCGCGGCGACCGTCGACTCCGCACCCCAGCAGGGTTACGTCGCCTCCTCCTACACCGGCTCGGCCGAGGAGAAGGCCAACAACCAGGCGTTCTACGAGGCCGTGATGAAGTCGGCGCTGGCCAAGAAGGCCGCCAACCCCTTCCTCCAGGCCGTCACCGTGACCTACGACGCCAGCAGCGCGCCGACCTTCCGCACCACGATCGCCAACAGCGCCTCGATCTGGAACAGCTCGGTGCGCAACGTGCAGCTGCGCAGCGGCACCAACGCGGACTTCCGCTACTACGAGGGCAACGACTCGCGCGGCTCGTACGCCAGCACCGACGGCCACGGCAGCGGCTACGTCTTCCTGGACTACCGGCAGAACCAGCAGTACGCCTCGCTGCGGGTGGTCGCGCACGAGACCGGCCACGTGCTCGGCCTGCCGGACCACTACTCCGGCCCGTGCAGCGAGCTGATGTCCGGCGGCGGCCCGGGCACCTCCTGCACCAACCCGTACCCGAACACCACCGAGAAGAACCGGGTCAACTCGCTCTGGGTGAACGGCTTCGCGGCCGCCGCCGCGGCGCGCTGACCCGAGCGCACCGACCCGAGCGCGCACGCAGGCTCCCGGCCCGGCCCCGAAATGATTCCTACGGGGTCGGGCCCGCGCGTTAGCATCCGGCCCATGACAACCCATCACGCCATACTCGAGGACGCGCTCGCCCGGATCACCGCCGGCTACGTGTTCCCCGACCGCGCCGTCGAGGTCGACGCCGAGATCCGCCGCCGCCTCTCCACCGGCGAGTACGACGCCCTGAGCGAGACCGAGTTGTGCACCGCCGTCACCGGCCACCTGCAGCAGGTCTGCCCGGACAAGCACCTGCGGCTGCTCTGGAGCGACGAGCCGCAGTCGATGGAGGAGGACCCGGAGGCGGACACCCGGTTCGAGGCGCTCTGCCGGGCCGAGAACTTCGGGGTCCAAAAGGTCGAGCGGCTGGAGGGCAACATCGGCTACCTCGACCTGCGGCTGGTCGCCACCCCGGCCGGCGGCGCCCCGGTCTTCGCCGCCGCGATGCAACTGCTCTCCCACACCGACGCGTTGATGCTCGACCTGCGCAACTGCCGGGGTGGCTCGCCGGAGGGCGTGGCGCTCTGGTGCAGCTACTTCTTCGCCGACGGCAGCGTCCACCTCAACGACATCTACGACCGGGCCAGCGGCCGCACCCAGCAGTTCTGGACCTCTACCCACCTGCCGGCCCCGCGCTACCTCGACCGCCCGGTGTACGTGCTGACCAGCGCGACCACCTTCTCCGGCGGTGAGGAGATCGCCTACAACCTGCAGACCCAGCAGCGGGCCACCCTGGTCGGCGAGACCACCAAGGGCGGGGCGCACCCCACCGATCGGTACCCCGTCACCCCGCACATCACCGTGACCGTGCCGACCGCCCGCTCGATCAACCCGGTCACCGGCACCAACTGGGAGGGTGTCGGCGTCATCCCGGGCATCGCCGTCCCGGCCGACCAGGCGCTGTCCGCCGCGCTCGACCACCTCCAGGGCGCCGCGATCAGCGCCTGAGCTGTGCCAGCCAGGCCACCGCTCCCGCCGGATCGGGGGCGGTGGGCAGGCCGGCCGGGGGCTCCGGGCGGCGGACCAGCACCACGGGCAGGCCCAGTTCGCGGGCGGCCGCCAGCTTCGGGGCGGTGGCCGCCCCGCCGCTGTCCTTGGTCACCAGCACGTCGATCCGGTGCTCCCGCAGCACCGCCCGCTCACCGTCCAGGGTGAACGGGCCCCGGTCCAGCAGCACCGCCAGCCGGGGCGGCAGCGGCGGCTCGGGGGCGTCCACCGAGCGGGCCAGGAAGAAGAGTTCGCGCAAGCAGGCGAAGTGGGAGAGCCCCTGGCGGCCGGTGGTGAGGAAGATCCGGCGGCCGAGCGCGGGCAGCGCGGCGGCCGCCTCGGCCAGCGAGCCGACCGGGCGCCAGTCGTCGCCCGCCACCGGCGCCCAGCCGGGGCGGCGCAGCGCCAGCAGAGGCACGCCGGTGTCGGCCGCCGCCGCTGCCGCGTTGCGGCTGATGCCCTCGGCGAACGGGTGGGTGGCGTCGACCAGCGCGTCCACCCGGTGCTCCCGCAGCCAGTCGGCCAGCCCGACCGGGCCGCCGAAACCGCCGATCCGCACCTCCCCGGCGGGCAGCCGCGGTTCGGCCACCCGCCCCGCCAGCGAACTGGTCACCCGCAGATCCGGATCGGCCACCAGCTCCCCGGCCAGCTGCCGGGCCTCGGTGGTGCCGCCCAGGATCAGGACGTGGCGCGGCATCAGGCGCAGGGCTCGTGCGGGCGCTCCCGCTCGGCCGAGTACAGGTGGCTGTCCCGGAACTGCTCGGCGCCCAGCGTGCGGCCGACCAGGATGACCGCGGTGCGCAGCACCCCGGCCTCCTTCACCTGACCGGCGATGTCACCGAGGGTGCCGCGCAGCACCAGCTCCTCCGGGCGGCTGGCCATCGCCACCACGGCGGCCGGGCAGTCGGCGCCGTAGTGCGGCAGCAGCTCCTCGACCACGCTCTCCACGTACCGGGTCGCCAGGTGCAGCACCAGCAGCGCGCCGCTGCGGCCCAGGGTGGCCAGGTCCTCGCCCTCGGGCATCGGGGTGGCCTGCCGGGCGACCCGGGTGAGGATCACCGTCTGGCCGACCGTCGGCACCGTCAACTCCCGCTTCAGCGCTGCCGCCGCGGCCGCGAAGGCGGGCACACCGGGCACCACCTCGTACGGGATGCCGGCCGCGTCCAGGCGTCGCATCTGCTCGGCCACCGCGCTGAACACCGACGGGTCGCCGGAGTGCAGCCGGGCCACGTCCTGGCCGCGCTCGTGGGCCGCGGTGATCTCGGTGACGATCTGGTCCAGGTTGAGCTGCGCGGTGTCGACCAGCCGGGCGTCCGGCGGGCACTCGGCCAGCAGCTCGCGCGGCACCAGGCTGCCGGCGTACAGGCACACCCCGCAGGCCGCCAGGGTGCGCTGGCCGCGCACGGTGATCAGGTCGGCGGCGCCGGGGCCGGCCCCGATGAAGTAGACGGTCACTGCTGCTCTCCCTGATCCGAAACCTCGACCACCGATGCGTCGTCCACCGGAGCCTTGACCACCGACCACTGCGTGACCGGCATCGCCTGCCGCCAGCCGGTGAAGCCGCCGACCGGCACCGCGTGCGCCACTGCGAGCCGCAGCAGCTCACCGCCGTGCCGCCGGTACCACTGCGTGAGCAGCGCCTCCGACTCCAGCGTCACGGTGTTGGCGACCAGCCGCCCGCCCACCGGGAGCGCCGTCCAGCAGGCCTCCAGCAGCCCGGGCGCGGTCAGGCCGCCGCCGATGAACACGGCGTCCGGGGTGGGCAGGCCGGCCAGTGCGGCGGGCGCCGCACCGGTCACCACCTGGAGCCGGGGCACCCCGAGTGCGGCCGCGTTGCGGGTGATCCGCTCGGCCCGCGCCTGGTCCCGCTCCACCGCCACCGCCCGGCAGTCGCGGTGCGCGCGCAGCCACTCGATGCCGATCGAGCCGGAGCCGCCGCCGACGTCCCAGAGCAGCTCGCCCGGCGCCGGGGCCAGCGAGGCCAGGGTGGCGGCCCGCACGTGCCGCTTGGTCAGCTGGCCGTCGCTCTCGAAGGCGGCGTCGGGCCGGCCGGGCACCAGCTGGGTGCGGGGACGGCCGGGCTCGGCCGCGCAGTCGACGGCGATGACGTTCAGCGGGTCGCCGGGCGGGTGCGGCCAGTGTGCCGCGGTGCCGTCCAGCTGCCGCTCGGCCGGGCCGCCGAGTTGCTCCAATACCCGCAGCGGGCTCGGCCCGAAGCCGCGCTCGACCAGCAGCGCGGCCACCCGGGCCGGGGTCGCGGCGTCGGCGCTCAGCACCAGCACGCGGCGGCCGGGGTGCAGCGCGGAAGTGAGGGAGTCCAGCGGCCGGCCGACCAGGCTGACCACCTCGGTCTCCTCGAGCGGCCACGCCAGCCGGGCGCAGGCGTACGAGACGGCGGACGGGTGCGGCAGCACGCGCAGCGCGTCCGGTCCGGCCAGCTCGGCCAGGGTGCGGCCGATGCCGAAGAACATCGGGTCGCCGCTGGCCAGCACCGCCAGCCCGCGGCCGCGGTGCGCGGCCAGCAGCCCGGGGACGGCCGGGCGCAGCGGCGAGGGCCACCCGACCCGCTCGGCGGCGACCTCCGGCGGCAGCAGCTCCAGCTGGCGCGGCCCGCCGAGCACCACCTCCGCCGCCCGCAACGCCTGCCGTGCGACCTCGGACAGCCCGACCCAGCCGTCGGCCCCGATCCCCACCACGGTGATCGCCGGCTCCGGCACCGAAACGCTGGCCAAAGGGGACTCCTCGCAGGTCGGACGGGGTGGCAGCGGCAGCCTACCGGGCCTCGCCGAGCTGCGGGGCGGGGCGCGGCGTGAGCCTGGTCTCGCGGTGGCTACGGGGCGACGGGGCCCGGCGGGGAGCCGGGGAGAAGGGAGCAAGGTTGTGGCGTGCGTCACGGTCCGGTCTGTCGAGATGTCCGCTTTTGGTGAGCCTGATGCGCGTTTAGTCGATGGCATGTCAGTGGGGGTAGTCATGGTGGTCGCAATGTCGGTTGACGGTGAATCGATGGGTCTACGAAGATCCGCCCTGTCTTAAAAAATGATGAGAAGTCAGGACTGGGAGAGCAGTGGCGGACAGCCGATGGAGACGGTCAGCACGTGGCTGGCTGGCGGGGAGTGTCGCCGTGGGCGCGCTCATAGGATCGAGCGTTCTTCCGGCGGTGGCATCCGCCGCGGAGGCAGCGCCGAGCAGGTCGTCGGGGAGCGCCTCGGCGAGCACTGCCGGGAGCTCCGACGCGGCTGCTGCCGACGGAGCCGAGCAGTCGGCGGTTGTGGAGGCGAGGCGGACCGGGAAGCCGGTCGAGGTGGCCTCGAAGCGGTCCGAGACCGTTGATGTGGTCGCGCAGCCGGACGGCAGGTTGGTGGCGACGACGTATGTGCAGCCGCACCGGGTGCGTAGGGCCGGTGGTTGGGTGGACATCGATCCGGCGTTGTCGGTGCGGGCGGACGGTTC
>NZ_JBFAQT010000002.1:0-347647 GCF_040678895.1 Kitasatospora sp. NPDC049258
GGAGCAGGTCTCCATCGACGACAACTTCTTCGCCCTCGGCGGCCACTCCCTCCTGGTCACCCGCCTGGTCAGCCGCATCCGCACCGAACTCGGCGCGGAGCTCCCGGTCCGCTCCCTGTTCGACGCCCCGACGGTCGCCGCGCTGGCCGGCCGACTGGGCGGCGCCGACAGCGACGCCCTCGCGCCGCTGCTGGCCCTGCGCGCCGGCGGCTCGGACCGGCCGCTGTTCTGCATCCACCCCGGCCTCGCGGTCGGCTGGAGCTACGCGAGCCTGCTGCCGTACCTGCCCGCCGAGCTGCCGGTGTACGCGCTGCAGGCCCGCGGACTGGACGGGACGGGCCGACTCCCCGGCAGTATCGAGGAGATGGCCGCCGACTACCTGGCCCGGATCCGCGGCGTCCAGCCCGAGGGCCCGTACCGGCTGCTCGGCTGGTCGTTCGGCGGCACGGTCGCCGCGGTGATCGCCGCCGGGCTCAGGGCGCAGGGCGCGGAGGTCGAGCTGCTCGCGGTGCTCGACGCCACGCCCGACTGGACCGGCGGCCCGGTGGCGCCCGCCGACCGGACCGAGCGCGATCGGTTGATCGAGGTGCTGGCCGGCCTCGGCATCCTCCCGGCGGAGGACCCGGCCACCGAGCCGGAGTCCGCCGCCTCGGACCGGGCCCGCTTCCTGGCGATCCTCTGCGCGGCCTACCCCGAACTCGCCGACCTGGACGGCCCGTCCACGACCGCGCTGATCGAGGTACTGCTCAACAGCGAGCGGATCTCCGAGGACCACCGTGCCCCGGCGCTCGACCAGGACGTACTGCTGTTCGTCGCCGAGCGCACCGAGGACCCGGCCGACCCGAAGCCGGCGGCCTGGCAACGGCACACCCTCGGTGCGGTCGAGGTCCACCCCGTCGACTGCTCGCACGCCGACATGACGACCCGCCGGGCGGCGGCCGCGATCGGACACGTGCTGACCGGCCGGCTCGGCGGCTGACCGCAGCCCCGGCCGCAGCCCCTCCGCCCCGCCCCGCCCCCACCAATCACGGAACGGAAAGACGATGACGGCTCCCGTACGACACCTGATCTCGATCTCGGACCTGGACGACGACGACCTGCGCCACATCGTGGCCCGGGGCGCGCAGTTCGCCGAGAGCGGCCGGCCGTACCCGCAGACCCTCGACGGCGACGTCGTCGGCATCTACTTCAAGCGGTCCTCGACCCGGACCAGGACCTCCTTCTCCAGCGGCTCGCTGCGGCTCGGCGCCCGGATCGTCACCTACCAGAACGGTGACCTCCAACTGGCCACCGGCGAGAGCCTGGAGGACACCGGCGACATCCTCGGCCGGATGCTCGACGTGCTGGTCGCCCGGACCGCCGAGCCCACGGCCGACCTGCGGGCACTGGCCGCCCGCAGCCGGATGGCGGTGGTGAACGCGATGAGCACCGAGGAGCACCCGACCCAGGCGCTCACCGACCTCACCGCCCTCTCCCGGCACTTCGGCCGGATCGACGGCCTGCGGGTGCTCTACCTGGGCGAGGGCAACAACACCGCCTCCGCGCTGGCCCTGGCGCTCAGCCGCTTCCCCGGCACCGAGCTGCACCTGCGCACCCCGCGCGGGTACGGGCTGGACGCCGACTACCTGGCCCTGGCCACCAAGCAGGCCGAGGCGTACGGCTCGGTGGTGACCGAGCGCCACGACATGGACGAGCTCCCGGCGGACGTCGACGTCGTCTACACCACCCGCTGGCAGACCACCGGGACCACCAAGCCCGACCCCGACTGGCGGCAGACCTTCGCCCCCTTCCAGGCCCGGGCCGAGCTCTGGGCGAGCAGCCCCGGCGCGGTCTTCATGCACGACCTGCCCGCCCACCGGGGCGAGGAGGTCACCGCCGAGGTACTGGACGGGCCGGCCAGCATCGCCTTCTGGCAGGCCGAACACAAGCTGTACAGCGCCATGGCCGTCCTGGAGTGGTGCGCCCGCGGCCGTACCACCGTGAACGCGGCACCCGACGAATCCCCGGAGACCCAGGCATGAGCACCACCGACATTCCGACGGCGCAGCTCCCCACCGCCGAGCCCGCCCCGCTCCGCCGCAACCGCGACTTCCGGCTGCTGTGGACCGGCACCGCCTTCTCCTCGCTGGGCTCCCAGGTCAGCACCTTCGCCTACCCGCTGATCGTGCTCTGGTCCGGCGGCTCGGTGTCCGAGGCCGGTCTGACCGGCGCCGCGGCGAGCCTGCCGCAGCTGCTGTTCTCGCTGTTCGCCGGGGTGATGGTCGACCGCTTCGACCGGCGCCGGCTGATGATCGGCTGCAACCTGGGCCGGGCCGCCGCGCTCGCCGTCCTGGTCGCGACCATGCTCTCCGGCCGGGTGATCCTCCCGCTGCTGCTGGCCGTCGCCTTCGTCGAGGCGAGCCTGACGGTGGTCTACAAGCTGGCCGAGCACTCCGCCGTCCGCAACGTGGTCGAGTCCGAGCACCTGTCGCAGGCGATCTCGCAGAACGAGGCGCGGGTCCAGGGCGCCGGGCTGCTCGGCCAGCCGCTGGCCGGTGCGCTGTCCTCGCTGACGGCCTGGCTGCCGCTGCTGTTCACGGTGGTCTCGCACCTGGTCTCGCTGGTCACCCTCTCGGGCATCAAGCGGAAGTTCCAGGCCGAGCGCGAGCCGGACGCCGAGCGTCCCAAGGTGCTCACCGACATCTCGGACGGCGTCCGGTGGCTGTGGAACCACCGGCAGCTGCGGGCCGCGGCCGTGCTGGTGGCGGTCAGCAACATGCTCTTCGAGGTGCTGGTGCTCGGGATGCTGACCACGCTCCGCGACAACGGTGCGCAGCAGGCCGTGGTCGGCCTGGTGATGGGCGCGGCGGGCGTCGGCGGAGTGGCCGGCGCGCTCAGCACCAACTGGTGGATGGAGCGGCTGCGGCTGCCGGTGATCGTGATCGGCGCCAACGCGGCCTGGACGGTGCTCTTCCCGCTGGCGGTGTTCCTGAAGAACCCGCTGCTCTTCGGCCTGGTGATCACCCCGATGGCGTTCATCGGCGCGATGTGGACGATCGCCGTGGTCTCCTTCCAGGTCGAGATCACCCCGGACGAGATGCAGGGCCGGATCGCCAGCGTGATCGGCATCGTGGCCTTCGGCACCCTGCCGCTCGGCGCCCTGATCGGTGGTTACACCCTCCAGGCCTTCGGCTTCCGGACCTCCGTGCTGGCCTGCAGCGTGGTGATGCTGCTGCTCACCCTCGCCGCGGTGGCCAGCCCGTCGCTGCGCCGGATCGGCTCCGAGCTGCGCGAGCGGGCGGACCAGGAGCAGCCGGCCGCCGCCGCGGACGAGCCCGCCGCGGACGAGCCCGCCCCGGCCGAGTCCGCAGCCCCGGCCGAGCCCGCAGCCACCGCGGCTCAGGCCGAGCCCGCGGAGGCCGAGCCGGCCGGCACCTTCGACGCCCCCACCCCGACCCCCGCAGGGAAGTGACAGCGACCATGCCCGACCTGATCCAGTCGACGGCGCGGCACGCCCGCGAGATCCCCGGCAACGAGGCCGTCGTATTCGTCACCGGCCACGGCAAGGACGCCGTCACCCACACGCTCACCTACGGCCGGCTGGTCCAGGACGCCCAGTCGGTGGCCGCCGGACTGCGCGCCCACTGCGAGCCGGGGGACAGGGTGCTGCTGCTCTTCCCGACCGGCCTGGAGTTCGTCAAGGGCTTCCTCGGCTGCCTCTACGCCGGTCTCGTCCCGGTGCCCGTCCCGCTGCCGGGCCGCGGCTCCAGCCAGCGCCGCCGCACCACCGGTGTCCTCCAGGACTGCGAGGCCACCGCCGTCCTGACCGACCTCGCCACCCTGCCCGAGGTGGCCGACTGGCTGGAGCAGGAGGAGCAGTCGCAGGTCCGCTGCGTGGTGACGGAGTCCGTCCCGCAGGTGGCGCCCGAGCAGTACGCGTGGCTGCGGCCCCAGCCCGAGCAGCTCTGCTTCCTCCAGTACACCTCCGGCTCGACCAGCGACCCCAAGGGGGTGATGGTCGGCCACGGCAACCTCGCCCACAACTTCGGCGAGCTGCGCGCCCTGCTCGGGATGCGGGCCGGCGACACCGTCTGCAGCTGGCTGCCGCTCTTCCACGACATGGGCCTGATCGCCGCCCTGCTGCTCCCGCTCCACCTCGGCCTGCGCACCGTACTGATGTCGCCGACCGACTTCGTCCGCCGCCCTTACGCCTGGCTGGAGTTGATCCACGCGTACCGGGCCACCCACAGCTACGCGCCCAACTTCGGCTACAACCTGGCCGCCCGCTCCGTCACCGAGGACCACCTGGCCCGGCTCGACCTGTCCTCCTGGCGCTGCGCGGCCAACGGGGCCGAGCCGGTGCACGCGCGGACCATGGAGCTGTTCGCCGAGCGGCTCGCCCCGGCCGGCTTCCGGGCCACCGCGATGCGGCCCGCGTACGGCCTGGCGGAGGCCACCCTCGGGGTGACCACCACCGCGCTCGACCAGGAGCCGCCGATCGCCCTGGTCGACCCGGCGGAGCTGGAGCGCAACCTGTTCCGGCCCCGGCCGGACGGCTCGCCGCTGGTCAGCTGCGGCTCACCGGTGGGCCTGGAGGTCCGGATCGTCGACCCGGCCACCCGCCGGGTGCTGCCCGACGGCGAGGTCGGCGAGATCTGGCTGCGCGGCGGCTCGATCGCCCCGGGCTACTGGGGCAAGCCCGAGGTCA
Source organism: Kitasatospora sp. NPDC049258 (assembly GCF_040678895.1). Classification (NCBI taxonomy): domain Bacteria; kingdom Bacillati; phylum Actinomycetota; class Actinomycetes; order Kitasatosporales; family Streptomycetaceae; genus Kitasatospora; species Kitasatospora sp. NPDC049258. The sequence continues at coordinate 4,688 of NZ_JBFAQT010000002.1, forward strand.
ACGAGCAGGTCTTCGACGTGGCGACCGCCGAGGGCGACCGCGGCCACCTGCGCACCGGCGACCTCGGCGTGCTGCACGAGGGCCAGCTCTACGTCACCGGCCGGATCAAGGACGTGCTGATCGTCAACGGGCGCAACCTCTACCCGCACGACGTCGAGCGCGAGAGCGGCGAGCTGCACCCGGCCTTCGCCGGTCTGTCCGCGAGCGTCTTCTCGGTGCCCGGCGACGGCGTCGGCGAGGACCTGGTGGTGGTCCAGGAGGTCCGCCAGGCCAAGGTGGCCGCCACCGACCTGGCCACCCTCGCAGGCGAGGTCAAGCTCGCCCTCAGCCGCAGCCTCGGCGTGCCGGTCGGCAACGTGGTCCTGCTCAAGCCGGGCAAGGTGCAGCGCACCACCAGCGGCAAGATCCAGCGCTCCCGGATGCGGCAGCTGTTCCTGGCCGCCGAACTGGAGCCGCTGCACGAGGACCTCAGCCCGCGGACCCGCGCGCAGTACCGGCCGGCCGCCCTGGCCGAGGGCGGGGCGGGCGCGTGAAGTACCTGCCGCACGAGCTGGCCGCGCTGTTCGACCGCAAGCTCGGCGACCCGCACGACCCGCTCCAGGCCTTCTCCTTCGCCCGCTGCGCCGACCTGGACGAGCGCGAGCAGTTCCCCACCGAGATCTGCCGCGCGCTGGACGAGCTCGGGCTCGCCCAGCACTACGTCCCCACCGCGCACGGCGGCGCGCTGGAGAGCTACGAGGAGCTGGCCGCGCTGCTGCGCACCGTCGCCCGCCGCGACCTGACGGTGGCCATCGCCCACGTCAGCACCTTCCTGGGCGCCGCCTCGGTCTGGCTGGCCGGCAGCCCCGAGCAGGCCGGCCGGCTGGCCGCGGAGATCCGCGACGGCAGTGTGGTCTCGCTCGCCCTGACGGAGCAGCAGCACGGCAGCGACCTGCTCGCCAACGAGCTGGCGACCGTCGAGGGCGAGAGCTGGTACCGGGTCAACGGCGAGAAGTGGCTGATCGGCAACGCCTCGCGCGGCCAGTTCGTCTGCGTGCTCGCCCGGACCGACCCGGCCGGCGGCCCGCGCGGCTTCAGCCTGCTGCTGGTCGACAAGCGACGGCTGGCGCCCGGCAGCTTCCGCTGCCTGCCGGCCGTACGCACCGTGGGCATCCGCGGCGCCGACATCAGCGGCATCGCCTTCACCGACGCCGAGGTCCCCGCCACCGCCGTGGTCGGCGAGCCCGGCCGCGGGCTGGAGACCGTGCTGAAGATCCTCCAGCTGACCCGCAGCCTGTGCGGGCCGCTGTCGCTGGGCACCGGCGACCACGCGCTGCGGCTGGCCGTGCGCTACAGCCTGGACCACCTCGGCCCGGCCGAGGGCGGCCGCACAGCCCCCCGCCCGCTCACCGAGGCCTACACCGACCTGCTGGTGGCGGAGGCCGTCACGCTGGCCGGGGCCCGCTCGATCCACGCCCTCACCGGTGAGCTCAGCGTGGTCTCCGCCGCCGTGAAGTGCTTCGTGCCGCACACCGTCGAGGAGCTGATCGCCTCGCTCGGCTCGACCCTGGGCGCCGGGGTCTTCCTCAGCCGCTCGTACCTGCACGGCGCGTTCCAGAAGCTGGAGCGCGACCACCACATCATGAGCATCTTCGACGGCAACACCTTCGTGAACCTCAACGGCCTGATCAACCAGTTCGCCCAGCTGACCCGCGGCCACCGGCGGCGCACGGTGGACGAGGACGGCCTGGCCGTCGCCGTCGACCTGTCCGCCGAGCTGCCGCCCGCCCGGGGCGAGGCCCTCGAACTGCTCTCGCGGGCCGGCAGCAGCCTGGTGCAGAGCCTGCCCTCGGCCCTCGCCGAACTGGCCGAACTGGCCACGCTGCGCGCCGTACCGCCGACCCTCGGCCGGTACGCCGAGGAACTGCTCCAGGTCACCGAGGAGTTGCACGCGGCGATGGCCGACCACCGGCCCTCGGCCCGGGACGTCCCGCCCGAGGCCTTCGAGCTGGCCCGGCGCTGGACCCAGGTGTTCGCCGCGGCGGCCTGCGTCCAACTGTGGCTGCGCAACCGCGAGGCGGTCGCCGGCTCGCCCACCGCGGCGTTGTGGGCCGACGGCCTGTGGCTGGAGGCCGGGCTCGCCCGCCTGCTGGCCCGGCTGCGCCCCGGCACCCTGCGGGACGGCGCGGTCTTCGACCGGCTCTCCGACCGGCTCCTCGACCAGTACCGGGACGGCGAGTTGTTCTCGCTGCTGCACTGCCGGATGGAGGAGACGGTATGACCGCGCCGATGCCCGCCCGCCGGCTGGACCGGCTGGACCGGCTGGACGCCCTGCTCGGCGACCCCCGCACCCCCGAGGGCCCGCTCGGCCCGGAGACCGTGGTCGCGGCCGACGAGCGCGGCGAACTCCCGGCCGCCGGAATCCGGGCGCTGGACGCGTACGGCTTCAACGCCGAGCTGCTCCCCGCCGCCCTCGGCGGCCGGTTCACCCGGGTGGACGAGCTGGCCGAGGCCTTCCGCACGGTCGCCCGCCGGGACCTCGCGCTGGCCACCGGCTACGGCCTGGGCAGCCTCACCGCCGCCCTGCACGTGCAGCGCTCCGGCGACCACGGCCGCCAGGCCGAGCTGGCCGAACTGCTGCTCGCCGGCGGCCGGGTGGCCACCGCCTTCACCGCCCCCGGGCCCGGCCTGCGGGCCGCCCCGGTCGGCGGGCAGCTGCTGCTGAGCGGCGCCGAGCAGCTGGTCGGCGACCCGGCCGGGGCCGATGCGCTGCTCCTCCCGGCCGCCCTCGACCGCGGCCGCGGCCACCTGCTGCTGCCCGCCGACCCGCGCCTGATCGCCTCCCCGCCGCACAGCAGCACCGGCCTGCGCGGCTGCCGGTTCGCCGCGGTGACCGCCGACGGCCTGCGGGTCGACCCCGACCGGCTGGTCGACCCGGACGGCGACGGGCCGGCCCGGGCCGCCGCCGTCGGACGGATCACCGGCACCGTGCTCGGCTCGGCGCTGGTCGGCGTCCTGGACACCCAGCTGCGCACCGCGCTGGGGTTCGCCGAGGAGCGGGTCCTGTACGGCCGGCCGGTCACCGGGCTGCCCAGCGCCCGGGCCCTGCTGGTCGACGCCTTCCTCGACCTGCTGATCGCCGACTGCTGCACCGCCGTCGCGGCCCGCGCCCTGCACCTGCGGCCCGGCCGGGCCGGTCTCCAGCACGCCGTCCGGCAGCTGGTCAGCGGCCTGGTGCGGGACGCCGTCCACCAGCTCTCGCTGCTGCTCGGGGCCCGCTCCTACCTGCGCGAGGGCCCGCACGCCCTGTTCCAGAAGCAGTCGCGGGACCGGACGGCCCTGGCCACCCTGCACACCGGGCCCGCGCAGCCGGTACGGCCGATCACCGCCCTGACCGATCGGGCGCTGTTCGCCGCCGAGCCGCAGCTGCCCGAGCTGGACCTGGAGCGGCTCGGCCGGATCGCGGACGAGCCCGCCGAGCCCGCGCCCGGGATCGACCCGGAGCTCACCGCGGCCCATCCCGAACTGGCCGCCCTGGCCGTTTCGTTGGTCGAACGCCCGGATGCCACCGGCTTCGCCGCCGCGGCCTGCCTCCAGCTCTGGTGGCACGGCCGTCCCGGCCACGAGGGCTTCCGCGCCGAACCGCTGTGGATCCACGCCGCGCTGCACCGGCTGGCCACCCGGGCCGGCCACCGGAGCACCGCCACCCGGTCGGGCCACGACGCCGCCCTGCTCGACGAGTTGCGCACCAGGCTCGCCGAGGGCCGCACCTTCGACCTGGCGGCCCGCCCTCCGGCCTGCTGACCGCCGCACCGTCACCGGCGTCAACAGCGTCATCAGCCCCCATCACCGCCCGCCCCACCCCGAACCGAACGGCAGGGAGCCCGACATGTCCGAAACCGCCCTCGACACCTCCGCCGAAGCCATCGCAGACTGGCTCACCGGCAGGGTCGCCTACTACCTCGACCGGCCCGCCGCCGAGCTGCGACCCGACGTCAAGCTGGTCGAGTACGGCCTCGACTCGGTCTACGGGATGAGCATCATCACCGAGATCGAGGACCGCTTCGACCTCGAGCTGGAGTCCACCTTGGCCTGGGACCACCCGACCATCGCGGCCATCACCGGCTACCTGCACACCCTGGTGGGCGGGCGTTGACCGCCGACCCCGCCGGGCAGCAGGTCTCGCTGGGGCAGGAGGCGCTGTGGTTCCTGCAGCGCCTCGCCCCCGCCAGCCCGGCCTACAACGTCGCGATGGCGGTGCGGATCCGCCAGGCCGTCGACGACGCGGCGCTGCGCCGGGCCGCCGCGGCGGTCGCGACGCGGCACGAGCTGCTGCGCTCCCACTTCGTCGAGCAGGACGGCCGGCCGCTGCGCCGCACCGTCGAGACGCTGCCCGGACTGCTGGAGATCCGCGAACTGCCGGACGCGAGCGAGGAACAGCTGCACGCCGCGGCCCGGCAGGCGGTGGCCCGCCCGTTCGACCTGGCCGAGCCCGGTCCTGTCCGGCTCCTGCTGCTGCGCCGCGCCGAACGGGACTCCGTCCTGCTGCTGGCCGCCCACCACGCGGTCACCGACGGCGCGTCCCAGGTGCTGGTGCTGGAGGACCTGCTGGCCGCCTACCAGGCCGAGTCGGCGGGTGCGGGCGAGCCGACCTGGCCGGCGCTCGCCCGCCCGTACCAGGAGTACGTGAGCGCCGAGCGGGAGCTGCTCGGCTCGCCCCGCCGGGCCGAACTGGCCGACCACTGGCGGACGCTGTGCGCCGGGGCGCCGCCGGCGCTGGAGCTGCCGACCGACCGGCCGCGCCCGGCCCGCAAGCGCTTCACCGGGGCCAGCTGGGACTTCCGGCTGCCCGAGGAGCTCGCCAGGTCGCTGCGGCCGGCCGCGGCGGCGGCCGGGGTGACCCCGTTCGTGCTGCTGTTCGGCGCCTTCCAGGCGCTGCTGCACCGCTGGACGGCGCAGCCCGACTTCCTGGTCGGCTACGCCGTCTCCACCCGCCCGGAGCGCACCATGCGCAACACGGTCGGCTACTTCGTCAACACCCTGCCCGCCCGGGCCGACTTCGCCGAGCGTGAGCTGACGTTCCGTCGCCTCCTCGACCGTACGGCGGTCCAGCTGCGGCATGGCCTGGCCCACCGGGATCTGCCGCTGCCGCTGCTGCCCGCCGAGCTGGGCCTGCCGCACGACCCGAGCCGGACCCCGGTGTTCCAGAGCATGTTCAGCCTGATCACCGCGACCAGGTTCCAGCCACTGCTGGAACTGCTGGCCCCGCCGGACGACGCCAAGCCCGAGCTGGTCCACCACGGGTTGCGCCTGACCGGCTTCGACCTGCCGCAGCAGGAGGGCCAGTTCGACCTCAGCGCCGAGGTGCTGCAGGCGGACGGCGCGGTGAAGGTGGCGTTCAAGTACGACACCGACCTGTTCGACGCCGCCACCGTGGGCCGGATGGCCGGCCACTACCGGCTGCTGCTGGCCGCGGCGGTGGCCGACCCCGACCTGGTGGTCCGCCGGGTGCCACTGGTGGGGCCGGCCGAGCGGGAGACCCTGCTCGCGCTCGCCACGGCCGCCTGGTAGCAGGACACCGGGCCCGGCCCGGCGGTCCGGTCCGCCGGAGCCCGCCGCGCAAACCGCCTGCTGCCCGGGGCGTCCTCCCACACCGTCACACATGACTGGAGAAACGGCGTTATGCCAGCACAGAACGGTCAACAGGACTGCACCGTGTCGACGATGCCACGGCCCGCCGAGTGTGCGCCCGCGGTCCTCGACCCGCTGGCCGAGGCCGCCCAGGGCCCGGCCACGGCCGGCGCCGGCCGGCCGGGCGGCCCGCTGCGCAGCCGACTGGCGATGCTGGCCGCGACCTTCGCCGAGACGCCGCTGGTGCGGATCGAGGACGAGGGCATCGACCTCTACGCCAAGCTTGAGTACTGCAACCCGAACGGCAGCTCCAAGGACCGGTCCGCGTTCTGGATCCTCAAGGGGGCGATCGAGCGCGGCGAGATCACCTCCGGGACCACGGTGGTGGAGTCCTCCTCGGGCAACTTCGCCATCTCGATGGCCGCGTTCTGCCGGTCCCTCGGCATCCGCTTCGTCCCGGTGATCGATCCCAACTGCAACCAGCTCACCGAGGCCTACCTCGGCATCATGTGCGACCGGGTGGAGAAGGTCACCGAACGCGACGCCAGCGGCGGCTACCTGGCCACCCGGCTGACCAGGGTCAAGGAGCTGCAGACCGAGTACCCGCACGTGTACTGGCCCAACCAGTACGCCAACGAGGACGCCCTGCTCGCGCACTACTCGATGACCGGCGGCGAGCTGTGCGCGGCCCTGCCGAAGCTGGACTACGTCTTCCTGGGGGTGAGCACCGGCGGCACCATCGCCGGGGTCTCCCGCCGGGTCAAGGAGCAGAACCCGGCGGTCACCGTGGTCGCGGTCGACGCGGCCGGCTCGGCGATCTTCGGCCAGCCGCCGCAGACCCGGCTGCTGCCCGGACTCGGTTCCAGCCTGGTGCCGCCGCTGTGCGACCGGGCGCTGATCGACGACGTGGTCATCGTGCCCGAACCCGCCGCCGTCCAGGGCTGCCTGGACCTGGTCCGCCGGCACGGCCTGTACGCCGGCGGCTCCACCGGCAGCGTCTACGCCGCCATCGGCCACTACTTCGCCCGCCGGCCGGCCGGCGGCCCGCGCCCCACCGTCGCGTTCCTGTGCGCGGACCGCGGCACCGCCTACGCGGAGACCGTCTACGACCCCGGCTGGGTGGCCAGGTCCTTCGCCGACCGGCCCGACCCCGCCCAGTGGCCGGGCGCCGCCCTGCCGTCCGCCCTCTGACCAGCCCGTACCCGTCACCCGCACCCCTAGAGGAGCCTCGAGAGATGACCGACACCCAGAGCCCGCTCAGCGCGCTGCCCGCCCCGCTCACCCTGCCGCAGCTGCGCGTGCTCACCGGCGAGGACGTGCTGCGCCGGATCGACGCCGACCGGGCCGGCTGCGTCGACGTGGTGCGCCGCGCCTACCTCACCCACGCGGCGGGCAAGAGCGTCAACCCGGAGAGTGCCTTCCTGCGCTTCCCGCACCGCCCGAACTCGCGGATCATCTCGCTCCCGGCTTACCTGGGCGGCGAGTTCGAGGTCGCGGGCATCAAGTGGATCGCCAGCTTCCCGGACAACCCGGCCCGCGGCATCCCGCGCGCCTCGGCGGTCCTGCTGCTCAACGACACCGAGAGCGGCTACCCGATCGCCGCCCTGGAGTCCTCGGTGGTCTCCGCCAGCCGGACGGCCGCCTCCGCGGTGCTCGGCGCCGAGGCCCTGGTGGGCGGGCGGCGGGCGCGGCGGATCGGCCTGGTCGGGGCCGGGCTGATCGGCGGCCATGTGTGGAAGTTCCTCCGCGACCTGGACTGGCAGGTCGGCGGCTTCCGGATCTTCGACCTGAGCACCGAGCACGCCGAGCGGTTCGCCCGGATCCTCAAGGCGGACGGGGTCGAGGACGTCGAGGTGGTCGAGGAGGCGGCCGGCGCCTTCACCGACTGCGACCTGGTGATCCTCACCACCGTGGCCGGCGAGCCGCACCTCACCGATCCGGCGCTGCTGGCCCACGCCCCGGTGGTGCTGCACCTCTCGCTGCGCGACCTGGCGCCCGAACTGATCCTGGCCGCCCAGAACTTCACCGACGACATCGACCACGCGGTGCGCGAGCGGACCTCCCTGCACCTGGCCGAACAGCAGGTCGGCCACCGCGAGTTCGTGCACGGCACGATCGCCGACCTGCTGGCGGGCACGGTGCGGCGGGATCCGCAGCGGGCCGCCGTCTTCTCGCCGTTCGGCCTCGGGATCCTGGACCTGGCGGTCGGCAAGTGGGTGTACGACGCCGTGCTCGCGGCGGGTGGCGGGCAGCCGGTGCCGGACTTCTACGGCGAGGCCGTGCGCTGACCCGGCGCCGGGCGGGGGAGACTGGTCGGATGCAGATCCGTATCGAGGCCACCGCCCTGCCCGGCCGTACCTTCCCGGCCGTCCCCGGCTTCGCCGGTGGGCGGGACATCCACGTGGGCGTCCAGCGCAAGGACCGCCCGGACGAACTGCTCGACCTGGTGCCCGCGGACGCGTTGACCGCCGTCTGGACCCTGGACTGCACCGCCGCCGAGGGTCCGGACGGCATCGAGCTGCGCGGCCCGTACCTGCAGAACCGGCTCGGCGGCCGCTTCGTCTACCTGTCCTGGGTCGCGGCCGACGACACCGGCCGGCCCGCGATGTTCCGCCGGGCCAAGCTGATGCTCGACGCCGTCCCGGCCGAGACCTTGGCCGAGGCCGTCCGGCTCGGCCGGCTGACCGCCCGGCTGCGGTTGACCGACGGGACGGGCCTGCCGGTGTGTGCGGCGGTCCGCCCGCCGCGGGTCGAGTGGAGCGCCGAGCGGGTCGCCTGACCGGACCGGCTCAGGCGACCCCGCGCGGCCGGAACTGGATGCTGATCCGCGGCCCCACCGGGCGCGCGGTCTTCGGCACGGCGTGCTCCCAGGTGCGCTGGCAGGACCCGCCCATCACGAGCAGGTCGCCGTGCCCGAGCGCCTGGCGCACGCTCTCCCCGCCGCCGAACCGCGGCCGCAGCAGCAGCGGCCGCGGTTCGCCGACCGAGACGATCGCCACCATGGTGTCCTCCAGCTCACCCCGCCCGATCCGGTCGCCGTGCCAGGCGACGCTGTCCCGTCCGTCCCGGTAGTAGCACAGCCCGGCACTGACGAACGGCTCCCGCAACTCCCGTGCGTAGTGCGCCCCGAGCGCCTCCCGGGCCTGGGCCAGCACCGGGTGAGGCAGCGCCGCGCCCTCCCGGTAGTGCGCGAGCAGCCGCGGCACCGCCACCACCCGCTCGTACATCAGCCGTCGCTCGGCCTGCCACGGCACCCGCTGCGCCAGCTCCTCGAACAGCGCGTCCGCCCCGGTCAGCCACCCGGGCAGCAGATCGATCCAGGCCCCGTTCCCGAGCACCCGGCGCCGCACCCCGGTCAGCTCCCGCAGCCCGATCCCCTCGGCCGCGTCGAACAGCGAAGCCTGCACCTGGACACCCATGCCGACCAGCCTACCCCCAGAATCGAACAGGCGAGCGAATCGCCAGGCTCGGGCTGGAATCTCCCCCCGGGGGAGGTCCTACGGTCCGTCCAGCAGTCGGCAACACGAGGAAAGAGGTCGACCATGACGACGTTCCTGCTGGTCCCCGGGCTCTGGATGGGCGGTTGGGCCTGGACGGAGGTGGCCGCCGAGCTCGCCGCACGCGGGCACCGGGCGGTGCCGGTCACCCTGCCGGGCCTCGGCGAGCGGGCCGGCGAGCCGGGCGCGGAGACCGGCCTGGCGGACCACACCGAGGCGCTGGTGGCGCTGCTCGACGCCCAGGGGCCGGGGGTGGTCCTGGTGGCCCACAGCTACGCGGCCTTCCCCGCCCTCGCCGCCGCCGACCGTCGCCCCGGCCAGGTCGAGCGGGTGGTGTTCGTGGACACCGGTATCCCGGAGCACGGCGAGTCGGTGCTGACCAGCTTCGTCGGCGCCGCCCTGCCGGCCGCCACCGAGCGCGGGGTCCTCCCGGTGCCGAGCGAGCTGTCCGGCCTCAGCGGCGCGCAGCTGGCGCGCTACCACCGCCTGGCCACCCCGCACCCCGCCGCGACCGTGGCCGACCCCGTCGAGCTGACCGGAGCCTGGCGCACGCTGCCCACCACCGGCGTGTTCTGCCTGGAGAACGGCCTCAGCCTGGAGGTGGCCCGCTCCCTGCACGCCACCGGCCACCCCAGGTTCGCCAAGCTCGCCGAGCCCGGGGTGACCTTCTTCGAGCTGGCCACCGGCCACTTCCCGATGCTCACGGCCCCGCTCGACCTCGCCGACGTCCTGGTCCGCGCCGCCAACGGCGAGGGCGCGAGCCTGTACGGCTGACGCCGCACCGCAGCTGCGCTCCCCGGACCGGCAACCCCGTGCCCGACGGCGCGGGGTTGCGGGTGTTGGGCCGGCACGGCGCGGCCGGCCGGCCACGTGACAGACTCCCAGCGGCGGGGACGGACGGCGACGGGGGATCGGGCGATGGCGGAGCGGCTGAGGGTACGCCCGACCGGCGCGACGGGCAGGGCCCGGCGGCTCCGGGCCCGCCCCCAGGTCTGGGCGAACCTCGGGATCGGGCTGCCCGCGGTGGTGCCGCTGTACCTCGCGTGGTGGCTGCTCACCGAGTACGCCCCGATGGACTGCGCGAGCGTGGCGGAGGCGGCCGCGCCGGGCTTCGCCGGCACCTGCAACTACACCGTGCTCGACCACGCGGGCGTCGTCGCCTTCCTCCTGCTGCTCACCGGCGGCCTGGTGCTGGCCCTGGTCCTGCTGGTCGACCTGCTGCTGCCGCGCGCCCGCGGCCGGGAGGCCGGGCCGTGGCTCGCCGCCACGGTGCTGATCCCGGTCCCGTTCGCCGTGCTGTGGCTGCTGGCCCGCTGACCCGGGCGGGCCGGGGGCCTGCGCCCGGCCGTCCGGCTGCCCGGCCCGCCCGGCCCACCCGCTTCAGCCGCCGACCGCCGCCGGCAGCCCGCGGACGAGCGCCTGCTCGCGCCCCGGGCCCTCCGCCGCGCGGAGCAGCAGCACCAGCTCGTCCCGGGCCCGCGCCAGCCGTGACCGTACGGTGCCGACCGGGCAGCCGCAGACCTCCGCCGCCTCCTGGTAGCTGTAGCCCAGGACCTGGGTGAGCACGAACACCTCCCGGCGGTCCACCGAGACCCGGGCCAGCAGGTCGGCCAGGGCGACCCCCTCCTCGAAGCCGCCGGGCGGCGCGGGCCGCCGGTCCACGGCCTCCTCCCAGTCGGCGAGGCCGGCGTTTCTGGGGCGCACGGCCGACCGCCGGTAGCGGTCCACCACGGTGCGGCGGGCGATGGACAGCAGCCAGGTCCGGGCGCACGCCCGGCCGGTGAAGCCCGGCAGGCTGCGCAGGGCCCGCAGGAAGGTCTCCTGGGCCAGGTCGTCCGCGGCGTCGGGGTCGGCGAGGTGGGCCACGAAGCGCCAGACGTCGCGCTGGGTGGCCCGGACGAAGGCCTCCACGGCGGGCCGGTCGCCACGGCCGCCCGCCAGCGCGAGCTCGGTCAGCTGGTCGTCGTTCACGAGCGGCCCCCCGGGGCGAGGGGGCGGGGTGATCGGCCGCGCCGGGAGTACGGGACGATGGGCCCATGAGATGCCCGGAGCACCGTGCCGCCCCCGCCGCAGAGCCGAACGGGGGGCCGGGCGCCGACTGCCCGGAGTGCGCCGAGTGGCTGCGCGCCGAGCGCCGGCTCGCCGAGCTGGCCGGGCAGGCGCCGGGGCCGTCCGAGAGCTGGAGCGGTGGGCTGATGGGCCGACTCGACGAGGCGCTCGGGCGGGACTGACGCCCCGCCCGCCGGACGTCGGCCGAGGGTGCGGGCGCAGGAGCGGGGGGACCGCCCGTCGCGTGGCGGTATCGCCGGGACGGGCGGGTGCGGGGCGGCCGGAAGACCGACAGACATGGTGAGGTCCTGGGGGCAGGGGACAGTGGTGGATCCGCGTCCGACGGCCGCCGCTGACGCCGGGTCGGCGCACCGGCCCGCGCCGTGCTCGGCGGGGGCGGGGCGCTTCGAGGGCCGGCGTGGGAGCCGGCCCGGCGAGCGGTGGGGCAGCGGTGCGGGCAGGCCCGGGCGCGTGAACGCAGGGGCTACCGGCCCACCACCGGGGCGCCGGCCGGAGTTCCGGTCGGCGGCAGGGGCGATGGGCGTGTCACGGCAGCGCGAGCCGCGGCGGGCCCCGCCGCACCACCACGTGCAGCAGGACCGGCTCGGCGGCGGGTCTCTCCCGCCGGCGCGGCCGGCTGCCCGGCGCGACCGGTCGCAGGGTCGGCGGGAGCAGCAGCAGGACGGGGGCGACCGCATGCGCCAGCGCCAGCAGCAGCCGGCCGAGTCCGCTCACGGCCGCGTCGCCGCGGCAGAACAGCAGGGCGCAGGCCAGCGCCGCCAGCGCGTGCGCGGCCACCATGCCCGTGGAGCCGGCGTGCAGGCCGTCGGGAAGCGCCCAGCCGTGCTGCGCCGCGCCGCCGTCCGTCCCCACCATGCCGCTCATGCCGGGCATGCCGGGCATCCGGTGGGCCATCGCCGTGCCCGCGGGCATCGCGTCCGGGTCCAGCCCGGCCGCCCGGGCCAGCTGCTCGGGGTCGACCCGGCCGTTCAGCGGCTCGGCCGTGCAGAGCAGCAGTGAGATCCAGTCCGGCTTGCCGCCCGTGGCACCGGGCAACTGCTGCACCCGGTCGAACAGCTGGTGCAGCCCACCTTGCAGGGCGAGCATCCAGCCGGTGACCGCGAGCGGCGCGCGCGGCCGGCCGCCCAGCAGCCAGGAACACCCCATGACCCCCGCGAACGCCAGGGCGAGCCAGCGCGACGGCAGTTCAGCCGTCGTCATGCTGACGTGCGCACAGGCGGCCAGCGCCACGCACAGGGCGGCGAAGACCCCCGAACGGATGACGCGGGGCAGTCGGACAGTCACAGTGTTCGCCATCGTGCCACCCCCGCCCGCCGGCGTCGAAACCCCCGGGGGGTACCCGGGCGGACGGACCACCGGTTTCGAGCCGCGGGCCTCAGCGGCCTGTTGAACAGTCAACTCTCCATCGGGGCGGCACGGTCGCGTCGCCACGGTCGGCAGGGGGATCGACCGGCGCCGGCCGGACAGCGGGGAACGAGCCATGGGCGAGCGACCGTCGACGGGCGGCGCCTCGCCCGGTGTCCCGCAGGGCCCGTGGGATCCGCACCGGGTGGACTCCCTGGTCGATCCGGGCCGCCGGGCGCCGGCCACGCAGGTGGCGATCCTGCTGATCCGCGAGATCACGGCGGCGCCGCGCCATCGAGCCGGCCTGGAGCTGGCCGGTAACACGCCTTCGTCCCACGGTCGTTGAGCCAGGCAGTAGCCCCGGCTACGGCCGCGCCGGAGCCGCCGTGCTCGCCCGCAGCACGACCTCCAGCGGCAGCGCGACCACCTGGGGCGCCGCGCCCGGCGCCGCGGCCAGGGCCAACCGGACGGCCTCCCGCCCCATCAGCTCCAACGGCATCCGGACGGTGGTGAGCGGCGGCGCGAGGTCGGCCGCCAGCGGCACGTCGTCGAACCCGGCCACCGACACCCGCCCCGGTACGTCGATCCCGCGGTCCCGGAACTCGGCCAGCACCCCCACCGCGAGGATGTCCGAGAGCGCGAGCACGGCCGTCGGCAGCAGCTCCCCGGGGTGGCCGTCCAGCAGCCCGGCGGCGGCCGAACGCCCGCCCTCCCGGCTGAAATCGGCCTCGAACAAGCACTCCTGAGGCAGCGTCAGCCCGGCCTCGGCGAGCGCATCGCGGACCCCGGCGAGCCGCTCCTGCGCGACCCGCAGCCGCCCCGGCCCGCCGACCACCGCGAACCTGCGGTGACCCATCCCCAGCAGGGCCCGGACCAGCTCCGCCGCGCCGGCCCGGTTGGCAGGGCTCACCGTGTCGTACCCGGACCCGTGATCGGTGATCGCGGTGACCACCCCGCCCTGCGCCCGGTAGCCGGCCAGCGCCTCGTCGATCGGCCCGGCCGCCGCCGGGTCGGTGTAGGCGGACCCGGCCAGCACGATCGCCCGAACCCGCTGAGCGTGCAGCATCCGTACCGCGTGCAGCTCCCGCTCGGGGTCGGCGTCGGTGCTGGCCACCAGGCTGAGCAGGCCGGCCTGCGAGCTGGCGTCCCAGACCGCGCGGGCGATGGTGCCGAAGTACGGGTCCGCCACGTCGTGCAGCAGCACCCCGATGGTGGCGCTGGAGGCCCGGGCCAGCGCCTGCGCCGGGGCGTTCGGCAGGTAGCCGAGCTCCCGCGCGCTGCTGCGCACCCTGGCCGACAGCTCGTCGGTGACCGTCCGGGCGGAGCCGTTCAGCACCCGGGAGGCCGTGGCCAGGGAGACCCCGGCGTGCCGGGCCACATCGCCGAGGGTGACCGCCACCGCGCGCTCCTGTCGCCGTCTCCTGTGATCGTCCGGGCCAGGGTACCGCGCTGCTCGCAACCCTTGACCGAACATTCGAACGGCCTCTAGCCTCGATGGTGGAAAGCGCTTTCCGCGCTTTCCGGCACGCACCTCCCACCCCACCGCAGACGAGGAGCCCCCGTGACCCGCAGGGTGATCGGCATCGTGATGAACGGCGTCACCGGCCGGATGGGCCACCGCCAGCACCTGGTCCGCTCGATCCTCGCCCTCCGCGAGCAGGGCGGCCTCGCCCTGGCGGACGGCGAACTGCTCTGGCCGGAGCCGATCCTGGTCGGCCGCAGCGCCGATCGGCTCAAGGCGCTCGCCGACCGCCACGGCCTCGCGCACTGGACCACCTCGCTGGACGAGGCGCTGGCCCACCCGCTCGCCGAGGTCTACTTCGACGCCCAGGTGACCCCGGCCCGGGAGGCCGCCCTACGCGCCGCGATCGCCGCCGGGAAGCACCTCTACACCGAGAAGCCGACCGCCGAATCCCTGGACTCCGCGCTGGAGCTGGCCCGCCTCGCCGCCGCGGCGGGCGTGCGCACCGGCGTGGTGCAGGACAAGCTCTTCCTGCCGGGTCTGCGCAAGCTCAAGCGGCTGGTGGACGCCGGCTTCTTCGGCCGGATCCTGTCCGTCCGGGGCGAGTTCGGCTACTGGGTCTTCGAGGGCGACTGGCAGAGCGCCCAGCGGCCGTCCTGGAACTACCGCGCCGAGGACGGCGGCGGCATGGTGCTCGACATGTTCCCGCACTGGCGCTACGTGCTGGACGAGATCATCGCCCCGGTCCGCTCGGTGTACGCGCACACCGCCACCCACATCCCCGAGCGCGTCGACGAGCAGGGCCGCCGTTACCCGGCCACCGCCGACGATGCCGCCTACGCGCTGTTCGGGCTCGAGGGCGGCATCACCGCGCAGATCAACTCCTCCTGGGCGGTCCGGGTCGACCGCGACGAGCTGGTCGAGTTCCAGGTCGACGGCACCGAGGGCAGCGCCGTCGCGGGGCTGCGCAGCTGCCGGATCCAGCACCGCGCCGGCACCCCGAAGCCGGTCTGGAACCCGGACCTGCCGGCCACCGAGCCGTTCCGCGCGCAGTGGCAGCAGGTGCCCGACAACGAGGAGTTCGACAACGGCTTCAAGGTCCAGTGGGAGCTGTTCCTGCGGCACGTGGTCACCGGCTCCCCGTACCGGTGGGACCTGCTGGCCGGCGCCAAGGGCGTCCAGCTGGCCGAACTCGGCCTGCGCTCCGCCCGCGAGGGCCGTCGCCTCGAGGTGCCCGAACTCGACCTCACCGCACCCCGGCCGTCCGAGCCCGAGCAGGAGCGGTGATGACCGAGCTCCACCTCCCCGGCCACGGCCGCCACCGGATGCACGCCCCCGTGCCGCTCGCCCGCCCCGCCGGGGCGCCCCGGGCCCGGGGCGCCTACGCCGCCGCCCACGTGGTCGCCGACCCGCTCGGCGGGAACGCGCCCGGCGCGCCGGCCGCCGTCGACTGGGACGCCACCCTCGCCTTCCGCCACCACCTCTGGTCGCTCGGTCTCGGTGTCGCCGACGCGATGGACACCGCCCAGCGCGGCATGGGCCTGGACTGGCCCGCGACCCGTGAGCTGATCACCCGCTCCGGCGCCGAGGCCCGATCCGTGGGCGGACGCCTCGCCTGCGGCGTCGGCACCGACCAGCTCACCACCCCCGCCCGCACCCTGGCCGAGGTCACGGCCGCCTACCGCGAGCAGCTGGAGGTGGTGCAGGCGGCCGGCGCCCGACCGGTCCTGATGGCCAGCCGGGCGCTCGCGGCCCTGGCGACCGGCCCGGAGGACTACCTGCGGGTCTACGGCGGGCTGATCGCGGCGGCCGACCGGCCGGTCGTCCTGCACTGGCTGGGGGAGATGTTCGACCCGGCGCTGGCCGGCTACTGGGGCTCCCGCGACCTCGACCGGGCCACCGCCACCGTGCTGGCGCTGATGGCGGAGCACACCGGCCGGATCGACGGCATCAAGGTCTCGCTGCTGGACGCCGGCCGCGAGGTCGCCCTGCGCCGCGCGCTGCCGCCCGGCGTGCGGCTCTACACCGGCGACGACTTCCACTACCCGGAGCTGATCCGCGGCGACGAACTCGGCCACAGCGACGCCCTGCTGGGGGTCTTCGACCCGATCGCCGGCCCGGCCGCCGCCGCCCTGCACGCCCTGGACGCCGGTGACCGGGCCCGCTACGACGCGCTGCTGGCACCGACCGTGCCGCTGGCCCGGCACCTGTTCGCGGCGCCGACCTACCACTACAAGACCGGCATCGTGTTCCTGGCCTGGCTGGCCGGCCACCAGGAGCACTTCACCATGGTGGCCGGCGCGCAGAGCGGGCGCTCCCTGCCGCACCTGGTCGAGCTGTTCCGGCTCGCCGACCGGGCCGGCCTGCTGCCCGACCCGGACCTCGCCGCCCGGCGGATGACCGCGCTGCTCACCGTCGCGGGGGTGGCGCGGTGACGACGACCGCCCGCCTGTCGCTGAACCAGATCACCACCAGGGGCTGGAGCCTG
Source organism: Kitasatospora sp. NPDC049258 (assembly GCF_040678895.1). Lineage (NCBI taxonomy): Bacteria > Bacillati > Actinomycetota > Actinomycetes > Kitasatosporales > Streptomycetaceae > Kitasatospora > Kitasatospora sp. NPDC049258. The sequence continues at coordinate 21,159 of NZ_JBFAQT010000002.1, forward strand.
CCGGAGGCCGTCCGCGGCTGCGCCGAGGCCGGCATCCCGGCGATCGGCCTGTGGCGGGACAAGGTCGCCGAGGTCGGCGCCGCCCGGGCCGCCGGGCTGGTCCGGGCGGCCGGCCTGAGCGTCAGCAGCCTCTGCCGGGGCGGCTTCCTCACCGCCACCGACCCCGCCGCCCGGCGCGCCGCGCTCGCCGACAACCTGCGGGCCGTCGAGGAGGCGGCCGAACTCGGTACCGACACCCTGGTACTGGTGGTCGGCGGGCTGCCCGAGGGCGACCGCGACCTGCCCGCGGCCCGCACCCGGGTCGCCGACCTGCTCGCCGAACTGGCGCCGCACGCGGGCGACCTGGGGGTGCGCCTCGCGATCGAGCCGCTGCACCCGATGTTCTGCGCCGACCGCGCGGTGGTCTCCACCCTGGGGCAGGCGCTCGACCTCGCCGAGCTCTTCCCCGCCGACCAGGTCGGTGTCGTGGTGGACAGCTACCACGTCTGGTGGGATCCGGAGTTGGGCGCCCAGCTGGCCCGGGCCGGTGCGGGCGGCCGGATCGCCGCGTACCAGGTCGGCGACTGGACCCTGCCGCTGCCCGCCGACGCCCTGCTCGGCCGGGGCCACGTCGGCGACGGCTGCATCGACTTCCGCACGCTCACCGACCAGGTCACGGCGGCCGGTTACACCGGCTGGATCGAGGTCGAGATCTTCAACCAGGAGGTCTGGGAAACCCCGGGGGCCGAGACGCTGCGCACCCTGGTCGAGCGGCACACCGTGCACGTGGTGCCGGCCGGATGAGGGTGGTACTGGCGCCGGACTCCTTCAAGGGCTCGCTGGGTGCCGCCGGCGCCGCGCGGGCGCTCGCCGAGGGCTGGCGCACCGTCCGGCCGCAGGACGAGCTGCTGCTGTGCCCGATGGCCGACGGCGGCGAGGGCACCCTCGCCGCCGTCACCACCGCGCACCCCGACAGCACCCGCCACCTGGTCCCCGGCTGCACCGGCCCCGACGGCCGCCCGGTGAACGGGAGGTACGCCCTGCTCCCGGACGGCACGGCGGTGGTCGAACTCGCCGTGGCGAGCGGACTCCCGCTGCTGGAGCGCCCGGCCCCGCTCACCGCCGGCACCCGGGGCACCGGCGAGACCATCGCCGCCGCGCTCGACCGGCACCGCCCCCGCCGGCTGCTGCTGGCCCTCGGCGGCTCGGCCGGCACCGACGGCGGCGCGGGCCTGCTGAGCGCCCTCGGCCTGCGCCTCACCGACGCCGACGGCCACCAACCACCCGGTGGCGGAGCGGCGTTGGGAGCCGTCCGGCACGCGGACCGGGCCGCCCTGCGCCCGCCGCCGCCCGACGGCGTGGTCCTGCTCACCGACGTCACCAACCCGCTGCTGGGCCCCGACGGAGCCGCCGCCGTCTACGGCCCGCAGAAGGGCGCCACCCCGGCGGACATCCGCATCCTCGAAGCCGGCCTCGCCCGACTCGCCGAAGTCCTCGGCGGCGAACCGCAGCTGCCCGGCTCCGGTGCGGCCGGCGGCACCGCGTACGGGCTGCACGCCGGCTGGGGCGCCCGGATCGCCCCGGGCGCCGCCGCCGTCGCCGACCTGCTCGGCCTCGACCGGGCGCTGGCCGGAGCCGATCTGGTGATCACCGGCGAGGGCCGCTACGACCTGACCAGCCTGCGCGGCAAGGCGGTCGGCGAGGTCGCCCGCCGAGCCACCGCGGCCCGGGTCCCGGCCGTGGTGATCGCCGGGGCCGTACAGGTCGGCACCCCCCGCGCGGGCCTGCACGCACTGCGCAGCCTCACCGCCCTGGCCGGCACCCCGGCCGAGGCCCGCCGCCACCCCACCCGCTGGCTCCGCACCGCCGCCGCCCGCACCGCCAGAACATTCCCCCACTAGCCGGGGGAGCACTGCGCGGAGCGGGAAGAGACCGTTCGGCACTTCCCGCTCCGCGCACCCCATCCCGCCCCTCAGCAGATCCGCGGCAACTGCTCCCCGATCGGCAGATCCACCACCCGGGTGCCCCCCAGCCCGGTGCGCGCCACCACCATCCCGTGGTGCTCGTCCACGCACTCGCCGATCACCGCCGAGCCCGCGCCCAGCGGATGCGCCCGCATCGCGGCCAGCACCCGCTCGGCACCGGCCCGCGGCACGAACGCCACCAGCTTGCCCTCGTTGGCGACGTACAGCGGGTCCAGGCCGAGGATCGCGCAGGCGTTGGCCACCGGCGCCGGCACCGGGATGCTGCGCTCCTGCAGCACCACCCCGACCCCGGCCGCCGAGGCGATCTCGTTGAGCGCGGCCGCCAGCCCGCCGCGGGTGGGATCCCGCAGCACGTGCAGATCGGGCGTCGGCGTCACGTCCAGCATGGCCTGCACCAGGCCGCCGAGCGCGGCGCAGTCGCTGCGGATGTCCACCCCGAACTCCAGCCCCTCCCGGACGCTCATCACGGCGACCCCGTGCACCCCGATGTCGCCGCTGACGATCACCACGTCGCCGGGCCGGGCCCGCTGCGGCCGCAGGTCGACGCCCGCCGGGATCAGCCCGATCCCCGCGGTGTTGAGGTAGATGCCGTCGCCGTGACCGGACTCGACCACCTTGGTGTCGCCGGTCGCGATCTCCACCCCGGCCGCCCGCGCGGCCGCCCCGACCGCCTGGGCGACCCGGGCCACCACCGAGGTCTCCACGCCCTCCTCCAGGATGAACCCGCAGGACAGGTAGGCCGCCCGGGCCCCGGTCATGGCCAGGTCGTTGACGGTCCCGTTGACCGCCAGGTCGCCGATGCTCCCACCGGGGAAGAACAGCGGCCGCACCACGTACGAGTCGGTGGAGAACGCCAGCCTGGCCCCGCCGAGCGTCACCGTCGCGGCGTCGCCCAGCTGGTCCAGCACCGGATTGCCGTACGCGGGCGCGAAGATGTGCTGGACCAGCTCCGCGGACAGCACCCCGCCGCCGCCGTGCCCGAGCACGATCCGCGGCTGGTCGCGCAGCGGCAGCGGGCAGCTCCAGCCGTCGAAGTCGGGCGCCGGGCCGGTGGTGCCGAAGTCGAGCAGGTCAGCCAACGGGGCTCGCCTCCCGGGTCGTGGTGGTGGCGGATCCGGTGCCCAGGCGCCGGTAGAGGTAGTACGCGGCGCAGGCGCCCTCGCTGGAGACCATGGTCGCGCCGAGCGGCGTGCGCGGGGTGCAGAGCGTGCCGAAGGCGCCGCACTCGTGCGGCTTGAGCAGGCCCTGCAGCACCTCGCCGCTGCGGCACTCGGCCGGCTCGACGGTGGTGATCCCGCCCACCGAGAAGCGCTGCTCGGCGTCGAACTCCCGGTACTTCTCCGAGAGCCGCCAGCCGCTGCCGGGGATCACCCCGATCCCGCGCCAGGCCCGGTCGGTGACCTCGAAGACGTCCTCGATCATCGCCCGGGCGGCCGGGTTGCCCTCGTCCTGCACGGCGCGCCGGTAGGCGTTCTCGACCGCGGCCTCGCCGCGCTCCAGCTGCCGCACCGCCCGCCGGACGCCCTCCAGGATGTCCAGCGGCTCGAAGCCGGTCACCACGATCGGTACCCGGTAGCGCTCCGCCAGCTCCGGGTACTCCCGGGTGCCCATCACCGAGCAGACGTGGCCGGCCGCGAGGAAGGCCTGCACCCGGCAGGTCGGCGACTCCATCAGCGCGGTGATCGCCGGGGGCACCCGCACGTGCGAGACCAGCAGGCTGAAGTTGCGGATCCCGAGCCGGTGGGCCTGGTGGACCGTCATGGCGTTGGGCGGCGCGGTGGTCTCGAAGCCGATCCCGAAGAACACCACCTGCCGGGCCGGGTTCTCCTGGGCGATCCGCAGCGCGTCCAGCGGGGAGTACACCACTCGGACGTCGCCGCCGGCGCTCTTGACCTGGAAGAGGTCGCGGTCGCTGCCCGGGACCCGGAGCATGTCCCCGAAGGAGCAGAAGATCACTCCCGGCCGGGACGCGATCTCCAGTGCCTTGTCGATCATCTCCAGCGGGGTGACGCACACCGGGCACCCCGGGCCGTGGATCAACTCGATCTCGTCCGGCAGCAGTTGGTCCAGGCCGTGCCGGATGATGCTGTGCGTCTGCCCGCCGCAGACCTCCATCAGCGCCCACGGCCGGGTCACCGTGGCCCGGATGTCGGCCAGCAACCGCCGTGCCAGCTCCGGGTCCTGGAACTCGTCGAGGTACTTCACCGCTGCTCCTCCCCGCCGGCCGTCTCGGCGGCCAGCTCCCATGGGTCACCGAACTCCTCCTGGAGCGCGCCGATCTCGGCGAACAGCTCCAGGGTGCGCAGCGCCGACTCCTCGTCCAGCCGTTGCAGGGCGAAGCCGACGTGCACGATGGCGTACTCGCCGACCGCCAGGTCGGGCAGGTACTCCAGGCAGACGTCCTTGACCACGCCGCCGAAGTCGACCACCGCCATCCGGGTACCGTCGCGTTCCTCGATCTCCAACACCTTGCCGGGCACCGCCAGGCACATGGGTCTCTCCTCGCCTCTTCGTCCGGGCAGGGTCACGGCTGCGGTGACGCTCGCCGTGCGCGGGCCGCCGCCACCATCAGCTGGCCGAGCGCCAGCCCGCCGTCGTTGGGCGGGACCAGCCGGTGGCGCAGTACGCCGAATCCGGCCGCCCGCAGGCCGCGCGCGCAGGCGGTGGACAGCACGGTGTTGGCGAACACCCCGCCGGTCAGCGCCACCGTCTCCAGGTCGTGCCGGTGCCGGGCCGCCTCGCACAGCCGCAGCACCAGCCCGGCCACGGCCGCGTGGAAGCGCGCCGCCACCACCGCGGCCGGCTCGCCGGCGCGCAGGTCGCCGACCACCGCCGCGATCACCGGCCCGGGCTCGGCGACCAGCTCCCCGTCCACCCCGCCGGCCCCGGGCCGCAGTTCGAAGTGGTAGCTGCCGCAGTCCGGCCGGGTGAGCGCCGCGGCCTCCAGTTCGAGCGCCGCCTGGGCCTCGTACCCGGCGATCTGGCAGATTCCGGCCAGCGCCGAGACGGCGTCGAACAGCCGCCCCATCCCGGAGCTCGGCACGCAGTTCAGCCCGCGCTCCAACTGCACCCTCAGCGCGGCCAGTTCGTCCGCCGGGCAGGCCGCCACGCAGGGCAGTTCCGGGTCCCAGCCGAGCCCGGCGGCCCACAGCTGGGCGAGCGCGCTGCGGTACGGGCGCCGCACCGCAGCGTCGCCGCCCGGCAGCGGCACGTACCCGAGCCGCCCGAAGCGCTCGAAGTCGCCGTACCCGGCCAGCAGCACCTCACCACCCCAGACCGCGCCGTCCTCGCCGTACCCGGTGCCGTCGAAGGCCACCCCGATCACCCGGGCCGGCTGCTCCAGCCCGTGCTCGGCCATCGCCGAGGCGATGTGGGCGTGGTGGTGCTGCACCAGGGCCAGCGGCCGCCCGTCGGCCGCCCGCCGGGCCCAGGCGCCCGACCGGTAGCCGGGGTGCCGGTCCGCCGCCAGCAGCTCGGGCCGGACCCCGGTGACGGCCTCCAGGTGCCGTTCGGCCCGGTCGAAGGCGTGCAGCGTGGACAGGTCGTCCATGTCGCCGATGTGCGCCGAGAGCCAGGCCCTGGTGCCCTCGCCGAGGCAGCAGGTGTTCTTGAGGTCCCCGCCGACGGCGAGCGTGGGCGGGACCGCGACCGGCAGCGCGACGGGCCGGGGCACGTACCCGCGCGAGCGGCGCAGCACCATCACCTGGCCGTCGCAGACCCGCACCACCGAGTCGTCGCAGGGCACCTGGATGGGCCGGTCGTGAGTCAGCCAGGCGTCCGCGAGCGGCGCCAATCGCTCCAGCGCCTCGGCGTCCTCGGTCACGATCGACTCGCCCGAGCGGTTCCCGCTGGTCAGCACGAGCAGCCCGGGCCCGGGCGGGTCACCGGGCAGGCCCAGCAGCAGGTGGTGCAGCGGTGTGTAGGGGAGCATCGCACCGAGGTCCGGGCTGCCCGGCGCGACCTCCTCGGCGACGCCCGAGCAGCCGGAGCCGCCGGCCCGCCGGCGCAGCAGCACGATCGGGCGCTCCCGCCCGGTCAGCAGGGCCAGCTCCGCCGGTCCGGCGTGCACCAGCGGCTCCAGCTCGGCGACCGAACGGGCCATCAGCGCGAAGGGTTTGTCCCCGCGCCCCTTGCGCCGGCGCAGCAGCGCCACGGCGGCCGGGTTCCCGGCGTCGCAGGCCAGGTGGTAGCCGCCGATCCCCTTGACCGCGACGATCGCGCCCCCGGCGAGCAACTCCCGGGCGGCGCCGACCGCTCCGCCGCCGCTCGCCTCGCGGGCGCCGCACAGCCGCAGCACCGGCCCGCAGTCGTGGCAGGCGATCGGCTGGGCGTGGAAGCGCCGGTCGCCCGGGTCGCCGTACTCGGCCCGGCAGCGCGCGCACATCGGGAACCGCCCCATGGTGGTGCCCGCCCGGTCGTAGGGCAGCGAGGTGACGATGGTGAACCGCGGCCCGCAGTGGGTGCAGCTGATGAACGGGTGCCGGTGGCGGCGGTCGGCCGGGTCGGCGAGTTCGGCCAGGCAGGCGTCGCAGGTCGCCACGTCGGGCGGCACCAGGGTGCGCTGCGGCCCGTCCGCCACCGAGGCGAGGATGCGGAAGCCGGTCTGCCCGGTGGCCGTGGCGGGCCGGTGCACCACCGACTCCACCTCGGCCAGCGGCGGGGCGTCCCGGCCGATCCGCTCGCAGAACTCGCCGACCGCCCCGGCCGCGCCCTCCACCTCGGCGAGCACGCCCTCCCCGGTGTTGGTGACGTGGCCGGCCAGCCCGAGGCCGACCGCCAGCCCGTGCACGAACGGCCGGAAGCCCACGCCTTGGACCACCCCGCGGATCGTCACCGCCCGCCGCTCGACCTCGTCGCCGGGCGCGCGCAGATCGGTCATCGGACGGATGCGGCGGGGTGGTCGTGGCGCCCGAGGTGCTCCTGCGGCCCATGGCCGTGGCCGCGCTCGTGCTGCTGCCCGTGCTCATGGTCGTGCTGGTCGCCGTGCGCGTGCGCGTGCCCGTGCTCGGTCGCCTGGTCGCCCCCCTCGCCCTCGTGGCCGTGCGGGGCCGGCCGGGCCATCACCGGCCGGTGCACCGGCCCGCCCTCCAGCGCGGCCAGTGCCCGGCCCAGCAGCGTGCCGACGCCGGCCCCCTGCCGGGCCGAGGTCAGCACCACCTCCACCCCGGGGTTGACCCGCGCCACGTTGGCCCGGAACGCTGCCTCGTCGAAGCCGACCGCCGCCGCGAGGTCCGTCTTGGTGACCACCACCAGGTTCGCCAGCCCGTACGCGGTCGGGTACTTGAGCGGCTTGTCCTCGCCCTCGGTGACGGAGCCCAGCACCACCCGCAGCGTCTCGCCCAGGTCGTAGGAGGCCGGGCAGACCAGGTTGCCAACGTTCTCCACGAACAGCAGCCTGGTCTCCGCCGGCAGCCAGCCGTCCAGGTGCCCGTGCAGCATCTGCGCCTCCAGGTGGCACAGGCCGTCGGTGAGCACCTGCTTCACGGGCACGCCGGAGCGGGCCAGCCGGGCCGCGTCGTGCTCGGTCGCCAGGTCGGCGGTGAGCGCGGCCACCGGCACCCCGCGCTCCCGGGCGAGGGTGAGCTCACGCTCCAGCAGCTCGGTCTTGCCGCTGCCGGGGCTGGAGAGCAGGTTCACCACCACCGTGCCGCGCGCGGCCAGTTCGGTGCGCAGCGCGAGCGCGCACCCGTCGTTGCGGGCCAGTACCGACTGCTTCAGCTCGACCACACGGCACACGGGTTCACAGCTCCTCGGCTTCGGTTGCCAGGGCCGGCTCGCCGGCCCAGTGCACGGCGGTGATCTGCAGCTCGCGGCCGGCCACCAGTTGGGTGCCGGCCCCGCTGCCGCAGGTCGGGCAGACCAGGTCGGGCGGCATCCCGGGGGCCCAGCCGGTCCCGCAGGGGCCGCACTCGGCGAGCGCGGCGACTTGGTCGATCTCCAGTTCGGCGCCGGCCAGCGGGGTGCCCTCGCAGACCAGGTCGAAGCCGAACCGGAGCGCGTCGGGCACCACGCCGGCCAGCTCGCCGACCCGGAGCCGGACGCGCTGCGCGGTGTCGCCCGTCCTGGCCTCGGCGCTGGCCGTGACCTGGTCGACGATCGCCAGCGCGATCGACATCTCGTGCATCGGCTCTCTCCGCCCGTCGGGCCCGCGCCTGCTGCCGCCACGCCCCGGGCGGGCGCCCGGCGACGTGGACCATTACAGGCCCGGTGCCCGGCGCGGCACCCGCGCCGCGCCGGGCACCGGGCCCGGCGTACTCCGTTTGCCCCAGCCGTTTGCCCCAGCCGGCTGCCCCAGTCGGCTAGCCCGGCCGGTCGCTCGGCTGCACCAGGTCACATCTGCCGGATCCTCAGATAGCGCTTGATGTCGGGCAGGGTCAGCTTCACCACGGCGAGCACGACCACCACGGCCGCCCCGCGGATCAGGAACTTGCTCATGTGCGGGCATTCCTCTCTTGTCATCGGGTCCCCATCGCGGCCGCGGTGCGACCGGCCTCCTCCACCAGCCCCAGCACGACCGCGACGGCTTCGTCGACGGCCGCCTCGACCACGGGGCTGAGCCCCACGCCCTCGTCCAGCGTCAGCGGTTCGCAGCCCACCACCAGCACCCGCTCGGGCCCGCTGCCGCCGAGCCCGGCGGTGAGCGTGCCGAGCACGGCGAGCACGGCGTCCGGGGTCATCCGGTGGCCGTCCACCAGCGCGGTGGGCTGCTCCTCCGGCTCCGGCAGCCGGGCCTCGATCAGGTAGACCGTGCCCGGCTCGCAGCCGCGCGCGGTGGCGTCGACCAGCACCACCGACCGGTAGCCCTCCAGCAGTTGGTAGGCCAGGTGGACGCCGCGCACGCCGGTGTCCACGAGCTCCACGTGCTCGGGCATGGCCAGGGCGGACAGCCGCCGGACCACCTCCACGCCGAAGCCGTCGTCGCCGAGGAAGATGTTCCCCACGCCGGCCACCAGCACCTTGCCCTGCGGCAGTCCGCCGCTCATCGCTCCTCCTCCGCGGGCGCCGGGGCGACCTCGTCCGGCTGGAAGTACAGGAATCGTCCCTGCTCGCGCCACAGGTCGGCGCCCGGGTCGCCCTCGACCGTCACGGCGAGGTGGACCGAGCCGTCCACGTCGTGCAGCACGGCCTCCACCAGAGCGGTCCGGCCCTGCAGGAACAGGTCCTGGGCGTCGGTGCGGCGCCGACCGGGCCGCAGCACCACCCGGCTGCCGGCGCCGACGCTCCGGCCGTCGATCAGCACCTGGTCCCGCGCCGGGTCCACCGAGCGGTCGCCACCCGGATCCCACCAGGGGGTCAGGTCGCCCTCCGGCGCACCTTGCGCGGTCGGCCCGGTGACCTCGCGCAGCGCCCGGACGGCGCCGTGCAGGCGCTCCATCACCTCGGCGGGCAGCGAGTCGGCCAGGTCGATCACGGCCCCGGCCCGCTCGTCGGTGCCGCGGGCCTCCCGCTTCTCCTGGTCGGTCAGCGCCGAGGTGCGCAGCGCCAGGATCTCGTCGATCTCGGTGGCGTCGTAGAACCCGCCGGGGCTCTCCGGCGCGATCGCGGGGTGGTCCTCCAGGATGATCGGCGAGGAGAGCACCACGTCGGCCTTGCCGTCGGCGCCCGCCAGCACCGGCCAGGTGCGCAGGTTGCGGCACTCGGCGACGGCGCCCGCGGCCCACTGCGGCGGGTCGGTCATCGACAGGAACGAGCCGGAGTCCAGCCCGAGCAGCAGGTGGGCCGCGACCAGCGACCGGGGGAGTGCGGCCTCCCGGTCGGCCGAGCCGGCGGTCGGCTCCCAGGCGCTGGTGTTGAGCACCTCGGCGGTCAGCCGCAGCGCCGCCCACGGCCCGGGGAGTTCGACCGCGGTCAGGCGTACCGCGCCCTCCACCCGCTCGCGGCGCCGGTTCAGCCGGCCCACCGGCCGGCCCTGCGCCGACACTAGTTCGGTCTCGGTCGCCGCCGGCCGGTTGAACGGCAGGGTCACGCCCTCGCCCAGCAGCTCGGCGACCGGCAGGGACAACCGGACCCGCTCCTCGGCGCCCTCGTCCCACGGCACCAGCACCCGGTCCGGCAGCTCCAGCGCGGCCACCGTCGGCGTCGAGCCGTCCGGCCGCAGCTCCTGGACGGTCCGCCGGACGGCGTGCAGGAACCGCACCTCGACCGTCAGCCGGGCGCCCGCCGCAGGCTCCATCAGCAGCTCGGTGCGCTGCCAGGAGTGCTCGCCGCCGATCTCCTCGAAGGCCGGCGGCACCAGCACGCCGAACTGCCAGCGCAGCCGGTTCTTGGCGGCCGAGGCCCGGTAGGGGTAGAGCACGTAGCCCTCGAAGAGCACCGCGTCGGCGATCCGGCGGGCCACCTCGAACGGTGCGGGGTCCACCTCGGTGGTCGCGCTCACCGCACACTCCCCTCTGCCACGGTAACGGGCGCGGCCGCCGAGGCCAGCAGCGCGCGGACGGTCGCCTCCCAGGACGGCAGCGCGTGCCGGGAGCGGTACTCCAGCAGCGCCGCCAGGTCCTCCCTGGGCAGCCGCACCCAGCCGCAGCCGGGGAAGTGCTGGTCGATCATCTCCCGCCACACCGCGGCGGGCAGGGCGCAGGTCGCCTCGCGGTCCCAGGGCACCGGCTCCACCCGGAAGCCGCCCGCACCGGTGAACGCGGTGCCCGAGAAGAGCAGCAGCAGCGGTGCGTCGCCCTCGGTCAGCGCCTCGAAGTAGCGGGTGGCGGCCAGGTCCAGGTCGTAGCTGCACGGCACCACCAGGTCCGCCTCGGTCTCCCCGGTGAAGCCCGGCACGGTCAGCGAGACCTGGGCGAACTGCACCGGGTTGAGTGTGCTGCCCCACCTGGCCGGCTCGCCGAACAGGTTCGCCAGCCCGGCCGCCTCGGCCGGCCCGTACCGCCGCTTGGCCGGCTCGATCCGCAGCTGGCAGCGCAGCGCCAGGGCGTGCACCCGCGCGTTGTCGGCCGCGGTGATCCGCAGCCGGAACACCAGGGTCGGTCCGGCCGCGTACGGGTCGGCCCGCACCCCGGTGCAGCTGAAGCCCAGTTCGCTCACGCCGGCTCCTCGGTCCGTACGGTCCGGGCGCGGGCCCGGACGTTCTCGAAGAAGGCGGCGAGCTCGGCCCGCGCCTCGGCCCCGCCGTCGAAGCCCTGCCAGGTCAGCCGCATCCGGCCGACCAGCTCGTAGCAGATGTCGATCGGCACCAGGAAGCACTCCGCGGCGCCCTGCTCCCGGCGCACCAGCAGCGCCTCCACGTCGGGCTGCAGCAGGGCCGCCAGCGGACTGTCGCCCAGCACGGCCTGCCAGGAGGCCGGATCGAGCTCGCTCTCGGTGGCCCCGGCCGGGCTGGGGTAGAGCGCCACCAGCCGGTCCAGCTCGGCGTTGCGGAAGAAGAAGGCGGTGCCGACCGGGATCTGCAGCTGCTCCCAGGCCCCGTCGTCGAGGGCGTGCGCCGAGTCGGCCAGGTAGCGGTCGGGCACCGTGCGGTAGTGGCCCTGCCCCGTCCGGCCCTGCCCCGCGCCCTGCTGCTCGAACAGCAGGGCGCAGGGCGTGCAGGCGCAGGTCAGGCTGCGGTTCTCCAGCCGGACCAGGTGCCGGTGACGGTCGGTCAGGGCGACCCCGCACAGCTCGCAGCGCTCGGGCCGCGGCGGCGCGGGCGCCCGGAACCGGCGCAGTCCGGTGGCGGGCGCGCTCACCGGGTCTCCGCCGGCACCAGCCCGGGCCGGACCCCGATCTGCAGCAGCGCCGGCTCCTTGGGTCCGGGTGGTGCGAGCTGGACCGAGGCCACCTCGGGCGCGAACACCGCGACCACCTCGGCGATCGCCTCCCGGGTGCCGTCCGAGCTGCCGGAGCACCCGCATCCGGAGCTCTCCACCCGCACCTGGAGCATGCCCGAGGCTGCGTCGAAGGCGGCCACCGAGGCGCCCGGCACCTGCCGCACGGCCCGCTCGACCCGCGCGGTGAGGTCCTCCGGGTGCAGCTCGTGCAGCACCAGCAGCCCGGTCACCAGCTGGTCGTCCAGCAGCTCGGCCAGCGGCCCGGCGGCCGGCCGGTCGGGGTCGTGCGCCTGGGCCGCCAGCAGTTCCACCGCACGGGCCAGCCCCGCTCCGTAGAAGTCCATCAGCACCCGCACCAGCTCCTCGGCCGTGGCCACGGCCTGCTGGTCGCCGGCCGCCGCCAGCCGGTCGAGGATCTCCTCGACCCGCCGGCCGGCGGCCTCCCCGGTCGCGGCGCTCATCCGGACATCCCGCTCAGACCGCTCGGGACGTGCATCTTCTGCAGCGTCTTCCCGTCGCCGAGGTACATGTGCACACCGCAGGGCAGACACGGGTCGAAGCTGCGCACCGCCCGCATGATGTCGATGCCCTTGAAGTTCTCCGGGGAGTTCTCCTCGAAGATCGGCGTGTTCTGCACCGCGTCCTCGTACGGCCCGGGGGTGCCGTAGCTGTCCCGGACGCTGGCGTTCCACGGGGTCGGCGGGTACGGGTGGTAGTTGGCGATCTTGCCGTCGCGGATCACCATGTGGTGCGACAGCACGCCGCGCACCGCCTCGGTGAAGCCGACGCCCAGCCCCTCGTTCGGTACCTCGAACCGCTCCCAGGTCTGGCTGCGCCCGGCCCGGACCTCGGCCAGCGCCTTCTCGGCGAAGTGCAGGGCGACGGCGGCGCTGTAGGCCTGGAAGTAGGTCCGGGCCCGGTTGCGCTCCAGCGCGTTGGACCACTTCGGGATCTTCCATTCGAAGCTGGTCTCCGGCTTGGTCAGGGTGCGCGGCAGGTTGATCACCACGCTGTGCCCGGTCGCCTTCACGTAGCCGATGTCCACCAGGCCGGACAGCGCGGTGGACCACAGCCGGGCGATCGGGCCGCCGCCGGTGTCCAGCGCCAGGTAGTCCTTGCCGTCGAACCAGCGCGGCGACATCACCCAGCTGTACTTGTCGTCGAAGTTGCGCTTCTGCGGGGCCGGGATGGTGTGCTGGTTCCAGGGGTGCCGCGGGTCGACCGGGTTGCCGAGCGGGTCGTGGGTGACGAACTGCTCCTTGCCCTCCCAGTCCTGGTAGTAGGAGGAGCCGAGCAGGATCCGGATGCCCAGGTTGATCTCGGTGAGGTCGTTGGTGACCAGCTTGCCGTCCACCACCACGCCCGGGGTGACGAACATCCGCCGGCCCCAGTCGGTCATGTTGCGGTAGGTGAAGTCGCAGTGGTCCGGGTCGTTGAGCGCACCCCAGCAGCCGAGCAGGATCCGCCGCCGGCCGACCTCCTCGTAGCCCGGCAGCGCCTCGTAGAAGAAGTCGAACAGGTCGTCGTGGAGCGGCACGACCCGCTTCATGAACTCGACGTAGCGCATCAGCCGGCTCAGGTAGTCGGTGAACAGCTGTACCGTCGCCACCGTGCCGACCCCGCCCGGGTAGAGCGTGGAGGGGTGCACGTGGCGGCCCTCCATCAGGCAGAACATCTCCCGGGTGTACCGGCTGACCTGGAGCGCCTCGCGGTAGAACTCGCCCTCGATCGGGTTGAGCGAGCGCATGATGTCGGCGATGGTCTTGTAGCCGTGCTCGGCGGCGTGCGGTGCCTCGGTGCGCTCGGCCTTCTCCAGCACCCCGGGGTTGGTCTCGCGGACCATCTTCTCGCAGTAGTCGACCCCGACCAGGTTCTCCTGGAAGATGTTGTGGTCGAACATGTACTCGGCGGCCTCGCCGAGGTTGATGATCCACTCGCCCAGGTGCGGCGGCTTCACGCCGTACGCCATGTTCTGCGCGTACACCGAGCACGTGGCGTGGTTGTCACCGCAGATGCCGCAGATCCGGCTGGTGATGAAGTGTGCGTCGCGCGGGTCCTTGCCGCGCATGAAGACGCTGTAGCCGCGGAAGACCGACGACGTGCTGTAGCACTCGGCGACCTTCTTCTGCTTGAAGTCGATCTTGGTGTGGATGCCGAGGCTGCCCACGATCCGGGTGATCGGGTCCCAGCTCATCTCCACCAGGCCGTCGTTGCCGCCCGGCCGCGGGGCTGTTGTCGTCATGGCGTGTGTCGTGCCCTTCTGAAGGTCTGCGTGGGGGTGCGGTGCACCGCGCCGGGGCCGCGGCCGCCGCAGCGGGCGGACGCGACCCCGGAACGGGTGGCGGGGCGGTCACCAGGGCGGGCGGTAGCCCGTCGTCAGCTTCCGGCCGGTGCTGCGCCACTTCGGCTCCTGGTCCACGGTGTGCGTGGTGATCGAACGGAGCTTGCGGATCACCGAGCCGTACGCGGCGCTGGCCGAACTGGACACCTTGGCGCCCGGCGGCTCGTCCATGAACGGCATGAACTTGTCCGGGAACCCGGGCATGGTGCAGGCGATGCAGATGCCGCCCACGTTCGGACAGCCGCCGACGCCGTTGATCCAGCCGCGCTTGGGGACGTTGCACTTGACGACCGGACCCCAGCAGCCGATCCGCACCAGGCAGGTCGGCTGCCCGTAGTCGGTGGCGAACTGCCCCTGCTCGTAGTACCCCGCCCGGTCGCAGCCCTCGTGCACGGTGGCGCCGAACAGCCAGGTGGGGCGGAGCTTGTCGTCCAGCGGGATCATCGGCGCGGCGCCGGTGAGCTGGTAGAGCAGGTAGACCAGGGTCTCCGAGAAGTTGTCCGGCTGGATCGGGCAGCCCGGCACGCACACGATCGGCAGCCCGGCCTTGGACTTCCAGTCCCAGCCCAGGTAGTCGGGCAGGCCCATGGCCCCGGTGGGGTTGCCGGCCATCGCGTGGATGCCGCCGTAGGTGGCGCAGGTGCCGATCGCGACCACGGCGGTGGCCTTGGGGGCCAGCCGGTCGACCCACTCGCTGGTGGTGATCGGCTGCCCGGTCGCGGGGTCGTCGCCGAACCCGCACCAGTAGCCCTCGGCCTTGATCGCCTCGTTCGGGATGGACCCCTCGATCACCAGCACGAAGGGCTCCAGCTCGCCGCGGTCCGCCTTGAAGAACCACTCGACGAAGTTGTCGGCACCCTGCACCGGACCGCACTCGAAGTCGATCAGGGGCCAGTGCACGGCGATCTTCGGCAGGCCGGGAAGTACACCGAGGACGATCTCCTCGATGCTGGGCTGGGTCGCCGCGGTGAGTGAGACGGAGTCGCCGTCGCAGCTCAGCCCCGCGTTGATCCAGAGAATGTGCACCACCGGTTCCTCGCCCTCGGTGGGCGGGCCGGTGGATCGGGATGTCGCCTCGGTGGCCGACGGTGTCGAAGCCATAGGACGCCTCCTCCTTGCGAAGGCACGACAAGACCGACAAATCGGTCCTCTGGCATCTTCCTACCAAGGCCCGGCCGGAGCGGGGAGGTCGATACGGCCGAACCGGTGGACCTTGGGCCGGGCTCCGCCGACCGGGTGAGCACCCGTCCGGTACCGCCTCCGCCGCCCGACCGCCTGCCCCGCCGCGCCGCCACCCGCCCCGACGGCGCCCGCGCGGGGGCGGGTGTATCCAGGAGTCATGGACATTCGGGGACGAGCCGAGGCGCTCCGGCGGAGCGGCCCGGCCGGGTGGGCGCTGGTCGCCATCCCGCTGCTCCTGATCGTGCTGGTCTCGATCGGTGACGTCCTCGCTCCGCCGCAGGTCCACCTGGGGCCGTTCCTGGTCGCCGCCCCCGCGATCACCGCCTCGTTCGCCGGGCCGCGGACCACCGCCGTGATCGGAGCGCTCGCCGTGCTGGCCCAGGTGGTGGTCGGCGCGGCCCGCACCACCGTGCTGGACCTCAACCACACCGTGCAGACCACCGCGCTGGTGCTGATCTCCGCCCTCGTCACGCTCTTCGCCTACCTGCGGGAGCAGCACGAGAAGGAGATGACGCAGTTGCGCTCGGTCGCCGAGGCCGCGCAGCAGGTGGTGCTGCGCCCCCTGCCGCCCCGGATGGGGCCGCTGCGGATCGCCTCGGTCTACGTCGCGGCCGAGGCCGAGGCCCAGATCGGCGGAGACCTGTACGCCGCCGTCCGGTCCGGCCGGGCGACCAGGGTGATCGTCGGCGACGTCCGGGGCAAGGGGCTCGGGGCGATCGGTGACGCCTCGCTGGTCCTCGGCGCCTTCCGGGCCGCCGCGCACCGCCGGGTCGCGCTGACCGAGCTGGTCGACTTCCTGGACGGCACCGTCGCCGGCGACCTCGACCAGCCGGACGACCAGCCGGACCGGCAGGAGTCCTTCACCACCGCCGTCGTGCTCGACATCCCGGACCGCGCTCCCGTCATCCACCTGGTCGACTGCGGCCATCCACCGCCCCTGCTGCTGCGCGGCGGCCTCGTGATCCCGATGGAGGCCAGGGAACCGGCCCCGCCGCTCGGCCTCGCCGCGCTGGCCGAGCGCGGGTTGGGCGTGGAGTCCTTCCGCTTCGAGGTCGGCGACACCATGCTGCTGTACACGGACGGCGTGGTGGAGGCCCGGGACGCCGCCGGCACCTTCTACCCGCTGGCCGAGCGCGTCGCCGGCTGGCCGGCCGACGACCCCCAGGCGCTGCTGCGCCGGGTCTGCAAGGACCTCTCCGAGCACACCGGCGGCCGGCTCGGCGACGACGCCGCCATGGTGGCCATCGTCCGCCTGCCGGACCCGGACCCGGACCCGGACCCGGACCCGGACCCGGACCCGGACCCGGACTCGGACCCGGACGGAGCCGGACACCGCTGACGCGTTCCGGCGCCGGGCCGACGGCCGGTCAGGACCCGAACGGCGGTGCACCCGACGCGCGTTCGAAGGGCCCGTGCCTACGGTGGTCGAAAGCTGTCGTCCGCCACGGGCACGGAGGTTCGGATGTCGTTGGCTCGCCGGGTGGTCCTGGCCGCGCTGGCCGGTAGCGCGGTCGCCGGGTGCGGTGTCTCGCGGCGGTCGCCGCACGCTGCGGGCACCCGCACCTCCGGCGCCCCGACCCCGGGCCCGGCCGCTGCGCCGGCCCCGGCGGCCCCGGCGGCCCCGCCCGTCCCCGCACCCGCCCCCGCGGCGCCCGCCGTGCCCACCAGGGACGACCTGGTGGCCCGCCTCGGGGAGCTGACCCCGAGCAGCTGGGCGCTGGACGGGCCGGGTGTGATCACCGGCCTCCCCGCAGGTGAGCAGGCGATCGCGCTGACCTTCGACGCCTGCGGCGGACCGGGCAGCGACGGCTACGACGCCGCGCTGATCGACACCCTCCGGGCCCGGCAGGTGCCCGCCACGCTGTTCCTGAACTCCCGCTGGATCGACGCCAATCCGGACGTCTTCCAGCAGCTCGCCGACGACCCGCTGTTCGAGATCGGCAACCACGGCACCCGGCACCGGCCGCTGTCGGTCTCCGGCCGGTCCGCGTACGGGATCGCCGGCACCCGGGACGTGGGCGAGGTGTACGACGAGATCGCCGGCAACCGGGACGGGCTCACCGAGCTGCTCGGTCACCCGCCGGCCTTCTTCCGCTCCGGCACCGCCTACTACGACGATGTCGCCGCCCAGGTGGTGGGCCTGCTGGGCGAGCGGATCGCCGGCTTCACGGTCAACGGCGACGCGGGCGCCACCTTCTCGGCCGGTCAGGTCCACCGCACCGTCGCGGCCGCCGAGCCCGGGTCGATCGTCATCGCCCACATGAACCACCCGGCCGCCGGCACCGCGGCGGGCGTGGCCGCGGCCCTGCCCGAACTGCTGGACGCCGGCAACCGCTTCGTGCGGCTGTCCGACGTCCGTTGGTGAGCCGCGGCGGGCGGATCTAGTCCCGCTCGTCCCGCTCCGCGTGCAGCGACTCCTCGGCCGCCTCCTGCGCGGCCCGCACCTCGGCCTCCACCTCGGCCGCCGGGCGGCGGACCAGCCGGCCGCCGTGCCGGGCCGCGATCTCGTCCGCCGCCTGCGGCCCGGACTCGGTCAGCTCGACGATCAGCAGGGTGGTGCCTTCGGCCAGCCCGCGGCTGAAGACCATCAGGCCCTCGGTCGCGTCGCTGAACCGCTTGAACTCCGCGCCGCCGCCCAGGGCGGTGCCCGCGCCCCAGCCCAGGAACACGCCGATCGGACCGCCGATCAGCCCGACCAGTCCGCCGACCACCCCGCTGAGCACGGTCGTCGCGCCGGCCCCCCGCACCCAGCTGTCCGGTACGTCCAGCAGCCCGTCGGCGGTCCGCTCCATGACGGCGGCCTGCCGGACCCCGTGCAGCTCCTTCATCTCCCGGTACGCCGCCCGGGCGCTCCCGGTGTCGTCGAAGGTCACGAAGAGCATGGAGTGGGTCTCGGTCATCCTGCTGCCTCTCGGGTTACGGGTGCGGGCGCTACCGACACCGTAGGCCCGCCCGCGCGGTGCGCGCGGGAGGCCCGGCGCCGCCGCGGGGGGTGGGTCACCACTTGTCCCAGGCGATGTTCCAGCCACTCAGGCCGTTGGCCGCGTCGACCGGGGCGCCGACCGAGTTCTTCACCGTCACCACGTCGCCGATCAGCGACGCGGCGTAGAAGCGCCCGGCCACCGAGCCGTCGTCGCCGTCCTCGGCCGAGCCGTCCTGCAGCCCGACGCAGCCGTGGCTGGTGTTGCGGCTGCCGAAGGGGTTGTCCGGCGCGTACTTGCCGTGGACGTAGGTGCCGGTGGGGGTGAGCCGCAGCGCGTGCGGCATCTTCACCTTGTAGTCGGGGCCCTCGTGGTTGACCACGGTGGAGGAGTCCATCACGGTGGTGCCCTCCTTCGCCATGATCACCATGGTCCCGTTGAAGGTGTTCTGGGAGGCGGGGGAGGAGGCGCCGGCGCTGATCGGGATGGTCTCGGCGGGCTTGCCCTCCTCCTCGACCACCATCTGGTGGGAGGCGGCGTCCGCCGTGCTGATCCGGGAGCGGCCGATGGTGAACGACTGGTCGCTGTCCACCTCGCCGTACACCCCCGGTGCGGTCTCGACGCTCTTCAGGCGGTAGTGGGCGACCACCTTGGTCTGCGACTTCCAGAACTTCTCCGGGCGGAAGTCGACCCGGGAGTCGTTGAACCAGTGGCCCTTGACCACACTGCCGTCGGAGGTCTCGAAGCTGACCGCCTTCTCCACCGCGGCCCGGTCCTTGACGGGCTTCTTGAAGGTCAGCGAGACGATCATGCCGGTGCCGTAGGTCTGGCCGTCGGCGATGTTGTCCTGCGGCCCGGCGCCCTGCTTCGGCGTCAGGGTGGTGAAGCTGCTCTCGGCGGTGGCCGCCAGGCCGGCCGCATCGGTGGCCCGGGCGCTCACCCGGTACTCGGTCGAGACCGCGAGGCCGCCGGCGGGCGCCCAGCCGGTGCCGTCGGCGGTGAGGGCGCCGGGCACCTCGGTGCCGTCCTTGCCCGTCACCTTGACCTCGGTCAGCGTGCCGTTCGCGACCGCGACCTTCAGTGCGCCGGCCGGTTTGACGTCCGTCGCCCCGTTCGCCGGCTCGATGCTCACCGCGGCGGCGGAGGTCCGCGGCTTCGAGGCGGCCGGCGCCGACGACGCGCCGCCCCCGCCGCCGCACGCCGTCGTCAGCGCCAGCGCGCCGCCGAGCACCGCTACCGCCAGGACCCTGTTCTTGCGCTCCACCCGAGTAACCCCTCTTGCCGAGTTCCAGCCCTATACACGCCGCAGGGCCCGACCAGGTTCCCGTAGACGCGGACGATTCGGTCACAGAACGTCGGCGGTGCCCCGGCCGTGGGCTGCGACACTGGCTGTCCACGGTCCGTCCGGACGGCCGCCCGCACGTCAGTCCGCTGATCGCGGTGCGGGTGGACGGCGCACTGCACTTCTGCACCGGGCCCGGCGAGCGCAAGGCCGGCAACCTCGCCCGCAATCGGCACTGCGTGCTCACCACCGGCTCCAACGCGCTGCGCGCGGGCCCGGACGTGGTGGTGGCGGGCGAGGCGCTGCGGCTGGTCGAGGTCGCCGCGCTGCGGGCGGTCGCCGAGGCGTACGAGCGGAAGTACGGCAGCGAGTGGCACTTCGAGGTGCGCGACGGCGGCTTCGTCGGCAAGGGCGGCGACGACCTGGTCTTCCGGGTGGAGCCGGTCACGGCCTTCGGGTGCACCAAGGGCGGGTACGGGCAGACCCGCTGGCGCTTCGACAACGCCCGAGCAGACACGGGTGCCCGGCCGGCCCCCGCGGAGACCGGCCGGGCACCTTCGACCGCTCAGGCGCCGCTGCCGCGACTTCCGCGCACCGGCTTCTGCTGCCGCAGGCGCGGCACGCACAGGGCGGCGGCGAGCACCACCGTGACGAGCTCCGCGGCCAGCGCGAGCGGGCCGAGCCGGCCTTGCCAGCGGCCGACCTCGGCGGCCGCCGCGGGCAGCAGGTAGCGGTGGGTCAGGAAGTACCCGGCGACGGCGGTGGCGCCCACCGCCGCGGTCGAGCACCAGACCACCACCGTGTCCCGCCGGACCAGTTGGACGGCCAGCAGCAGGCACAGCCCGATCAGCAGGGCGGCCAGCGCGCCCAGGTAGGGCGCCGAGCGCCAGTGCGGCAGCACCAGCGGGAGGTGGGCCGCCGCGGCGGTCAGCAGCGCGACGGCCGCCGGGCGGCGCAGCGGGGAGCGCAGCCGCCGGGCGATCCGGCGCTCACCGGACGCGGTCGCCGGCCGGGCCGGCTGCCGGGCGGCCGCGGGCTCGGCAGGACCGTCGGGCGCGGTGCGCGGGCTGGGGGCCGATTCTTCGCCGAGGGCGCCGCCGGGCTCCGGGATGTGCACGGTGTCCGGGGTGCGGGGCGCCGGGCGGTTCAGGCAGCGGGCGAGTTGGGCGACCTCGGCGACCGGCCGCTCCAGCGCCGCCGCGCAGAGCGCCTCGCGGACGCCGGACCCCGGGGCGCCGCCGAGCAGCCCGATCAGCCGGGCGACGTCGGGGACTTCCCTGGTGACCGCCGCGATCCGGAGGGCTTCGTGGGCGATGGCGTTGGGGGCTCCGGCGAGGGCGACGATCAGATCCGCGAGCTCCTCCACCGGGCGGTTGCGCGCCGCGGCGTCGAGGGCGCGGGCCAGGACGGACGTGTCCGAGGTCTCCAACAGGTCCAGCAGGGCGCCGACTTCAGGGACGGGACGGACGGTGGCCGCCATGTCGAGGAGGGTGGTCCCCCAGTCGGCATCGGGCGGCGGAGCGGCTGCGCCCGGGGTGGGTCCGGAGGTGGGATCAGGGGTGGGTTCGGGGGCGGTGAGGAGGAGGTTCGATCCGGCCGGGCCGGCGCCTGCGGGAGGTAAGGAGACGGAGATGGGTCTTGCCACAACTGGTTCCTTCGTAGGTGAAATATCTCGGGATTGAGATATGTCCACTCACAGCTTCCGGACCGCCCTGCCGTGCGCGCCACCGGAGAGCCCCCGGTACAGGGCCGTTCGGGGGCAGTGGCCCGGAGCCGGTCCGGCCGCGGGCCGGGACGCGCGGGGTGCCGCGGGCGGGTGCGTCGGGCGGGGCGCCGGCGCGCACGGTACACCAACGGCAACGTGAATTGCAGAGTTCTGCAATTCACCTGATGCGCAGTCAGGAGATTGCTTAGGGTCATCGCCATGGCACACACAGACGTGGCGTTGAAGGAAGCGATGATGATCGAGGGCGCCATCGGCGTCGCACTCGTGGACGTCGGCAGCGGCATGGCCCTGGGCACTCTCGGCGGCGGCCGGGAGTTCGACCTGTCGGTGGCCGCCGCCGGCAACACCGATCTGGTCCGGGCGAAGATGCGCACGATGGAGATGCTCGGCCTCCAGGGCACCATCGAGGACATCCTGGTGACCCTCAGCGGCCAGTACCACCTGATCCGCCCGCTCACCTCGCGGAACGGCAGCGGTCTCTTCCTCTACCTCGCGCTGGACCGCAGCCGGGCCAACCTGGCGATGGCCAGGCGCCGGCTCCAGGTGGTCGAGAGCGAGCTCGAGGTCTGATGCCGCAACCTCCGCTCTACCAGGTCAAGGCCGAGTTCTTCCGGATGCTCGGTCACCCGGTCCGGATCCGCGTGCTGGAGCTGCTCCAGGGCGGGCCGCTGCCGGTCCGCGACCTGCTGGCCGACCTCGGCATCGAGGCCTCGAACCTGTCCCAGCAGCTCGGCGTGCTCAGACGGTCGGGCATCGTGGTCTCGGTCCGGGAGGGGCCGGTGGTCCTCTACTCGCTCGCCGGCACGGACGTCGCCGACCTGCTGCGCTCGGCCCGCCGGATCCTCACCGTGCTGCTCTCCGACCGCGCGGGCGTGCTGGAGCAACTGCGCGAGGCCGACACCTCGCCCGAGCCCGAACGGCTCGGTGGCCGGCTCTAGCGTCCGCACCGGTGGCTCCGTCATCGGCTCGGCGGCCGGCCCCGGACCAGCCCTACCGAGAAGGCGGGCTCGTCGCGGGCGGCGTCGAGCCCGATGGCCACCAGGGCACGGCGTACGGGAAGGTCGCGGACCCGGTCCAGCGCGGGTGCCAGCCCGGCCGGCGCGTCCGGTGCCGGCGGGAACAGGGTCCGGGCCGACGCGAACAGGGTCAGGACGATCGGGCCGTCGGCGGTCCGGGCCGTGCTCAGGCCCAGCCGGCGTCCCGAGAGCCGGCGAAGCCCGTCCGGGAGGCAGCGCGCCAGGACCGTCAGGGCAGCTGGGTGTCCGGCGGTGCGCAGGAACGTCAGGAGGTCGGACACGTCGGCCGTCGGCAGCCTGAGGCCTCGGGCAGTTCCGGGCCGGTGACTTCGGCGGTCGAGCGTAGCCCCCCGCTTGTGCGCGGCCCCACGTCCTGGGGCGCGGTCGCCGGGTCCACGGGGAAGCCTGCGGGTGTCAACGGGTTCTCCGTCACCGGCCCCCAGCGGCCGTGGACATGCATGACGCTCATCGGGCGCAGACCGCGCGACCGACATGCTCGCGGAGTCGCACCGGAGTACTAGGCGACGGCGAAGCCCTCGGGCACCGACACGCCTGCGTCGTTCGCCGCGACGACGACGTCCTGCACCACCTCGCTGCTGTCGTTCCGCGCGGTGAGCAGGTCGAAGATCGTGGACCCGGTGGCGGCGATGATGCATCCGGCAACCGCCCCCACGTAGGCGGCGACGGTCACCGCGGCGACATCCTGGGCGATGGCGCCGAGGCCGGTGAACCCGGCGGCTTCGAGGGCCGCCAGCGTGATCTCTGCTCCCCCGGCGGCCTCCGCGGCCGTGTGGAGCGTCTCCATGAAGTCGAGCACCTCCCCGGCAGACTCCAAGGCCTGTGCGGGAGTGGGCAGTCCTGAGCCGTTCATGCAGAACTTGAATTCGCCGTCGAAGCTCATTGCGTATTCCTTTCACGCCACTGGGCGCAGAATCGCCGACACGGCCCGTGCTGCGTCCGGTGGACCACCGCTTCCGGTGGACCGCGCGTGGTCCGAATCAGGTCGAGAGCGCCGGTGGCCGGCCGCCGGAGCGGGGAGCCACCTCGTGCGGGTCGACACTCCGTGGCCACGGCCGATGTGCCGTCCCTCGGTCCAGCCTCGAGTACGGCCACAGGGGAGTCCGCGGGTTCGCCGACGGCGGCCTGTGGAGTGCAACACGGGGATGCGACCGGGATCGGATGCCGCCGACACCGCTACCACTCGGGGGTGGCGAGAAACGCTTGCACGACAAGTGTGAGCGCCCTGATCGGGTGATGCAACCCACTCACGACCGGGGCGGGACACGTTGACGGTACGTCATTCCGGTTCCACGTAGGTGGTCCTGCCACGCTGCGTTATTCGCTGGAGGCGGTCAGCCTCACCGGTCACGGAACGTCGCCCGCGCGCCGGCCCGGGCCCGGTGTCGAGCGCGGCGCCCGACGGAGGGTGTGCCGTGCGTGACGGCGCACCCTCCGCCGCTCGTCACCGTGCGTTCCCCCTCGGGAGCGTGGCGCGGGCCGAGAAGGTCCGCCCGGATCGAGTCGGTCGCCCTCGTACGGTCAGACCGTCGCGCCGGCCGTCCGGGCCTGCTGGTGCTCGGCGGTGGCGGGGTGCGGTGCGGACAGCCGGTAGGCCGCGTACAGCAGCACCGTGGTGACGGTGCTCAGCAGTGCCCCGATCAGGGCGGCCACCGGCTGGAGCAGGAGGAGGTAGGCCGGCGGCGGGTAGCTGCCGATGGCGCCGATCTGCCCCTGCTCCAGGGCCGAGGAGGCGGCGGAGCCGATCAGCACCACCGGCAGCACCCGCAGGACGGCGCGCCATCCACCGTGGGACAGCCGCCAGGCCCGGCCGAAGCCGCGCCCCTCCAGCAGGACCGCCATCGGCAGCAGGGCGGCGGCGAACGCGAGGTACAGCGAGGCCAGCTCGATCGCGGGCAGCACGGTCGGGAGGTCGAGGGAGTAGATCAGCGGGCCGCCGACGAACTCCAGCAACGTCATCAGGCCGGCCAGGTCGAGCGCCACCAGCCAGAGCCAGAGCCGCCCGGTGCGGCGCGGGTCGGGCCGCAGCGCGGGGAGGATCCCGTGGCCGCCGTCCAGGATCCGCAGGGCGGCGGACCACTTCCAGGCGGCGGCGAGGCCGCCCGCGGCCAGGACCACCAGGTAGCCGACCGGCGGGAGGCCGGCGCCGACGAGCATCCAACCCACCGTCGTGACGGCGAGCCCGGCCACCGCGAGCAGCACCTCCACCACGAGCAGCCGCCACCAGCAGGCCGCCGACATCCCCCGTACGAGGGCCCACCAGCTCGCGCCGGGCCGCTCGGTCACATTGATCACCGCGTGACCCTAGCCCATGGCCGGCACCCCCCCGCACCGCGGTATCCGGCCCTGGGGCGTGTCTAGAGCGACCCCACCCAGGCGTGGGTGCCCAGCACCGTCTTGATGTCGGAGGCGAGGCCGTGGTCGGGGTTCACCCGCAGCCCCAGCTCGTACAGGGTGTTGCGGTCCCAGTTGGTGGTCAGCAGGCGGACCGGCACGTCGCCCGGGTGGGCCAGCAGGGCGGCCTTGAGGTCGGCGACGGTGCCCGGCGTGATCTTGCCGACCGGCAGGGTGATCTGCACCGGTGGCTTGGTGCCGAGCTCGGCGGAGGAGACGTCCAGGGTGGTGATCTCCTGGCCGAAGATGCTCAGCGAGCCGTCCCGCTCGTTGAGCCGCCCCCGGGCCGAGATCACGTTGTCCTCGACCATCTGGTCGGCCATCAGGTTGTAGGTGGCGGGGAAGAACAGCACCTCGACCGAGCCGTCGCGGTCGGCCAGCGTGATGATGGCCCAGGCGTTGCCGGCCTTGTTGATCCGGCGGTCCACCGCGGTGATCAGGCCGGCGAGCCGGACCTCGCCCTCGGTGCGGCCGGAGCCGAGGAGTTCGGCGATGGAGATGTCGCGGTTGCGGGAGAGGATGTGCTCGGCGCCGTCCAGCGGGTGGCTGGAGACGTACAGGCCGAGCATCTCCCGCTCCAGGCTGAGGAGTTGCTTGCGCGGCCACTCCCGCTCGGTGAGCTCGAAGTCGAGACCGATGGTGGGGGTGTCCTGGTCGCCGCCGAGCGCGCCGAACAGGTCGTCCTGCCCGATCGCCTGCTGCTTCTTCACCCCGGTGACGGCGTCGATCGCGCTCTCGTGCACCGAGCTGAGCGACAGCCGGGTGTGGCCGAGCGAGTCGAACGCGCCGGCCTTGACCAGGGAGTCCACCGTGCGCTTGTTGCACACCACCAGCTCGACCTTGTCCAGGAAGTCGGCGAAGGAGGCGTACTTGCCCTTCTCCTTCCTGGTCCGCACCAGCGACTCGATGACCGGCACGCCGACGTTGCGGACGGCCTTCAGGCCGAACCGGACGTCGCTGCCGACGGCGGTGAAGTCGACCACGGACTCGTTCACGTCCGGGGAGAGGATCTTGATGCCCATCTGGCGGCACTCGGCCAGGTAGACCGCCATCTTGTCCTTGTCGTCCGCCACCGAGGTGAGCAGCGCCGCCATGTACTCGGCCGGGTAGTTGGCCTTGAGGTAGGCGGTCTGGTAGGAGACCAGGCCGTAGGCGGCGGAGTGCGACTTGTTGAAGGCGTAGCCGGCGAACGGCACCAGGACGTCCCACACCGACTGGATCGCCTCGTCCGAGTAGCCGCGCTCCCGGCAGCCGGCCTGGAACGGGATGAACTCCTTCTCCAGGACCTCCTTCTTCTTCTTGCCCATGGCGCGGCGGAGCAGGTCGGCCTGGCCGAGGCTGTAACCGGCCAGCACCTGCGCGGCTCGCTGCACCTGCTCCTGGTAGACGATCAGGCCGTAGGTGGGGCCGAGGACCTCGCTCAGCGGGGCTTCCAGCTCGGGGTGGATCGGGATGATCTCCTGCTGGGCGTTCTTGCGCAGCGCGTAGTTGGTGTGCGAGTTCATGCCCATCGGGCCGGGCCGGTAGAGCGCGCTGACCGCGGAGATGTCGGCGAACTCGGTGGGCTTCATCAGCCGCAGCAGCGCCCGCATCGGGCCGCCGTCGAGCTGGAACACGCCCAGGGTGTCGCCCCGGGCCAGCAGTTCGTACGTGGTGGGGTCGTCGAGCGGGATCTTCTCGATGTCGACCTCGACACCCCGGTTGGACTTGATGATCTTGATGGCGTGGTCGATGATGCCCAGGTTCCGCAGACCCAGGAAGTCCATCTTGATCAGGCCCATGGCTTCGCACGACGGGTAGTCGAAGCCGGTGATGATCACGCCGTCCTTGTCCCGCTTGTGCAGCGGGACAAGCTCCAGCAGGGGGGTGGAGGAGAGGATCACGGCGGCGGCGTGCACACCGGTGCCGCGGATCAGCCCCTCGATGCCCAGGCCGGTGTCGATGATCTTCTTGACGTCGGGCTCGTTCGCGTAGAGCGCCCGGATCTCGGTGCCCTCGTTGTAGCGCGGGTGGCTCTCGTTGAACAGGTCCGCCAGCGGGACGCCCTTGCCCATCACGTCCGGCGGCATCGCCTTGGTGATCCGGTCGCCCATCGCGAAGGGGTAGCCGAGGATGCGGTTGGCGTCCTTGACGGCGGCCTTCGCCTTGATGGTGCCGAAGGTGTTCACCTGGGCGGTGTACGCGGCGCCGTACTTGTCGGTGACGTAGCGCACCATCTGGTCGCGCTGGCGGTCGTCGAAGTCGATGTCGACGTCCGGGGGGTTGATCCGCTCGGGGTTGAGGAACCGCTCGAACAGCAGGTCGTGCTCCAGCGGATCGAGCTCGGTGATCCGGGTCAGGTACGAGACCATCGAGCCGGCCGCCGAGCCTCGGCCCGGGCCGACCGGGATGCCGTTGTCCCGGGCGTACTGGCAGATGTCGGCGACCACGAGGAAGTAGGCGTCGAACCCCATCGGGGAGATGACGCCCATCTCCAGCTCGACCCGGTCCAGCACCTCCTGGCTCGGGTTGTCGCCGTAGCGCACCTTCAGCCCGGTCGCGATCTTCTTGCGCAGGTACGAGGCCTGGGTCTCGCCCTCGGGCACGTCGAACTGGGGCATCCGGTCGACGTAGGTGAAGACCTCGTCGTACGGCTCGATCCGCTCGGCGATCAGCAGGGTGTTGTCGCAGGCCTCGGGCAGCTCGCGGAACAGCTCGCGCATCTCGGCCGCGGTCTTGATGTAGTAGCCGGTGCCCTGGAACTTGAAGCGGTTCGGGTCGTCCTTGTTCTTGCCCACCCCGACGCAGAGCAGGCTGTCGTGCGCGTCCGCCTGGTCGGCGGTCACGTAGTGGGAGTCGTTGGTGGCCAGCAGCGGGATGTTCAACTGCTCGGCCAGGCGCAGCAGGTCCGCGCGGACGTCCCGCTCGATGGACAGGCCGTGGTCCATCAGCTCCAGGAAGTAGTTCTCCCGGCCGAAGATGTCCTGGTACGCCCCGGCGGCCTTGACCGCCTCGTCGTACTGCCCGAGCCGCAGCCGGGTCTGCACCTCGCCGGACGGGCAGCCGGTGGTGGCGATGATCCCGGTGGAGTTCGCGGCGATCAGCTCGCGGTCCATCCGGGGCTTCATGTAGTAGCCCTCCATCGACGCGAGCGAGGAGAGCTTGAAGAGGTTGCGCAGGCCGGTCGCGTTCTGGGCCCACATGGTCATGTGGGTGTAGCGGCCGCCGCCCGAGACGTCCTTGCCGCCCTCGCCGTCGGAGCTGGCCGGGCGCTGGCCGCCCGGTGACCAGAAGACCTGCTTCTTCTCGAACCGCGACCCCGGCGCGACGTACGCCTCGATCCCGATGATCGGCTTCACCCCGGTCTTCGCCGCGGCGTGGAAGAACTCGTAGGCGCCGAACATGTTGCCGTGGTCGCTCATCGCGATGGCCGGCATGCCCTGCCGTTCCGCCTCCGCGAACAGCTTGCCGTTCTTCGCGGCCCCGTCCAGCATCGAGTACTCGGTGTGGACGTGCAGGTGGGTGAAGGTGTCGGACACGGCTGTGCGGCTCCTTGCGGATCGGGCATCCGGAGGGGAAGCTCCCCACCCTAGCGGCCGCCCGGACCGCCCGGCGCCCACTGGGCCGGGGTCGGGCCCGCGACCGCGCCGGAGCGGGGCCGGTCAGCAGTCGCAGCCGCAGTCACAGCCGTCGCACCCGCAGCCGTCACAGCCGCAGCCGTCACAGCCGCTGCAACTGTCGCAGCAGTCACAGCAGTCACAGTCGCAGTTGCGCCGGCACCAGCCCTCCCTGCGCTCCCGGCTGAACGGATCGTCGTGGTCGCAGCACATCAGCCGGCAGCTGCAGGCCATCAGGGCCCAGACCGCGCAGCCCGCGAGCAGACCGCGCGGGGCCCTGCCCGGTGGATGGTCGGTCGGTGGCCGGCCGGTCGGCGGCCGGTCCGTGATCGACCCCTGTGCCGGGCCGCCGTCCGCCGCGAGCGCGGGCAGCGCGCAGCCGGCGCCGTGCCCGAAGACCCGGTCCACCGCCCGCGCGGCCTCGTGCGCCAGCAGCAGGTGGACCAGCGCCCGGTCGGTGAACTCCACGTCCCCCAGCGCCAGTCGGATGCCGTGCACGGCGTCCCGGCAGAGCCGCTCGGCCCGGGCCCGGTCGGTGCCGGTCGCGGTGAGCGGGTTCCAGGCGCCGGCGGCGGCGTCCGCCCGCTGGTCCTCGGCGGCGTCCAGCAGGTGGGCGAGGCGCCCGAAGAGCCGGCCCGTCTCGGCGAGGGCCGGGGCGTTGGCCGGCCGGCCGGCCAGGACGGCGGTGTGGGCGAAGGCGGCGGCCGTCGCGCTCTCGGTCGGCTCGGTGACCAGCAGCACCGAGCTGCCGGGCGCCGCCGCCCGCTCCAGCCGGTCGGCGGCGCCGAGCAGCACCCCGGTGTCGAAGCCGACCGCGGAGCCGCCGCCCGCGCTCTGCCGGTCCCAGCGCCGGGCCACCGCGCGGGCCCCGGCGGCGACCGGCCTGCGGGCGAACGCGCCGTCCGCGTCGAGCACGTGGTCCCGCATCTTCACCGAGGCGAGCGCCAGCGAGACCGCGGCCGCCAGCCTGGCGCCCTCGCCGTCCGCGACCTCGGCGCCGCGCATCCCGCGCAGCGGGCACGGACCGGCCTTGCGGCGCCCCGCCGGGCCGGTCCGGCCGGGCGCCGGTGGCTGCTGGGCCTCGACCAGGACCGAGATGATCAGGCCGTCGTAGTTGGTCGCGGTCCGGGCGAGCTGGCCGTGGTCGTCGCGCAGGGCCAGGCACAGACCGCAGAGGTGGGCCAGCCAGCTGGTGCGCAGCCGGTCCGAGAGCCGGTGCCGGCAGGGCCTGATGATTCCGAACAAGTGTCCCCGCATCCCCCTGCCACAGGCCTCCCCGGCTGTGGTCGATCACACATCCTAGAGGTGGACCGCCGGCACCGGTCAGCACCGGTCGAGCCCGCCCGGAGCAGCCGTTCGGCGGCGGGACGGTCCGGGCCGGCCCCGCGGGCCATGACCAGGAATCCTGACCATGGCCCGGCGCGCCGGCCGGGCCGGTGCCCGCCGTGACCCGGCCCCGCCGCGGCTGCCGCGGGGGCGGGCGACGAGCCCGTCCGTCAGGAGGCGCATTCCTTGCAGATCGGCCGGCCCTTGCTGTCCTTGCCGGCGAGCTGGCTGCGGTGGTGCACCATGAAGCAGGTGGCGCAGGTGAATTCGTCCTGCTGCTCCGGCAGCACCTGGACGGTGAGCTCCTCACCGGAGAGGTCCGCGCCGGGGAGTTCCAGGCCTTCGACGGCCTCGAAGTCCGCATCGACCGAGCCGGTCGACTTGTCGTTGCGGCGGCTCTTCAGCTCCTCGATGCTGTCGTCCGATTCCTCGTTGTTGTTGCGCGGGGCGTCGTAGTCGGTTGCCAAAACGGGGGCCTTCCCGTCGAGTGGGTGAGTGTCGACGGACATCCTGTCCTGTCCGGGCCGTGGGCGGTACCGCGACAGGCTGCCCGCACCTGTTCGGATGACGGCCGGCCCGTGGCCCGCGCGGGCCGGCCGTCCGGTTTCAGACGCTCAGGTAGCCGCCCGGTACCGAGGTGAACAGCGGTCCGGCCGGGCCGCTGACCCGCCAGGCCTCCGCCGGGCCGCCGGGCCCGAGCTCGGGTGGGACGGCGATGGTGCGCCCGTTGTCGAAGTCCAGTTCCAACGTGCCGGCGAGGCTGACCCGGACGGCCGTGACCACCGTGCCGACCAGCCCGGTGAGGCCGGCGGCCGGCGCCATCGTCAGCCCGGGGTAGTAGTGCTGGACCGCGCGGGGGCCGGACAGCCGGAAGTCGTTGTGCACCGTCACGGCCAGCCCCTCGGTGAGCTCGACCCGCAGCCGGTAGCCGCCGTCGACAGCCTCCACCCGCTGCCCGCACAGCACGGACTCGATCGGACCGCTCGCCATCCTCGCGCACCTCCTCCGCCGCCGCCGGGACGGTCCATTGTCCCCGCCTTCGGGGCTGCCCGCACCCCGCCATCAGGCGGGTTCGCCGGCGGGTGCCCCCCGGACCAGCTCGGCCGGTCCGCCCGCCCGCTCCCGCGCCGCCAGCGCGGCGGCGACCCGGGCCCAGGCGGGGGCGGAGAGCAGCTCGCGGGCCTGCTCGGGGGTGACCAGCCGGGCCTGGGCCACCTCGTCCTCGGGCAGCGTGGCGGTGGCCAGCCGGGCGGGGGTGACGACGCCCCCGTCGAAGACGTGGACCAGTTGCGGGTGGCTGCCCGGGTGGCCCGGCAGCCAGTCCAGCACCAGCAGCCGGCCGGGTTCGCAGTCCCAGCCGAGCTCCTCGCGGATCTCCCGCCGGGCGGCCTGCCGCGGCAGCTCGCGGTCGGCCTCGATCCCGCCGCCGGGCAGCACCCAGTACGGGCGCCGGTCGCCCGGCCGCGGGTGCAGGCGGACCAGCAGCACCCGGCCGTCCGGATCGGTGAACAGCATCCGCGCCTTGGCCCGGATCCGGGCCCGGGTGGCGATCCAGGTCTCGCGGTCCAGCGGTGGTGCCGGGGGCGGCCGCTCGTCGGCCAGCGGAGGTAGGCCGGCGGGCCCGGTGTACGGCGGCGGGGGAGCGGACGCCAGGTGCGCCAGGGTGTGGCCGACCGGGTGGCCCACCGCCAGCTCCAGCGGCCCGGCCGAGCGCGGCGCCCGCAGGCAGGCCGTCACCCGGCGGGACAGCATCGGCGGCAGCGCGGAGGCGGCCTGCTCGGGCGAGAGGTAGCCGTACCAGCCGAGTTCGGCCTCCTCCAGACGCAGCGCCCGCAGCTCGGCCTCGGTCAGCGGGTCCGCCCAGTAGAGGAAGGAGGCGATCGGCGGCCGGTCCGTGTCGAGCGACCAGTCCAGGCAGGCCAGCGCGCCGAGCCGGGGCGTGAGGCCCAGCTCCTCCTCGATCTCCCGGACGGCGGTCGCCCGCGGCGAGCCGTCCTGCTCCTCCCAGCCACCGCCGGGTACCTCGACCGGATGCTCGGCCGCGTACGAGACCCGCACCACCAGCAGCCGCCCCTGCGCGTCGGTGAACAGCACCCCGGCCGCCGCCAGCAGATCCCGCCCGTCGCCGCCCGCCGGATGGTCCGTCATCGCGCCCCCTGTCCTCGACCCGTCCCGCCCAGCATGCCGGAGACCGCGGCGCGCACGCAGGCATCCCGGTGATCTCCGCGCGAGGATGGCGAAGGGGTGCGAGCCGACCGAGGAGGACGAGTGGGCGTCACGGTCCGCAGGATCTACGCCGACCCGGCCGCCGGGGAGGGCCACCGGGTGCTGGTGGACCGCCTGTGGCCGCGCGGCCTGCGCAAGGACGCGGGAGCGTTCGACGAGTGGCTGCCGGAGGTCGCCCCGAGCACCGAGCTGCGCCGCTGGTACGGCCACCGGCCCGAGCGGTACGGCGAGTTCCGCACCCGCTACCGGGCCGAGCTGGCCGACGGCGGGGCCGCCCGGGCACTGGAGCGGCTGCGCGCGCTGGCCGCCGCCGGGCCGCTCACCCTGCTGACGGCCACCCGCGAACCGGAGCTCAGCCACCTGGCCGTGCTCGCCGAACTGCTCGGGGCCCGGGCCTGAGGCCGCCCGGCGCGAGCGGTCAGGTGCACCAGAACAGGAACGGCTTGCAGGTCGACGTGGGCGAGGGCGACGCACCGCCGGTCGGCCGCCCGGTCGGTGCGGCGGTGGTCGGCGCGGGTGCGGCGCTGCTCGGCGCCTCGCTCGGCCTGGCGGCCGGGGGAGTGCTGGCGGCCGGGCCCGAGGAGGAGGCGCTCGGCTTGGCGCTGCGACTCGGCCTGGGGGCCGCGGAGGAGGCCGGGGCGGTGCTGGCGGAGGCCGGCGTCAGGCTCGGCATGGTCTGCACCGGGTGCTCCTCGGTCGGTGCGCTGCCGGGGCGCGCGGTGCCGGTGTCCTGCGGCGCGGCCAGCGCCACCACCCCGGCGCCGCCGATCACCAGCCCGGCCGCGGTGACCAGGACCAGCCGGCGCCCGCGCCCGGTCCGTCGACGGGCCCGCCCCGCCGGTCGGGGTTCGACGGCGGGCCCGGCGGCCGGCTGCGGTACGGCGGCGCTCGCGGGTGCCCCGCAGCCGGGGCAGGAGTACGCGCCGTTCAGGTGCCGCCGGCACGGTACGCAGTAGTTGAGCGGTGTGCCCTGGTCCATGTGAGCTTTCCGGTATCGCCTCTGATGGTGCCGCTCGCGTCCCTCGCGAGACCTGTCATGGACCCTACGCACGGCATCGACCCGCTCGACAGGTGCCACCTGTGAGGCTTTCGCGGAGATCCCATGCGTCTGCCCGGCCCCCGGCACGCCGCCGGGCCGACCACCTCCGCGGTGGTCGGCCCGGCCGGGACACTCAGGGCGCTCAGGACATCGCCTGAACCTCCGGGACCTCCTGGACCTGCGCGTACGGCGCCAGCTTGCGGAGCGACTCGATGCTCTTCAGGCACTTCTCCGGCGACTCCTCGGGGTCACCGGTCACCACGACCGCCCCGTTGGCCGCCTTCAGCCGGAACCTGTGGTTGCCCGCGGAATCCTGGTAGATCTCGAACTTCCCTGCCATGGACGTCTCCACCTCTCGTAGGACCACCCCCCAGCCGCAACCTAGGCGCAGCCGCCCGGTCGCGCACCCGGACGCCGTCGGACGGGTCACGCCCCGCCGCGGGCGGCGGCGTCAGACGGGGCCGGGCCGCTCGCGGACCACCTCACCCGCCGGGCGGTCCTGCCGCAGGCCGAGGAAGCGTGGCTGCCGCAGCCGGCCGTCCCTGGTCCACTCGGTGAAGCCGACCTGGGCCACCAGCCGGGGCGCCACCCAGTGCGGCCGGCGCTCGGGCACCGGATCGCCGAACGGGCTGTCCGGCCGCGCCAGTCCGTCGAGCACCTCGCGCAGCGCCGTCAGGGTCCTGGTGTCGAAGCCGGTGCCGACCTTCCCGGCGTACCTCAGCCGCCCGTCCTCGTGGTAGCCGAGCAGCAGGGCGCCGAACCCGATCCGGCTGCCGGCGGGGTCGGTGAAGCCGCCGACCACGAACTCCTGCCCCTGCTCGCACTTCAGCTTCAGCCAGTCGCCCGAGCGGCGCGGCAGGTAGCGGCTGCCGGCGCGCTTGGCGATCAGCCCTTCCCAGCCGCGGGCGCAGGCCTCGGCGAGCGGCACCGGCCCGTCCGCCCGCCGGTGCTCGGTGTAGCGCAGCCGGTCGCCGTAGACGATCGACTCCCGCAGCAGCTCCTTGCGGTCGGTCAGCGGCAGGGCGGTGGTGTCGTGCCCGAGCAGCCCCAGCAGGTCGAACAGGAAGTAGGTGACCGGCACCCCGGCACCCTCGGCGGCCCGCGGGTCGCGCAGCTGCATCCGCTGCTGCAGCCGGGCGAAGCTGGTGGCACCGCCCGCCAGGGCGACGATCTCACCGTCCACGGTGAACTCGGCCACCGGCTGACCGGCCAGCGCGGCCACCAGCTCCGGGTAGCGCTCGCCCAGCGGCTTGCCGGTGCGCGAGTACAGCCGCACCCCGGAGGCGTCCCGGCGGGCGAGCGCCCGGATGCCGTCGAGCTTGCGCTCCAGCAGCCAGTCGCCGTCGAACGCCCGCCGGTCGCTCGCGGTGGCCAGCATCGGCGTCGGAGGATTCTCCACCCGCGAGCCGTACCCGGCCGGCCGGGCGGGCAACCCGGTCAGCCGCCCAGTGGCCCCCGGTGGACCAGCCGGACCTCCGCGGCCGGGCGGGTCCTCGCCCAGTCGACCTGCCAGCCCTGCCGGGCGGCGAGGGCGGCCAGGCCGCCCGCGCCGATGCCCCGGTAGGAGCGGCTGCGGATCCGCACCTGCGGGTCGGTCTCCGGATGCCGGTAGCGGCTGCGGCCCGCCGCGTTGGCCGCCCGCCGCTCGCGCTCCCGGGCCAGCGCCGGCGCGCCCACCCGCTCCAGCTCGGCCGCGGCGAAGGCCTCCCACTCCTGGGGGCCGCCGCGCCGCTCCAGCCGGTAGCGGCGCGGGGTCAGCGTGGAGCGGACGATGTTCGGGCCGACCGAGTCCCCGCCGGCGCCGAGCAGGGCGCCCAGGAAGTAGAGCGCGACCAGCACGCCCCAGGGCACCAGCCAGAGCCACTGCAGCCAGAACTGCAGCGCCAGGCCGAGGGCCGACCGCCGGGGCAGCGGGCCGAGGTCCGTCCCGGGCGGCGGCGGGTCGTACGGCGTACCGGTGGTGCCGGGGGCGCTCACCCGAAGGCCTTCGTGATCCTGGCCTGCTGCGGCAGGGCGGCCTCGGGCGCCCGCGCGCCGGGCCCGCGGTAGGTGACGGTGTCCGCCATCCGGGCCAGGATGGTGACGTACTCCGGGAACTCCGGCAGCGAGGGCGTGCTCAGCCGGAACACGACCAGGGTGTCCGCGCCGGGGACGGGGACGTACACCTCGGCCTGGGCCAGTTCCAGCGAGGCCGTACCGCCGTCGCCGGCCCGGCCCGACAGGTCCAGCACCGTGCCGGAGACCACCAGCACCGCCGGGCCGCAGGCGATCTCGGTGCGGATCACCTCGTGCGCCGGGTCGAGCGAGAGCAGTTCGACCAGGGCGGCGGCGGCCACCTCCGGATCCGCGGTGTCGGCCTCCTCCGCCAGGATCACCAGGGTCGCGGCGGTGATCCGGTCGTCCTCGGTGCCCAGCAGGCTGAGCCCCGCGTAGACCGCGCCGTCCTCGGCGGCGTCCGCGGCGATCTCCCCGTACCAGCCGGCCACGGTCTCGCGCTGGTACGCGGTGCCGCCGGACCAGATCTCGGCGGCGATCTCGGCCAGGTGCGCCGCCCGCTCCGGTTCGGGCAGCGCGAGGCCCAGCGAGTGGAAGAAGACCGGCACCTCCCACCGGATGTCGTCCTCGGCGGCCACGGGCTCTTCGACGGTGGTCATCACGCGGCTCCGGGGACGAACTCGTGGTACAGCTTGGGCGCGTTGATGCCGAGGCCGGTGCCCTTGATGCCGATCTGGATGCCGCGCGACCACCAGGACTGCGGGCTGAGCTTCCCGGCCGCGTCCAGGCTGTCGGCGATGCCGGGCAGCTTGCGCAGCGGGGTCTTGGTGAGCAGCGGGCCGAGGCCGAACTTGTGCATCAGCGTGCCGCCCTCGGCGGCCTTGGTGATGGCGTTGCCCGCCTCCGCCAGCTTCACGCCGCCGGCCGCGATGGAGCGCTCGGCGGCGATCGCCTTGACGCCCATGCCCACTCCCTTGACCCCCTTGACGGCGGTGCCCACGAACGGCAGCGCGCCCACCCCGTCCAGTGCGATGGTGCTCCAACTGACGTTGGCACCACCCAGCTTGGCCAGCCCGTGGGCGCCGAGCGCGACCACCGAGGCGCCGGCCGCGCCGGCCCCGAGGGCCGCGGACAGCGGCGGGCACCACATGGTCGCCAGTGCGGCGATGCCCAGCACGGCGGAGGCCGCGCCGGCGATGTCGCCGATCTTCTTGAGCAGGTCGGCGTGCTGGGTGGCCCACTCCCTGATGGAGTTGCCGACCTTCTTGAAGCCGTCGCCGATCCTGCTCCAGACACTGGTGTGCGGAGCGCCGTGGTTGGCCTTGCGCAGCGCCTTGGCGGCCTTCTCGGCGTCGTCCTGATGGTGTTCCAGGAGTTCCTTGGCCTGCTTGACGATGTCGTCGAGCTCGTCCTGGATCTGCGCGAGCTCGTGGGAGGCGCTCTCCAGCCGGTCGTTGGCCTCGTCCAGCTGCCGGGAGGCGGCGGTGATCTTCGACTGGGCGTCGGCCAGCTCCCGGTCGTCGGTGAAGAACCGGCCGGCGAGCCGGAAGGCCGGGTCCTCGGCGGCCCGGTTGTAGCGCGAGGTCGCCTCGTCCTTGCGCGACTCGGCGGACTCGATCCGCTGCTTGGCGTCCTGGGCGGCCGACTCGTAGCGCTTGGCGGTGTCCTGGTAGCCGGTGAGCTGCCGGCTCCAGCTGTCCAGCTGGCCGGCCGCCGACCGGACCGCGTCCACGCTGTCCTGCATGATCTTCGGCAGCTCGCCGACCTTGCCCGCGAAGGCCTTGGCCGCGTCGCCCTGCCAGCTGGCGCCGCCCTGGCCGACCGCCACCAGGGTGCGGTGCGCGCTCTCCAGCGAGCCCGCGGTCGAGTTCAGCCGGGAGACCAGCTGCTCCACGCTGTCCACCCGGCCGGGCGCGGGATCGAACCCCAGCGCGGGGAAGTTCGCGTCCTCGCTCATGCCGCGGCCCCCGTGAACGCGCTCCGGATCGCCTCTTCGGTCTCCGCGTAGCCCTTGCGGGTTTCCTGGAGCCGGCCCTCCAGCTGGGCCGTGCCGTCGGCGATCTTCTTGATGGCGTCGTCCCAGCTGTCGTGGAACTCGTCGCAGGCGTGGTCGAGGGTCTTGCTGCCGGTGGTCCGCGGCCCGGTGTCACGCATCGCGTCCAACGCCGACCGCAGGTCCTCCTGACTCTGCTTCAGCTGCTGCAGCAGCCGATCCAGGTCCTGCACCTCGACTCTGAAGTAGTCCCCCATGGCCGCACCTTCCCCGTGTGTCGCATGCGGATCAGGCCAAGCTACGGGCCCGCCCGGGCCGCCCCTCGGCTGCTCCCGGAGGAATGCACCGGACTCTCACAACCGGAACGCGTACCGCGGCCCGCACCGCTCGGCACGCCGCTTCACCCGGGTGGACCTATGGTGGTCAAGGGGGCGGACCGGACGTCCTGGAGGTGGGCGCGATGGCAGTTGCGGAGAGCACCCGACAGCCGCGGGGCCCGGCCCACAAGCGGCCGGGACCCCTCCAGCGGTTCACCACCGCGCTGCGCCACACGCCGGTGCTGGCCGTGGTCTTCTGGCTGGGCCTGGCGATCGGCACCACGGCAGTGGTGGTCCAGCTGGACAACCCGGTGGCGCTGGCCGTGCTCAGCCTGATCTGGCTGGTCACGGTGGTGCTGACGGCCGGCTGGCTGGTCGGGCACCCCAGGCTCGGGCAACAGCAGCACCGAGCCGCCTGAGTCCGTCGCTCGGCATACGCCGCTCAGTGCCCGAGCCACACGGTGGTGATGTTGCAGAACTCCCGGATGCCGTGGGCGGACAGCTCGCGCCCGTAGCCGGATCGCCGGATGCCGCCGAACGGGAACGCGGGGTGCGAGGCGGTCATCCCGTTGAAGAACACCCCGCCCGCCTGCAGGTCCCGGACGCAGCGCTCGCGCTCGTCCGGGTCGGCGGTCCAGACGTTGGAGCTCAGCCCGAACGGGGTGTCGTTGGCCAGCGCGATCGCCGCGTCCAGGCTCTGCGCCCGGTAGAGCGTGGCGACCGGTCCGAACGCCTCCTCGTGGTGGATCCGCATCTCGGGGGTGATCCCGCTGAGCACGGTCGGCCGGTAGTACCAGCCGGCGTCCCGGCCGTCCGGCCGCCCGCCGCCGCACTCCACCACGGCCCCGCGCTCGACGGCGTCCTGCACCAGTTCCTCCAGGTCGGCCCGCCCCTGACGGGTGGCCAGCGGCCCGACCTCGGTCTCCTCCTGCAGCGGATCGCCGACCCTCAGCGCCCGCATCCGCTCGGTGAAGGCGGCCGCGAACGCGTCGTAGACCTGCGCGTGCACGATGAAGCGCTTGGCCGCGATGCAGGACTGGCCGTTGTTCTGCACCCGGGCGGTGACCGCCCACCTGACCGCCTCCGGCAGATCCGCCGAGGGCAGCACCAGGAACGGGTCGCTGCCGCCGAGCTCCAGCACCGTCTTCTTCACCTCGTCGCCGGCCGCGGCCGCCACCGCCCGGCCCGCGCCCTCGCTGCCGGTCAGCGTCACCGCGGCCACCCGGCGGTCCCGGACCACCGCCTCCACCGCGCCCGACTCGATCAGCAGCGTCTGGAAGCAGCCCACCGGGAAGCCCGCCCGGGCGAACAGCTCCGCCAGGAACAGCGCGGTCCGCGGCACGTTGGAGGCGTGCTTCAGCAGCCCGACATTGCCCGCCATCAGCGCCGGCGCGGCGAACCTGACCACCTGCCAGAGCGGGAAGTTCCACGGCATCACCGCCAGCACCACGCCCAGCGGCCGGTAGCGCACGTACGCGGCGCGGGCGCCGGAGTCCGCGACGTCGGCCTGGTCCGGGTGCTCGTCCGCCAGCAGATCGCCCGCCCGGTCCGCGTACCAGCGCATCGCCTTGGCGCACTTGGCCGCCTCGGCGCGGGCGGCCCCGATCGGCTTGCCCATCTCGGTGGTCATGGTCCGGGCGATCGACTCCCGGTCCTCGTCCAGCAGGTCGGCGGCGCGGCGCAGCAGCGCCGACCGCTCGGCGAAGGAGGTGGTCCGGTACTGCGCGAAGGTGGCCTCGGCACGGGCCAGTCGCAGCTCCAGCGCCGGCTGGTCGAGCGGCTCGAAGGTCTCCAGGGTCTCGCCGGTGGCCGGGTCGACGGTGGCGATGGGCATGGGTGTCACTCCTCGGTCCGGGCCCGGTCCTCGGACCGGCGCCGGTGGCGGGGCCGGCGACCGGCCGGCTGGGTGGGGGCGGGGCGGTCCGGCAGCGGCGGCACCGGCCGCACCGCAGGTTCGTCGCGGGCGACCGTGAGCGGCTCGCCGTGGTGCCACAGCTGGAGCTCGGCGCCCTCCAGCAGGCTGTAGCGGGTCTCGGCCGCGGTGGTCTCGACCCGCAGGACCCGCCGCTGGAACTGCACGGTGAAGGCCAGCCGGGCCAGCTGCGCGGGCAGCCGCGGTGCGAACGCCAGGGTGTCGCCGTGGTGCCTGAGGCCGCCGAATCCGGCCACCAGCGCCAGCCAGACCCCGGCCAGGGCGGCCAGCCGCAGCCCGTCGCGCAGGTCGTGCACGGTGCCGTCAAGGTCCAGCAGCGCTGTCTCGGCCAGGTAGTCGTACGCCAGCGCCAGATGCCCGGTCTCCGCCGCCAGCACCGCCTGCACACCCGCCGCGATCGGTGAGTCCCGGACGGTCAGCGCCTCGTAGTAGGCGAAGTCCCTGGCCTTCTGCTCCGGCCCGAAGGCCTCCCCGCGCCGGTACAGCGCGAGCACCAGGTCCGGCTGCTGCACCACCTGCCGGCGCCGGAGCTGGAAGTACGGGTGGTGGCGCAGCAGCGGGTACTCGCCGGGCCCGGTGCCGGCGAAGTCCCAGACCTGGTGGCGGGTGAAGCCGGCCGACTGCTCGTGCACGCCGAGCCGCTCGTCGAAGGGCACCGCCAGGTGCAGGGCCGCGTCCCGCCAGGCGGCGGTCTCCTCGTCGCTGACCCCGAGGGCCACCGCGAGGTCGGCGTTGCGCTCGGCCGCGTCGGCGGCGGCCCGCAGGTTCTGCTGCGCCATCAGGTTGGTGTAGAGGTTGTCGTCCGCGTCGCCGCTGTACTCGTCCGGTCCGCTGACGCCGTCCAGGTGGAACGTGCCGGCCGGGTCGTGGTGACCCAGCGAGCGCCACAACCGGGCGGTGTGCACCAGCAGTTCGAGCCCGGCCTCGCGGTCCAGCACCAGGTCGTCGGTGGCCGCGGTGTAGTGCGCCAAGGCATCCGCGACCCCGGCGTTGACGTGGAAGGCGGACGCGTCGGCCGGCAGGTGGGTGGCGCACTCCTCGCCGTCGATGGTCCGGGCGGGGAACGCGGCCCCCTCCAGGCCGAGCGCCCGGGCCCGCCGGCGCGCCGCCGGCAGGGTGCTGTGCCGCCAGCGCAGCGCCTGGGCGACCAGCTGGGGCGCGGTGTAGGTGAGCACCGGCAGCACGTGCGTCTCGGTGTCCCAGAAGCAGTGCCCGTCGTGGCCGGGGCCGGTCAGCCCCTTGGCCGCGACGGCCCGCTGCTCGGCCCGGGCGGCCGCCTGGTAGAGCTGGAACAGCGCGAACCTGACCGCCTGCTGGATCTCCGCGTCGCCCTCCAGCTCCACATCGGCCTTGTTCCAGAAGGCCGCCAGCACCTGCCGCTGCTCGGCCACCAGCCCGGCCCAGCCGGTCGCGGTCGCCCTGGCGAGCGCCGCGTCCAGCTGGCTGCGCACCGCGTGCCGCGAGCGCACCGCCGACCAGCCGTGCGCGACCAGCTTCTCCAGCCCCAGGCTCTGGCCCGCCCGCAGCGCGGAGGTCACGGTCAGCCGGGCCAGTTCGGGGCCCGACTCCACGGCGGTGGCCGTGCCGTCCGGCCCGGCCACGGTGTGCTCGGCGGCCACGCCGATCCGCTGCCCGCTCTGCCGGGTGCGGTGCATCAGGTGCAGCCGGGTGCCCGCCGCCTCCGCGGCCTCCGGCTCCAGCGCGGGCGAGCCGGCCAGCAGTTCGGACTGCAGGACGACCCGGGCCGGTCCGTCCACCGGCTCGACCCGGTAGGAGAGCGCGCCGATCGCCCGCTGGCTGAGCGAGACCAGCCGGGAGGAGGCGATCCGCACCGTGCGGCCGGAGGGCGAGCTCCACTCGACCGCCCGCTCCAGCACACCGGTGCGCAGGTCGAGGGTGCGGTGGTGGCGGTGCAGCCGCCCGTAGCGCAGGTCGAAGGGCTCGTCGTCCACCATCAGCCGGACCAGCCGGCCGTCCGGGATGTCCGCCACCCGCCGGCCCGGCTCCCCGGCGCCGCCGGGCACCCGCTCGAAGACGCCGTTGAGGTAGCTGCCCGGCAGGCCGGCCGGCTCGCCCTCGTCCAGGGTGCCGCGCCAGCCGAGGTGGCCGTTGGAGAGCGCGAACAGCGACTCGCTCTGGGCGAGCACCTCGAGGTGCAGCGCGTTCTCGCGCAGGCACCAGGGATCGACGGGGTACGCGCGGTGGTCGATCACGCCGCGGCACCTCCCGCGCTGCTCGGCGGACAGGCCATGCGTCCACCCTCCCCCGGATCGGCCCCGGGCGCCTGCAGGACGCGCCGCCCGAGGCCGGGGGCGGGGCCGGGTGCCGCGGGGTCAGCCGGCGATCACCGGGTAGTGGTCGGAGAGGTCGTTGTAGGTGTAGCTGGTGCCCCAGCTGCTCACCGTCCACGGCGAGCTGTGGTAGCGGTACACCTGGTTGGTGTACTGCTGCGGGCGGGCGTGGTCGGCCCGGTAGAGCACGTAGTCCAGGTCCTCCTTGGGCTCACCGGGGTAGCGGTAGGCCGCGATCGAGTTGTCGACCGTGTCGAAGGAGTTGGTCCAGCCGGTCCGCTGCGAGGCGGGCGCCAGGTTGCCGTTGGCCAGCAGGGCCGGGTACTCGGAGTCGTGCGAGTTGATGTTGAGGTCGCCGGCCAGCACGATCGGCTCGCTCGCCGGGATCTGCTTGGCGTCGACGAAGGCGCGCATCGCGTTCAGCTGGGCGGCCCGGACGGTCGCCGGCTGGCCGCTGGAGCAGCCCGAGTCGGTGGACTGCAGGTGGGTGCCGATCACGTGGGTGCGCAGGCCGTTGACGTTCAGCACCGCGTACACGAAGCCCTTGTTGGACCACCAGTCGGCGCCGCAGGCGTCCTTGAAGACGTACTGCTCCTTGCGCAGGATCGGCCACTTGCTGAGCAGCGTCACGCCGCCGTCCTCGGGCGTGGTCGCGCTGTAGCTGCCGCTGGTGGCGTCCCAGCCGCTCTTGGACCGGCCGACCACCGGGGTCTGGTACGGGTAGGCCGCCGAGGCCTTGGCGGCGAGCGCGTCGGAGGCCGCGTTGTCGAAGTCCTCCTGGAGCACCACCACGTCGTGGCCCTGGAAGAAGTCCGCCCCCGCGATCGCCTGGGCGCGGTAGTCCTGGCCCCAGTTCGGGTAGAGGTTCTTGCTCATCAGGAACACGTTGTACGTCAGCACGTCGAGCGGCGGCGCGGTCAGCGGGGCGCTCTCGGCGGTGGCGGCGGACGCCGGGGCGGCGGCGAGCGGGGTCAGCAGCGCGGCCGCGGTGCAGACGGCGGCGGCCAGACGGGGGGTGCGACGGCTCGTGGGCAGGGGCATCGATGCTCCGCTGTTGTCTTGTCGAGGGTTCGTCACGCGACGAGGTGTTGTTCAGTCAACTCGCGCTGGTCCACGTCCTTCAAGACACCGGTCGAGCATCAGATGAACTCGGCCGAAACAGAGCTACTCGACAGTAGTTCTCGTAACCGGGTGGCTACCGCCAGACGGTCAGCAGTCCGTCCAGCGCCAGGCCCGCGGCGAGCCACAGCACCACCGGCCAGGCGGCCGCGGGCCGCCGTGAGGTCCTCGTCCTGGTCTCCTGCATCCGTGCGCCTCCTCCGCTCCGGCTCGGAGTCTGCCGGGAGGGTCGCGGCGCGCGCCAGGCTCCACCCCGTAGTCCGTCACTCCGCGCGGTGCGGCGGCGGGGCGGATCAGTAGCGCTGTGCCTGGGCGACGGTGGGGATCAGCGCCTGATCGGGGGACTGGGTGCTGAAGGCGGTCACCGTGGCGGTCGCGCCCGCCGCGACGTTCTGGCGGCTCACCACGGTGCTGTCCACCACGGTGCCCGAGGCGTCGGAGAAGTTGACCCGGACCGCGTAGCTGGCGGTGCCGGAGGTGGTGTTCACGATGGTGACCAGGGCCGCGTTCAGCCCGCCCGTGGTGGCCTTGGGCAGGCCGGTGATGGTGATGCCGGAGGTCACGTTCCCGCTGCCGGTGACGGTGGCGAGCGCCGACTCGGCCGCCGCGCGGTTCTCCCCGGCCTGGGCGGAGACCGAGGCGGCGAACGAGGAGGCGCCGGCGGACAGTGAGGCGGCGGCCGAGGAGACCGAGGCCTT
Organism: Kitasatospora sp. NPDC049258; assembly: GCF_040678895.1. Classification (NCBI taxonomy): domain Bacteria; kingdom Bacillati; phylum Actinomycetota; class Actinomycetes; order Kitasatosporales; family Streptomycetaceae; genus Kitasatospora; species Kitasatospora sp. NPDC049258. Next base: position 64,291 of record NZ_JBFAQT010000002.1, read on the forward strand.
GGCTGAGGAGGCCAGCGAGCCGAGCGCGGAGGCGCCCGAGGAGAAGGCGGACGGATTCGGCGAGAAGGCCGAGGTGGCGGAGGACGGGCTGCTCGAACCGCCGGAGGAGCTGCACGCCACGACCACCCCGAGCCCGCCCAGCGCCAGCACCAGGGCGGTCAGCGTCCGGCGCCGGCGGCCGAGCGGGCCGGCCTGCGTTCCCACGTACTTTCTGTCCACGAATCCACCCGGAGGTCCAGTGCAGAGCCGTCCCCTGCCTCGTCCCCCTACAGTCACACCCGGTCAGCGCGCACCGCGATCGGGAGTGGCCCGACCGGGTCCCGGGGCGGGCGCCGGCGGCGCGGGTGTGATCAGGGTGCGGGCCGCGGCCGAGCGGCTGAGCAGCACGATCCCGAGCAGGATCAGCGCCAGCCCGGCCGCCTCCGGCAGCAGCCACCAGCCGGTCCGCAGCCGCTCCCCGAACAGCAGCACGCCGAGGGCCACGCTGGTGCAGGCGTCGCCCAGGGTGAGGGCCGGCTGGGAGAAGGCCAGCGGGCCCGACTGCAGCGCGTTCTCCAGCAGGAACAGGGCCAGCACGCCCACCGCCGCGAAGCCGTAGGTCTGCCAGACCGAGAAGAACGCCGCCACGCCGTCCGCCTTCCAGGTCTGCGCCGACGACTTCAGCAGCGCCGCGGTCAGGGCGTAGCAGAGCGCGGCGGCCAGGGCGAGGCAGGCCGCCCGGCCGGCCCCCGGGGCGCGCCGCACCGCGGTGGCGGTGAGTGCCGCGGCGGCCCCGAGGCAGCAGCCGAGCGCGATCAGCCAGCGGGTCGTCGGCGCCTCGGTGCCGCCGGGGGTGGGGGCGGCCGCCCACAGCGCCAGGCCGAGCCCGACCGTGACGCCGGCCGCCGCCCACCAGACCTCCCGGGGCAGCCGGCGGTGCAGGATCGCCCCAGCCAGCAGCAGCGCGATCGGCAGTTCCAGGACGAACACCGGCTGCACCACCGACAGCGCCCCGTTGGCCAGGGCCAGGGCCTGGAAGCAGGCCGCGGCGCCGACCGCCGCCATACCGGCGAGCCACACCCGCTGGCGGACCAGGGCGGACATCAGGCCCCGGCCCAGCCTGCCGCTCACCGGCACCCGCTGCGCGGCCTTGCGCTGGAGCACCGTCGCCAGCGCGTTGCTGCAGGTGGTCAGCAGTGCGAACAGCACGGCGAGGGGTGTGTGCACGGGTCACTTCCTCGGCTCGCGGGCCCGGACGGCCGGTCACCCACCATCCTGCGGCCCGCGGCCGGGGCCGACATCTCGACGCCCGAAGCAATAAGTGATATCAGTATGCTAGTTATCTGCCGCACCACCGAAGGAGTGCCCACCGTGGCCGTCCAGCCTGCCGATCCCGCACCGGCCGAGGGCCTCGCCGTCGAGATGCCCGCCCCGAAGGTCACCGAACGGGTGATCACCGGAGCACCCGGGCTGCCCATGCTCGCGCTGAGCCTGCTCACCGTCCTCGCCGGCATCGGCCTGCTGGTCGCGGGTGCCGTCGTCCAGGCGAACGGCGGATCCGCGCTCGGGGTCACCCTGGTCGTGCTCGGGCCGCTGACCCTGGTGACCGGCCTGGTGCTCTGCCGCGGCCTGACCGCCGTCGCCCCCGGACAGGCCCGGGTGGTGCAGCTGCTCGGCCGCTACCGCGGCACCGTCCGGGCCGACGGGCTGACCTGGCTGAACCCGTTCGCCGGCCGCCGGCCGATCTCCACCCGGATCCGCAACCACGAGACCGAGACCGCCAAGGTCAACGACGCGGACGGCAACCCGATCCAGATCGCCGCGGTGGTGGTCTGGCAGGTCGAGGACACCGCCAAGGCCGTCTACGAGGTGGACGACTTCGTCGAGTTCGTCGCCATCCAGACCGAGACCGCCGTGCGGCACATCGCCAACAGCTACCCGTACGACGCCCACGCCGAGGGGCAGATGTCGCTGCGCGACAGCGCCGACGAGATCACCCGCACCCTCTCCGCCGAGATCGACGCCCGGGTCGCCTCGGCCGGCGTGCGGGTGGTCGAGTCGCGGATCACCCGCCTCGCCTACGCGCCCGAGGTGGCCCAGGTGATGCTGCAGCGTCAGCAGGCCGGTGCGGTGGTGGCGGCCCGCCGGCTGATCGTGGAGGGCGCGGTCGGCATGGTGAACCTCGCACTGGAGCGGCTCGCCGAGGAGAATGTGGTCGAGCTGGACGAGGAGCGCAAGGCCGCGATGGTGAGCAACCTGCTGGTGGTGCTCTGCGCGGAGCGCGGCACCCAGCCCGTGGTCAACACCGGTTCGCTGTACCAGTAGGAGAGGGAGCCAGGTGGCGACGGAGCGCAAGAAGATCCTGCTGCGGCTGGATCCGGCCGTCCACGACGCGCTCGCCCGGTGGGCCGCCGACGAGCTGCGGAGCACCAACGCCCAGATCGAGTTCCTGCTCCGGCGGGCGCTGACGGACGCCGGCCGGATGCCGGGCGGCGTGCCCCGGATCCCCGCCCGCGGCCGGCCCCCGAAGGCGCAGGAGTAGCCTCCGCGGCGCGCCGGGCGGGGGCGTGCGGACGCCGGTCGGCGGCAACCGCCCGGGGCCGCCCCGGGCCGCCGGCTCGGACGCCTGTGCGGCTGGCCCGGTTGACCAGGTGTGATCGGGGTAGAGGCGTACCGGAGCCTGCCGAGGAGAGGGGCGCCATGAAGCCTGCCCGCCCACGGCCGCGGTCGCGGCCCGAGTCGCCGCCGCAGCCGAAACTCCGGACGCCCGCCGGCGCGCCCGCGCGGCGCCCGCTGCCGGTGCTCGACGACCTCGGGGTGGCGGCGGTGGTGCTGGACGCCCGCGGGCGGATCGCCCTGTGGAGCCCGCAGGCCGAGCGGCTGTTCGGGTACGCGCCCGCGGAGGTGCTCGGCCGTAGCGTGCTGCGGCTGCTCGCCGCCGACTCCGACACGACCGAGGTGCGACGGCTCTTCGAGGTGGTCATGCACGGCGCCGGCCACTGGGAGGGAGGCTTCCCGGTCCGGCGCAAGGACGGCGGCACGGCCCTCTCGGAGGTCCGCGCAATGCGCCTGCACGACGCGCTCGGCCGCCCCTACGTCCTCGGCCTGGTCTCCGACCGGGCCGCGGCCGTCCGCCTGGAGCGGGATCTGGCGCTGTCCGCGCGGCTGGTCTCGCAGACGCCGGTGGGCCTCGCGGTGATGGACACCGAGCTGCGCTGCGTGGCGGTCAACCCCGCGCTGACGGCCGTCAACGGCGGCCCGGCCGCCCGCTTCGTCGGACGCAGCGGCGCCGAGGCGCTGCCCTTCCTGGACCGCGCGCAGTTCCTGACGGCCGCGGCCGAGGTGCTGGCCACCGGACAGCCGATCCTGGACCGCACCGGTACCACGCCCGCCCGGGCCGACGGCACCGCGGCCCGCGCCTGGTCGGTCTCCTTCTACCGGCTCGAGGACGCCCAGGGCACGGTGCTCGGGTTGGCCGCCTCGGCCGTCGAGGTCACCGACCGCCACCGCGAGCACCTGGAGCTGGAGCGCGGCCGCCGCCGGCTCGCGCTGGTCGCGGACGCCTCGCTGCGCATCGGCACCACGCTCGACCTGGCGCGGACCGCCGAGGAGCTGGCCCGGCTGTGCGTCCCGGTGGTCGCGGACGTCGCCGCGGTGGACGTGATCGACGCGCTGCTGCCCGGGCACCGCCGCTCCGAGGCCACCGAGGGCGGCACCTGCTTCCGCGCGCTCGCCGTCGCCGCCGAGCACCCCGGCCCCGCCATCGAGGCCGCCGACCCGCCCGGCGAGGCGGCCGAGTACGGCGAGGACCGCCTGGTGACCAGGTGCGCCCGCACCGGCCGGCCGGTGCACCTGCGCACCCTGGGCCCGGGCGACCTGGCCCGGATCGCCCGCAGCCCGGAGGCGGCCGCGCTGCTCGCCGAGGCCGGGGTGCACTCCTACCTGGCCGTGCCGCTGATCGCCCGGGGCGAGGTGCTCGGGGTGCTCGACCTCAAGCGCGCCGCCAACCCCGATCCGATCGAGGAGGACGACGTCCTGCTGGCGACCGAGCTGGCCGCCCGGGCGGCGGTGGCCATCGACAACGCCCGCTGGTACCAGCGGGCCCGCAACACCGCGGTCACCCTCCAGCGCGGGCTGCTGCCCAGCCCTGGAGCCGTCCGGCCGGGGCTGGAGATCGCGTACCGCTACCAGCCGGCCGACCAGGCGGACGAGGTCGGCGGGGACTGGTTCGACGTGATCGCGCTGGCCGGCGGCCGGACGGCGCTGGCGGTCGGCGACGTGATGGGCAGCGGGATCGAGGCCGCCACCACCATGGGCCGGCTGCGGACCGCCGCGTACACCCTGGCCGGGCTCGGTCTGCCGCCGGCCCGGCTGCTGCACCATCTCGACCGGATCACCGAGGGGCTCGGCCCGCAGATCGCCACCTCGCTCTACGCGATCTTCGACCCGGCCACCGGCGAGCTCCAGGTGGCCGACGCCGGCCATCCGCCGCCCGTCCTCCTCGGGGCGTCCCAGCCCCCCGAGCTGCTCGCGGTGGAGCCGGGGGTGCCGCTCGGGGTGGGCGGCGGGGTGTACCGGACCCTGACCACCCGGCTGCTGCCGGGGGACACCCTGGTGCTGTTCACCGACGGACTGGTGGAGAGCCGGGCGGAGCACATCGACGAGGGACTGGCCTCGCTGCTGGAGCTGTCCGCCGGTCTGGCCACCGTGCCGCTGCCCGAGCTCTGCGACCGGCTGATGGCCCGGCTCCGGCACCGGCGGCACTCGGACGACGTCACCGTCCTCGCGGCCCGGGCCACCGGGCTCCATGCCGCCGGTCCCCGGGCCTGAACGCGGGCCTGCGCGCGGGCCTGAATGCGGGGCGGCGCCCGTCATGCCGCCAGGAGGTCGGTCAGGTCGTCGGCGTGCTCTTCCTCCTCCTCCAGGATCGACTCGATCAGCCGCCGGGTGGTCGGGTCGTGGTCGCCGAGCCAGCGGGCGATCTCCTGGTAGGCCGAGATCACGATCCGCTCGGCCAGCAGGTTGTGCTCCAGCATGGCCTTGAGGTCCTTCTCGTCCGGCGTGGTGTAGTCGGTGTGGGCGCGCTGCACCAGCGTCGCCGGGTCGAAGTCCGGCTGGCCGCCCAGCTGGGAGACCCGCTCCGCGGCCCGCAGCGCGTGCTGCATCTCGGCGGCGGCGTGCTCGGTGAACTCCGCCGCGACCTGGGCGCGGTCGATGCCGGTGGCGGAGATCGCGTGCCGGGTGTAGCGCAGCCAGCACACGATCTCGGTCGCCACCACGTCGTTGAGGATGGCGATCACCTTGTCGGTGTCCAGCCCGTAGGAACCGGTGACCGGGCCCTCCGACATCTTCCGGCGGGCGTCCTCGCGGATCCTGGTGACGTCGAGGACGAAGTCGTCGGTGGTCATGGGCGCTCCCGTGGTTAGCTGGTGGTCTTCTCCGCCACCTCTTCCACCTGCCCGCCGTTCGCATGCGTGCCGCCGTAGCGAGCCACCGGTTCGGGGGACGGCGCGGCCCCCGGCCGAAGCCTCGGTTCGGGGGCCGGCCGGACGGAGCGTCAGCTCACCCCGCGGGAGGCCCAGAAGTCGCCGCGGGCCAGCACGGTGGTGTCGCTGTTGTCGGTGAAGAAGCCGTCCACGCCGAGCTCGTAGAGCCGCTTGGCCCAGCTGATCGAGTCGCCGTACGCGGCCGGGTCGGTGCCCCGGCGGAAGTCGGCGGGCAGGAAGCCGTTCTCGTTGCGGACGGTGTACGGGTGCAGCACCAGGCCGGCCCGGTGGGCGTCCGCGACCAGCGTGGTCGGCGTCGTGAGCTTGCCGGTGGCCGGGTCGGTCGGGGCGATCAGCTCGGTGGTGGGACCGATGCCGTGCGAGAAGCCGGCCAGCCAGCGCAGCCCGTCCGGCGTGACCAGGTCCGCCACCGTCCGGGGGTCGTTCGCCAGCACGAAGTCGTACGGCCGGGTGGTGGCCCCGCCGAGCAGCTGGACCCGGGGGTTGCCGACCAGCTTCGCCAGCCGCTGCAGGCTGCTGGGCTCGAAGGACTGCAGGATCGCCCGGCCCTGGCGGCCCGCCAGGCCGGCCCGGCGCAGCTCGTCCGCCAGCCGCTCCTCCAGCGGGAGGCCGATCGACCGGAAGTAGCTGGGGTGCTTGGTCTCGACGTACAGCCACACCTCGCGGCCGAGGGTGCGCGAGCGGCGGGCGGCGAACTCGGTGACCTCGCGGAAGGTCGGGATCGGCCAGCGGCCGTCGTAGAGGGTGTTGCGCTGGCGCTGCTGCGGCAGCCGCTCCTTGGCGCGCAGGGTGCGCAGCTCGGCGAGGGTGAAGTCTTCGGTGAACCAGCCGGTCAGCGTCACACCGTCGACCGTCCTGGTGGTCCTGCGGGCGGCGAAGCCGGGGTGGTCGGCGACGTCGGTGGTCTCCGCGATGTTGTTCTCGTGCCGGACCACCAGCTGGCCGTCCTTGGTCGGCACCAGGTCCTGCTCGATGACGTCGGCGCCCAGCTCCAGCGCCAGCTCGTACGAGCCGAGGGTGTGCTCGGGGCGGTAGCCGCTGGCGCCGCGGTGGCCGATGACCAGCGGGTGCGGCAGCCGGTCGAGGCCGGTTCCGGTGCGCACCGGCGGGCGGGTGCCGGCGGCCGGCTGCCCGTCCGTGAGGCCGTCGGCGGCGGCCTGCGGCACCCCGGCGGTGCCGAGCGCGGCGACCCCGAGGCCGACGGCCCCGGTGGCCCGCAGGAACGAGCGGCGGGAGGAGTTCTCCCCGGTCGGACGGTTCGTCATGTGCTGCACTCCCTGCTGGCGGGCCGGCGCATTCCGACCCGCACCCTAGGGCGTCCGTCCCCTCCCCGCGGTGAACCGTGGGCGAACCGGCCACCAACCGGTGCCGAATGCATGACAATCCGTCAGGCCACCAGAAGGACAGTCTTCTTCCGCCCGCGGGACGACACCAGCACCGCGATCAGCAGCCCCACCATGCCGACGGCCGTGACCAGCAGTCCGGCGGCGAAGGTCAGGAGCGGGGCCGGGGCCAACCCGAACACCCCCGGGCTCCGGACCAGCCGGCTCCGCACGTCCTGGCCGGCGATGGGCCCTGGTGGCCGTTGTCGTCGTAGTAGCGGGAGTCGAGCGAGTTCGGCCGGTTGTCGCCCATCAGGAAGCCGGCCGCATCGCTGGACAGCTCGTCGCCGCCCGCACCGACCACCCGCTGGAGGTACGGGCCGGGGCCGAACGACCCGGGCGGGGTGAACCTCACGATGTCGCCGCGCCGACCCCGCGGTCGGATCGGCACCTCGTACGGACGGCGCGCGGTCGGGCCCGCACCCGGGCCCCGCCGGAAAACGGCTGGCACCCGCCGGGAGGTTCTTCTACGGTGTACAAGTCTTATACGCCGTAGAACGAAAGGGGAGTGGGCATGCCCCAGCCCGAGCGTCGACCGGACCGCTGGCTGATCCTCGCCGTCATCTGCCTGGCCCAGCTGGTGGTGGTGCTCGACAACACCATCCTCAATGTCGCCGTGCCCTCGCTGACCGAGGGGCTCGGTGCGACCACCGCGCAGACCCAGTGGGCGATCGGCGCGTACTCGCTCGCCCAGGCGGGCCTGCTGATCGCCGCCGGCGGGCTCGCCGACCGGTACGGGCGCAAGAAGGTGCAGCTGCTCGGCCTCGCCCTGTTCGGGGTGGGCTCGCTCGGGGCGGCACTGTCGGCCAGCCCCGGGCAGCTGATCGCGGCCCGCGCGGGCATGGGCGTCGGCGGCAGCCTGCTGCTGGCCACCAGCCTGGCCATCGTGGTGCGCACCTTCGACCAGGACGAGCAGCCCAAGGCCATCGCCGCCTGGACGGCCGTGGCCTCGCTCGGCGTGGCCCTCGGGCCGGTGATCGGCGGGCTGCTGCTCGCCCACTTCTGGTGGGGCGCGGTCTTCCTGGTCAACCTGCCGGTCGCCGTCCTCGGCCTGATCGCCGTCGCCCGGCTGGTGCCCGAGTCCAAGGACCCGCGCGGCGACCGCCCCGACCTGCTCGGCGCCGCGCTCTCCACGGCCGGCCTGGTCGGCCTGGTGTACGCGGTGATCCAGGGCCCCGGCAGCGGCTGGACCGCGCCCCGCACCCTGCTGCCCTTCGGACTCGGCCTGCTCTTCCTGCTGGCCTTCGGGCTGTGGGAGCGCCGGATCGAACACCCCCTGCTGGACCTGGAGTTCTTCCGTGACGCCCGCTTCCGGGGCGCCGTCTCCGGCGGCGTGCTGGTCAGCTTCGGGATGGGCGGCTCGCTCTTCCTGCTCACCCAGCACCTGCAGTTCGTGCTCGGCTACGCCCCGCTCGCGGCCGGGCTGCGCACCGCCCCGATGGCCCTCACCGTGGTCGCGCTCAACCTCACCGGCGCGGGCATCCGGCTGACCTCCCGGCTCAGCCCGCCGGTCGCCGTGGCCACCGGTCTGGCCCTGCTGGCGGCCGGCCTGGCCGCGATCGCCGAGTTCGGGCACGGCGGCTCCTACCCCGGCATCCTGCTGGGCCTGGTGCTGATGGGTGCGGGTGTGGCCTGCGCCCAACCCGCCATGGCCGGTGCGGTGATGACCTCGATCCCGCCGGAGAAAGCCGGTATCGGCTCCGGACTGATGGGCACCCTGGGTGAGCTGGGCAACTCGCTCGGCGTCGCGGTGCTCGGCGCGGTGCTCACCGCCGGATTCGCCGGCTCGCTGCCGGCGGGCCTGCCGGACTCGGCCGCCCGCTCGCTCCCGGACGCGCTGGCCGCCGCCGGCCCGTCGGCCGCCTCCCAGGTCCGCTCCGCCTTCGCGGACAGCCTGACGGCCGGCCAGCTGATCGGCGCCGTCGCGGTGCTGCTGGGCGGCCTGGTCGCCGCCTGGCTGCTGAGCCGGGCCGCGCAGCAGCGGGCGGCCGCGGCGCCCGGGCCGGTCGAGCCGGTCGCCCAGCAGGGCTGAGCGGCCATCTACGATCGCTGCACGGCCGCTCCCCGGCGGCCGTGCAGCGATCACCGAAGGACCGGACCATGGCCGACCAGCCCCGCGACCCCGGCGTCAGCATCTGGGTGGCCCCGCCCAAGGCCCGCCGAAGGGGCAGCGCGCCCACCGGGCTCAGCCGGGAGCGGATCGTGCGCGCGGCCCTCGCACTGCTCGACGCCGACGGCGTGCCGGCGTTCTCGATGCGCAAGCTGGCCGGTGAGCTCGACGTCACCCCGATGTCGGTCTACTGGTACGTCGACAACAAGGACGAGTTGCTGGAACTGGCGCTCGACGCGGCCTTCGGCGAGATGCGGATCCCGCCGCTGGGCGAGCACGGCGACTGGCGCGCGCACCTGCGGACCTTGGCCCGCGAGTACCGGAGTTGCTTCCAGCGGCACCCCTGGGCCGCCCAGCTGTCCGGCCGGTTCCTGGCGCTGGGGCCGAACGCGCTGTTCCTCTCCACCAGTGCCGTCGGCACGGTGGCCCGCAGCGGCCTGTCCGGCGACGCGCTGGGGGCGGCACTCGGCCTGGTCCTCCAGTTCGCGTACGGCTTCGCACTGGGCGAGGCGCAGTGGTTGGTGCGGGTCCGCGACTCCGGCTCGACCGAGGACGAGCTGCACAAGTCCGTGTACGGCATCGTCGAGCGGGCCGACGCCCGTTTCCTGGAGAACGCCGACTGGATCCGCCCCGAGGTCGAGGGTGGCGTCGCGGCCGCCCGCGACCGCCAGTTCGAACTCGGCCTGGACATGGCGCTGGCCGGCATCGACGCCGCCGTCCGCACCGCGCCCGACCCGGGCTGACCAGGACGCCTCAGGGGATCTTCCACTCCTGGGACTTGTTGCCCGGGGTACAGGTGGTCATGGTGACCCGGTTGCCCGCGCCGTGGTCGGTCAGGCAGGTGTACCCCATGTAGTCCTCGAGGGTGTAGGCGCCCGCGGTGGTCGCGCGGTCGACCTTCCAGTTGTTGAGGAAGCTGAAGCCGCCGGACAGGTCGACGCTGTCGTCCTGCTCCTGGACCAGCTCGGGGGAGCTCAGGTTGCACGCGTTGAAGTGGTGCCAGCTGCTCGGGACGGTGTGGATCCAGCCGTAGGCGGTCGCCCCGCCCATCACTGCGGCGTTGCCGCCGGAGAGGTTGTCGTCGGCCAGCCCCAGCTTGAGGCTGTCGCCGACGTTGACGGTGGCGCCCCAGCCGGTGCCGCCGATCCGCTCGAGCAGGGTGTAACGCCCTCCGAGCACGGTCCCCCGACCCCACATTGCCCCCGCCCCCTTGTCGTGCCCGACCCCAGCGGGCGATCGATCGCACAGTCTGCCGGAGCGGTGAACGGGCCGGCTCCCCACGGTGGCAGCTCTGCTGAACACCCGTCAGCCCCAGGAGGCCGGGGTGCCCGGCCCGCCGAGACCGTTCGGCTGTCGGTGCCGGGCGGCATGATCTGCCGCATGGACAGGGACGAGTTCTGGCAGTTGATCGAGCAGGCCCGCGGCAGCGTCTCGGACCACGACGACGGTGAGGCGGTGGCCGCCCGCGCCACCGCGTTGCTGGCGGCCCGGCCGCGCGAGGAGATCGTCGCGGCCCAGCAGGTGTTCTGGGACCTGATGGCCGACTCCTACCGTGATCCGCTGTGGGCGGCCGCCTACCTGATCAACGGCGGCTGCTCGGACGACGGCTTCGACTACTTCCGCGGCTGGCTGATCCTCCAGGGCCGCGAGACCTTCGAGCGGGCCGTCCGGGAGCCGGACACGCTGGCGCAGTGGCCCGCCGTGCGGGCGGCGGCCGCCGAGGAGGAGGAGCTGGAGTGCGAGGACGCCCTCGGCATCGCCTGGGACGCCCACCTCGCGGCGACCGGCGCGGAGCTGCCCGAGGACTCCTTCACCATCCACCTTCCGGACCTCGGCCCGGCCGAGGCGCTGGACTTCGACGACGACGCCCAACTCGCCGCCCGGCTGCCCCGCCTCGCCGAGCTGTACGGATGACCGGGAAAGGCGTTTGATCACCCGGGTGCCAGGGCCGATCATGTGCCGATGAGCATCAGGTCCACCCTCGCCGCCGTGGACGCGGACCTCGCAGCGGGCCGGGTACCGCTGGCCCGGCAGCGGCTGCGCGGCCTGGTGGGCTCGTACCCGGCCGACCTCGCGGTGCGCCGCCGGCTCGGCGAGGTGTACCGGCGGTACGGCGAGCCCGTCCAGGCCGGGCGCTGGACGTACCTGGAGGCGGACCGCGATCCCGCCGAGGTCGCGGCCTTCGAGGCGCGCCACCCGGATCCGCTGGACCGGATGCTGGCCCTCGGCTGGCGCGGGCCGGAGCAGGCCGCCGGCACCGACGTCGCCCGCGCCCGGCTCGCCGAGATCCGGGCCGCGGCGGGCGAGGCCACCGGCCGGGCCGTCGGGTGGGAGGACGTCCGGGCCCTCGCGGGTCGGGCGGCGGCCGAGCAGGCGTCCGGCGGCTCGCAGACGCTCGGCTGCGCGGCCCTGGTGGTGCTGGCGCTGCTCCTGGGGTGGCTGCTGGTGCTCGGCGTCATCCGCCTGGTCGGCTGGTTCTGAGGGCGGGCCGCACGGCTGCACGGCCGAACGCCGGCACCCGGGGCACGGAGGCCTTGGGTGCCGGCGTTTGGCGGTGGGTCGGTACGTGGTTCGGGAGGCGGTTCAGGAGGCGGCGGAGGAGAGGTCCGCGGTCTCGGGGGCCGGCTGCCGCGGCGCCGCGCCGGCCTGGATCCGGCGGGCCCGGCGGGCGAGCAGGGGGTAGAGCAGACATGATCCGACGATCACCACCAAGCCGTAGGTCACGGCCTGGGTGCCGCTCTCGACGTACTGCTGCCAGGCGGCCCAGGCGCAGACGCCCAGCAAGCTGACCACGATCGCGCCGATGCTCCACCAGCCGCCGGGGATCCGGTACGGGCGCTCCAGGCCCGGCTCCTTGATCCGCAGGGCGATCAGGGCGGCGACCTCCAGCAGGATGCCGATGTTGGTCAGGAAGACGTCGAAGATCACCAGGTTGGTGAAGCTGCTGAGGCAGAACACCGCGTAGATGACCGAGGAGCCGACCACGGAGGCGACCGGCACCCGGTAGCGCGGGCTCTCCTTGGCGAGCCAGGCCGGGAAGTAGCCGTCCTTGGCGAGGACCAGCGGCAGCCGGGAGTTGGAGGCCAGCAGCGCCGAGAACATCGCCACGGCGGCGAACATGCCGCCCACGGTGACGGTGACCTGGAGCCAGGGGCCGGCCAGCTGCTCGGCGACGGCGGAGAACGACCCGGCCTCCCAGTTCCGCCAGCCCGCGTCGCCGTCCGCGCCGGTGGCGAGCGAGGCGATGGTGGGCAGCAGGTAGCCGACCATGATCAGCACGATCGAGACCGCGAGCGCCCGGGGCAGGTGCCGGCGCGGGTTCTCCATCTCGCCGGCCACATTGGACACGCTGTCCCAGCCGCAGTAGTTCCACATCACGATGAACAGGCCCGCGCCGAAGGCGTTCCAGGTCGACTGGTCGGCGCCGGTGGTCAGCGAGCCGACCGGGTTGATCCCGTCGCCCACCAGGTGGGTGATGCCGATCACCGAGAGGATCAGCATCGGGAGCAGGCAGACCACCGCGAAGACGACCGAGGACTCGCCGACCCAGCCGGCCCCGAGCAGGTTGAGCAGGGTGAAGACGACGATGACCGCGAGACAGATGAACCAGTTCAGGTCGAACTGGAAGTTCCCGAGCCGGAACAGCACGTGCTCGCCGGGCGCGACCGCGCCCACCAGGCTCTGCAGGTAGCTGGTGAACAGGACCGGGTAGACGGCCATGTCGACAAAGCTGCAGATCCACTGCAGCAGGCCCTGCTGGAAGCCCCAGAACTTGCCGAGCCCGCGCTTGACCCAGTGGTAGTAGCCGCCCTCCGCCGGAATCGCGGTGCCGAGCTCGGCCACCACCAGCGCGTGCGGCACGCTGTAGATCAGCGGTGTCACCATGATCAGCAGGATCGCCATGCCGGGCCCGGAGGTCGAGAACAGCTCCTCGATGCCGTACGCGCCACCGGACACGCTGAAGAAGATCAGTGCGACCAGCGGCATCATCCGTACCCGCTTGGGGGTGGGCAGGCGGTTCGGGGCAGGGCCCACCGGAACGGCGGTCATGGTCACCTCGGAGTGGTCGGCGCGGATCGTGGAACCCGGATCGCCCGGGTCGGTCGCGCGGCGCCGAGTCGATTCGGCTGGGTGACCGAACGGCTTCCGGGAGCGCCCCCGACACCTGGCCCGGCGGAGTCCTAGGAGTCTCCGGCCTGTGGCCCGTCACCACAATCGATCATCATGACAGGCGTCGTGTGTCGCCTTTGACACTGTGCAACCGTGCCCGGGTGCCCCAGGGCGGGCGGACCGGAGGTCTGTCGACATCAAGTATCTTGACATCGAGATACTCTCCGGGGCAGGCTTCCCTCGATCTCTTGATGTCGAGATATATCCGAGGGGACGGACGATGCTGCGCGGTGCACGGGGCGAGGGACGGTCGAGGGGCGACGGGCACGGGCTGGTGGCGCAGCTGCGTAATCCGCCGGGCGGGCGCAATGCGCGGATCATGCTGCTCGCCCTCGCGCTGGACCGGACCGGATCGGGCCTGTGGGCCTCCGCCTCGGTGCTCTACCTCACCTTCGTGGCGCACCTGAGCGCCGAGCAGATCGGCCTCCTGCTGGGCGTGGCCGGGGTGGCGGGCATCCTCGGCTCCCCGCTCGCCGGGCGCCTGGCCGGCCGGTTCACGGTGCGCCCCCTGCTGATCGGCTGCCACCTGCTGCGGCTGGTGACCCTCAGCCTGCTGCTGCTGTGCACCGGCTTCGAGGCGCTGCTCCCCGTGGTCGCGGTCACCTACCTGGGCGACCGCGCGGCGAAGACGCTGGAGATGCTGTTCGCCACCCGCACGGCGGGGGAGCGGCGCGCGGCCTACCAGGCACTGTCGCGCAGCGCGGCCAACGCGGGCTACGCCCTCGGTGCGGGGATCGCGGCCATCGGCCTCGCGGTCGCCACCGACGAGGCCTACCGGGTCATGATCCTGGGCGACGCGCTGTCGTTCGTCGTCGCCGCCGCACTGGTGTGGCGGACCGGGGAACCGGCCGACGGCCGGGCCACCGCCGTGGCCCCCGAGGTGGCCGCGACCGGCGACCGCCCGGCCGCCCGGCGGGCGAACCCCTGGCGGGACCGCGGCTATCTGACCTTCGTGCTGCTGGACATCCCGATGAACATCGATGACTCGGTGCTCGGCGTCGCCCTGCCGCTGTGGCTGGTGCACCACACCTCGGCGCCGCACGCCCTGGTCCCGGCCTTCCTGATCCTCAACACCGTGCTGGTCGTGCTGCTCCAGGTGGGCGTCTCGGCGCGGGCCGAGGGGCCGGGCCGGGCGGCCCGGGCGGTGCGGGTGTACGGGGGAGTGATGCTGCTGTGCTGCCTGGTGGTGGCCGCCTCCGGCTGGACCTCCGACCGGGCCGGCGGCCTGGTGGCCGGAGCCGTGCTGCTCGGGGCGGCGCTGCTGGCCACCCTGGCCGAGCTGATGCGCTCGGTGAGCTCCTGGGAGCTGGCGGTGCTGCTCGCACCCGAGGACGCCCGCGCCTCGTACCTGGGGGTGGCCGGGATGTCCCAGTCGATCCAGAAGTCCGCGGGGCCGCCGCTGCTGACCGGCGCGGTGATGGCCGCCGGGCCGGCCGGGTGGGTGCTGCTGGGGGCGGTGGTGGCCGGCCTCTCGGTGGTGCAGCAGCGCCGCTGCTCCCGGCGGCTCCTGCCGGCCGGGCCGGTGCCGGCCCGGCCGGTGGACGCCGTCGCGGCCTGACGGAACCCGGGCGGGCGCGCCGGCGTCCTTCTCCGCGCCGTCCGTCGACCGGAGCTGGGGGGAGCCGCCGTGAGGCAGTGGCCGCGTGCCGTGACGGGCCGTCGGCGCGGGGTGGTGCTCGCCGCCGCCGCGGTGCTGGTCGCCGCCCTGCTGGCCGGGCACCGGCTGGTGCCCGATACGGGCTGGCGGCTCGGCAGCCTGCTGGAGGCCTTCCTGCCCTGGCTCGGCCTGGCGGTGCCGGTGCTGCTGCTGGGCGCGCTGGTCCGGCGCTCGGTGCTCGCGACGGCGGCCGTGCTGCTGCCCGCGGTGGTCTGGGCGGCGCTGTTCGGCGGCCTGCTGCTCGACTCCGGCGCGGCCGCCACGCAGGGGGATCTGACGGTGGTGCAGCACAACGTCAGCGACGAGAACCGGGATCCGGCCGGCACCGCCGGTGCGCTGGCGGCCACCGGCGCCGACCTGATCGCCCTGGAGGAGCTGACCGCACCCGCGCTGCCCGTCTACGAGGCGGTGCTCGCGCCCGCCTACCCGTACCACGCCGTCGCCGGCACCGTCGGCCTGTGGTCCCGGTACCCGCTCACCGACGCCCGCCCGGTCGACCTCAAGCCGTCCGGGCTCGCCGCCGACTGGCAGCGCGGCCTGCGCGCCACCGTACGGACGCCGCGCGCCGAGCTGGCCGTCCACGTGGCGCACCTGCCCTCGGTGCGGATCGGGCCCGGGGGCTTCGCAAGCGCGCGCCGGGACGAGAGCGCGGCCCGGCTGGGAGCGGCCCTGGACGCCGAACCGCTGCGCCGGGTCATCCTGCTGGGTGACCTCAACAGCACCCTGGACGACCGCGGCCTGCGCCCGCTGACCTCCCGGCTCACCCCGGCCCGCTCGGGCTTCGACCTCACCTTCCCGGCCGCCTTCCCGCTGGCCAGGATCGACCAGGTGCTGTGCCGCGCCGTCACACCGGTCGCCACCTGGACCCTGCCCGCGACCGGCAGCGACCACCTGCCGATCGCTGCCCGGATCGGATTCTGACCGACCGGCGGCTCACTGGGTCCCGTCGGCCCCGTCGGCCCCGTCGGTCCGGTTGGTGAGCAGGCGGTCGAGGAGGCCGCCGAGGGTGTCCAGTTCGGTGCTGCTGAGCGGGGCGAAGGACTCGGCCAGGACGCGGCCCAGCAGGGCCTCGCCGGCCTCGCGGACCTCGCGGCCGCGGGTGGTGAGCCGGTGTCGGACGGCTCGGCCCGGGCCTGGTGCGCGCTCGATCAGGCCGCGGTCCACCATCCGGCCGGCCAGGGTCCCGAAGGCCTGGTCGGTCTGGAAGGTCAGCTGGGCCAGGTCGTGCAGGGAGGCGTCGGGGTTGCGGTCGAGGTGCCGCAGCGCGTCCCACTGGACGAGGCTGACGCCGAGCGTCTTGAGTTCGGCGTTCATGGCCTGGTGGTGGCGGTGCTGGAGGCGCTTGACGGCCAGGCCGAGGCTCTGGAGGGAGGTGCTCACAAGGCGATCCTAGGCGACGGGCAAGGTTGTTTATATCAACATGCTGATCTAAGGTTGTTGATATGAACCCAGTCGAGCATTCCACCGTGACCCTGTCCTTCGATTCCGCCGAGCTGACCGTCGCCCGGTTCGGCGCGGGGCGCCCGACCTACCTGCTGCTGCACGGCGGGGCGGGGCCGCAGTCGGTCGCCCCCTTCGCCGCGCTGCTCGCCGCCGAAGGCCAGGGCCGGGTCGTCGCCCCGACCCACCCCGGCTTCGGCGGCACCCCGCGCCCGGAGCGGCTTGCCGACGTCCCGGCCCTGGCCGTGCTCTACCGCGACCTGCTGGACCGGCTCGACCTCCGGGACGTGATCCTGGTCGGCAACTCCATCGGCGGCTGGATCGCCGCCGAACTCGCCCTGCTGGACAGCCCTCGGGTGGCCGGGCTGGTCCTGGTCAACGCCGTCGGCATCCTGGTGCCGGAGTCCCCGATCGCGGAGGTCGCGGGCCTGTCGCCGGTCGAGCTGTCCCGGCTCAGCTACCACGACCCGGCCCTGTTCCGGTTCGACCCGGCCGCCCTCACCGAGCAGCAGCAGGCCGTCTTCGCCGGCAACCGGCAGGCCCTCGGCGTGTACGGCCGTGGCTCGGCGATGGCCGACCCGGGGCTGCGGGAGCGGCTGGCCAAGATCTCCGTGCCCACCCTGGTGCTGTGGGGCGAGAGCGACCAGGTCGTCCACCCGGCCTACGGGCGGGCCTTCGCCGGCGCGATCCCCGGCGCCGAGTTCCGCCTGCTCCCCGGCACCGGCCACGTGCCGCAGCTCGAAACCCCGCAGCAACTGCTCACCGCGCTGCGGGAGTTCGGGGCGCGTTAGGCCCTGTCGGCGGATCCGGCAGGAGGGCTCAGGTGAGCGTCCTCCTCGACGTCCTCGGCCGCCAGCGCCGCGGCGCGCCCCACCGCGCCGCCCGCCCGGGCCAGCAGCGGCTCGACCGACCAGCTGAGGGTGGAGTGGGCGGTGCCGACGGTGAGGGTCAGGCCCGGCTCGAAGCGGTCGGAGGTGACCGAGACGGCCGCGTCCGGCAGCAGCGGCTGGAGGGTCTCGACCAGCGACCAGGCCTGCCTGTCCAGCGCGGCCCGCGCCACCGGGTCGCAGGAGGCCAGTGCCTCGGCGAGGCCGGGAGTGGCGGGGTCGAGGGCGCGGAGCCCGGGCAGCAGCTCCGCCGCCCCGAGGACGGCGGCCGCGCGCAGCGTCAGCGGGTCGCCGCCGGACCAGGCCAGCAGCTCGCCGAGCGGCCGTACGGCGCGCGGGTCATGACGGACGGCCAGGCCCCGGACGCCCTCCGCGCGGGCCTGGTGGTAGGAGTCGCCGGCCCGCGCCCACAGGGCCGCCCGGACGGCCGGGGTGTCCACCTCCAGCTGGAAGCCCAGGGCGAAGGTCGCCCAGTTGCGGACCTCGGGCTCGGGGTCGGTGGTCAGCCGGATCAGCGCGGGCACCTCCGGGTCGCCCGGCAGCTCCGGCGCCACCGAGGCCAGCGACCGCGCCACCGCCTCGCGGACCTCGGGGTCGACGTCCTCGGCCAGCGACACCAACTGCGCCACCGCGCGCTCGTCCTGGGTGGCGCCCAGCGCGGCGACCGCGAGCCGGCGTACCGTCCGGTCCGCTTCGGCGGGCAGGTGGGCGAGCAGGGCGGTCGCCGCCGGTGCGCGGACCTCCTCGTGCAGGCCGCCCGCCCGCCGCAGCAGCCGGCAGCCGACCGCGCGGGCGGCAGGGCCGGGGTCGGACAGCAGGCGGGTGCCCAGGCGCAGCGCGGTGGCGCCGTCCGCCGCCACCCGGTCGAGCAGGGCGCCGGTGCCGGCGGCGCCCCGGCGGTCGGCGTCGGCCACGGCCCGGTCGATCAGCGCCGATGCGCTCGCGAGGTCCACGGCGTCATTGTCCTCCCGCCGGCCGAGGGTCACCGCTGGGCCTCGGTCAGCCGCTCCCGGGCCTCGGCCAGGTCCTCCGGGGTCGGTGCGTCGTCCTGGGTGAGGCTGAGGCGCCAGTAGCCGGCGCAGTCCACGGACGGCTTGGCCAGGCCGCGGTCCTCCACCAGGTGCCGGCGCAGCGCCCTGGCCGTGCCCGCCGGGCTGTCCGTCCTGCTCGACGGGATCGAGGCCGCCGTCCGCCGGGCCTGAATGTTTCGTTCTCCGACCGCCACCCCCGGGTCGTGGCAACTCTGGGTAAATTCGCCGCCAACGGGCCGTCGAGGGCCTGGGAGGGCGGAAGTTCGTCGGCTACCGTAACCGCGAGTTCGACCCTCCTGTTGTGCAGGGCCGAGGCGGCTCTGCCGGGCGGTGCAGCCCGTGCGTCCCCCGCCCGCCCGGCCGATCCTGCGCGCCCGAGGCCGTCCGGGGCACACCGCCGTGTCCGCACGATCCTGACTTCCCACCCGAGGTCCGCAGATGAAGCTCACCCCGCACGAGCAGGAGCGTCTGCTCATCCACGTGGCCGCCGACGTGGCCCGTGCCCGGCAGGCCCGCGGCCTGCGCCTGAACCACCCGGAGGCGGTCGCACTGATCACCTCGCACGTGCTGGAGGGCGCCCGCGACGGCCGGACCGTCGCCGACCTGATGGAGTCCGGCCGGCATGTGCTCGGCCGCAAGGACGTCATGGAGGGCATCGCCGAGATGATCCCCGACGTCCAGGTCGAGGCCACCTTCCCGGACGGCACCAAGCTGGTCACCGTGCACGGGCCGATCCTGTGACGCCCGGTGAGATCCTTTACGGCGAGGGCGTGATCGGCCTCAACGCCGACCGTCCGGTGACCCGGCTGACCGCCGTCAACGCCGCCGACCGCCCCGTGCAGGTCGGCTCGCACTACCACTTCGCCGAGTCCAACCCCGGCCTGGAGTTCGACCGCCGGGCCGCGTACGGGCTGCGGCTGAACATCCCGGCCGGCACCGCCGTCCGCTTCGAGCCGGGCATCCCGGTCGAGATCGAGCTGATCCCGATCGGCGGCCGGCGCGAGGTGCACGGGCTGCGCGGCGAGGTCGCCGGAGGCCTCGATGGCTGACCGCCACGCGCTCCACCTCTCCCGCGAGCGCTACGCCGACCTCTACGGCCCGACCACCGGTGACCGGATCCGGCTGGCCGACACCGACCTGCTGATCGAGATCGAGGAGGACCGCAGCGCGGGCGGGGACGAGGTGGTCTTCGGCGGCGGCAAGGTGATCCGCGAGTCGATGGGCCAGGCCCGCACCAGCCGGGCCGAGGGTGCGCCGGACACCGTGATCACCGGCGCGGTGGTGCTGGACCACTGGGGCGTCGTCAAGGCCGACATCGGCATCCGGGACGGCCGGATCACCGCCCTCGGCAAGGCCGGCAACCCGGAGACCATGGACGGGGTGCACCCCGCCCTGGTGATCGGGCCGGAGACCGAGGTGATCTCGGGCAACGGGCGGATCCTCACCGCCGGTGCGATCGACGCCCACGTGCACTTCATCTGCCCGCAGCTGGCGGACGAGGCACTCGGCTCCGGGATCACCACCCTGATCGGCGGCGGCACCGGCCCGGCCGAGGGCAGCAAGGCCACCACCGTCACACCCGGCGGCTGGCACCTGGCCCGGATGTTCGCCGCGATGGACGACCTGCCGCTCAACATCGGTCTGCTGGGCAAGGGCAACACCGTCAACACCGTCGCCATGCACGACCAGTTGCGCGGCGGTGCACTCGGCTTCAAGATCCACGAGGACTGGGGCGCCACCCCCGCCGTGATCGACGCCTGCCTGCGGGTCTGCGACCTGACCGGGGCCCAACTGGCCATTCACACGGACACCTTGAACGAGGCCGGCTTCGTCGCCGACACCCTGGCGGCGATCGCCGGGCGCGGCATCCACGCCTACCACACCGAGGGCGCGGGCGGCGGGCACGCGCCCGACATCATCACCGTGGTCTCCCAGCTCAACGTGCTGCCCAGCTCGACCAACCCGACCCGCCCGCACACCGTCAACACCGTGGCCGAGCACCTGGACATGCTGATGGTCTGCCACCACCTCAGCCCGCACGTGCCCGAGGACCTGGCCTTCGCCGAATCCCGGATCCGCCCGTCCACCATCGCGGCCGAGGACGTGCTGCACGACCTCGGTGCGATCTCCATCATCAGCTCCGACTCCCAGGCGATGGGCCGGATCGGCGAGGTGGTGATGCGGACCTGGCAGACCGCCCACGTGATGAAGGTCCGCCGGGGCGCGCTGCCCGGCGACGGCCGCGCCGACAACCACCGGGCCCGGCGCTACGTCGCCAAGTACACCGTGAACCCGGCCGTGGCCCAGGGCCTGGACCACGAGATCGGCTCGGTCGAGCCCGGCAAGCTCGCCGACCTGGTGCTCTGGTCGCCGGCCTTCTTCGGGGTCAAGCCCGATCTGGTGCTCAAGGGCGGCCAGATCGCCCTGGCCCAGACGGGCGACGCCAACGCCTCCATCCCGACCCCGCAACCCATGTTGCCCAGGCCGATGTTCGGTGCCACCGGCCGGGCGCCGGCGGCCAACTCCTTCAACTTCACCGCCCAGGCGGCCCTCGACGACGGCCTCCCCGAGCGGCTCGGCCTCGGCAAGTCGTTCCGGGCGATCAACAACACCCGGGGCGTCACCAAGGATCACATGGTCAACAACACCGCCCGCCCCGAGGTCCGGGTCGATCCCGACAGCTTCACCGTGACCATCGACGGCGAGGTCGTCACCCCCGCACCCGCCACCGAACTGCCGCTCGCCCAGCGGTACTTCCTGTTCTGATGTCCGCCTTCCTGCTGCTCGCCGACGGCCGCTTCCCGGCCGGCGGCCACGCCCACTCCGGCGGGGCCGAGGCCGCCGTCAAGGCCGGCCGGATCCACGACGCCGAGAGCCTGGCGGCCTTCCTCGCCGGCCGCCTGCACACTGCCGGCCTGGTCGCCGCCGCACTGGCGGCGACCGCCGCGGCCGGCGGCGACCTCGCCGAGCTCGACCTCGCCGCCGACGCCCGCACCCCCTCGCCCGCGCAGCGCGTCACCAGCCGGCGGCTCGGCCGCCAGCTGCTGCGCGCGGCCCGCGCGGCCTGGCCGCACCCCGCCCTCGACCAGCTGCACGCGCGGCACCCGCGCGGCGCCCACCAGAGCGTCGTCCTCGGCGTCACCGCGCAGGCCGCCGGCCTCACCCCCGAGCAGGCCGCCGCCCTCGCCGCGTACGAGAGCGTCAACGGACCGGCCACCGCCTGCGTCCGCCTGCTCGGCCTGGACCCGTACCAGGTCGCGGCCGCCCTGGCCCGGCTCGGCCCGCAGCTGGACGCGGTCGCGGCCGAGGCCGTCCGCGCCGCCCGGTCCGGGGAACTGCCCGCCGCCTCAGCCCCCTTGCTCGACGTCTACGCCGAGCAGCACGCCTCCTGGAAGGTGCGTCTCTTTGCATCGTGACCACGTCGACCTGCACGACGCCCCCGCGCACCACGCCTGGACCGACCACCGCACCGGCGACCGGCAGCGGCGCGCCCTGCGGATCGGCCTCGGCGGGCCGGTCGGCTCCGGCAAGACCGCCACCGTCGCCGCGCTCTGCCGGGTGCTGCGCGACGAACTCTCGCTCGCGGTGGTCACCAACGACATCTACACCACCGAGGACGCCGAGTTCCTGCTCCGCAACGCCGTCCTGCCGCCGGAACGGATCATCGCGGTCGAGACCGGCTGCTGCCCGCACACCGCGATCCGCGACGACATCTCCGCCAACCTGGAGGCGGTGGAGGAACTGGAGGACGCGCTCGGGCCGCTGGACCTGATCCTGGTCGAATCCGGCGGCGACAACCTCACCGCCACCTTCAGCCGCGGCCTGGTGGACCACCAGATCTTCGTGATCGACGTCTCCGGCGGCGACAAGATCCCGCGCAAGGGCGGCCCGGGCGTCTCCAGCTCCGACCTGCTGGTGATCAACAAGACCGACCTCGCCCCGCTGGTCGGCGCCGACCTCGACGTGATGGCCCGCGACGCCGCCGCCCAGCGCGGTGACCTGCCCACGCTCTTCTGCTCGCTCGCGACCCCGGACGGCATCGCGCCGATCGCCGCCTGGGTCCGCGCCCGCCGGGCCGCGTGGAGCGCCGTTGACCAGCACGCTTGAGGCCGCCGCCCGGATCGTCGCCGAGCCGGACGGGCGGGGCGGCACCGCGCTGCCCGTGCTGGCCGGCGCCGGACCGATCGCGCTGCGGCAGACCCGGGGCGGCCGGGTCACCCTGGTCGGGACGATGGCCGCCCCGCTCGGCGGCGACCGGCTGGCGCTGCGGGTCGAACTCCGGCCCGGCGCCGAGCTGGCGGTCACCAGCGCGGCGGCCACCATCAGCCTGCCCGGCCGCGAGGCCGGGCCGGCCCGCTACGAGATCGAGCTGACCGTGGGGGAGGGTGCCCGGCTCGACTGGCTCCCCGAGCCGGTGGTCGCCGCCGCCGGCAGCCACCTGGTGCTGACCACCCGGGTCGTCCTCGCCCCCGGCGCCGGGCTGCGGCTGCGGGAGGAGCAGGTGTTCGGCCGGCACCACGACTGGGCCCGCGGCGCCCCGCCCGGTCGCCTCACCTCCCGCCTGACGGTCCACCTGGCCGGCCGCCCGCTGCTCGACCAGCAGACCGACCTCGGCCCGGGCGCCCCCGGCTGGTCCGGCCCCGCGGCCCTCGGCGGCCACCGCACCCTCGGCCAGCTGCTCACCGTCGGCCTGCCGGCGCCGCCGCCCCCGCCACCCGGCACGGATGCGGCCCTGCTCGACCTCCCCGGAGGCGGGGCCACCCTGCTGACGGCGCTCGCCCCGGACGCGCTGGCGCTGCGGCGGCTGCTGACGCTCCCGGCGGACTGACCGGCCGGCCCGGTCAGCCCACGAACGCCATCGCCGGGTACGTCGGCGACGGCCCGTCCAGCAGCGTGCCGCAGCTGCCGCGCAGCCAGCGGTCGAAGTACCCGGCCAGATAGGCCTCGGTGGTGCGGATCGCGTCGGCCGGATCGATGGTGCCGATGTCGGCGGCCCGCACCGCCGGGTCCAGGCCCAGCTGGGGGATCAGCGCCTCGGCGTCGGTGAAGGAGGCGTGCTCCGAGCCGAGCAGCGTCAGCTGGCGGGTCCAGCCCGGTGTGTGGTCGCGGAAGGCCTGCCAGCCGGGGCCGGTGTCCGTCTCGCCGTCCTTGCCCAGCAGCAGGAACGGCCGGTCCAGCCCGTGCTCGGCCACCGGCATCAGCGAGCCGTCGAAGTTGGTGAGGTTGCCGTCGAGGTCGATGCCGGCGTCGATCCGGGGGTCGGCGTCCATGGCCAGCGCCGCCGCCGTGCCGCCCATCGAGTGGCCGAACATGCCCACCCGGGACAGGTCCAGCGCCCCGCCGAGCCCGGCCGGCAGCCGCCGCCCGTCCGCGTCCGGGTTCCGCCCGGCCGCCAGCAGCCGCAGCTGGTCCAGCACGAAGCGGGTGTCCTCGACCCTGATGGCGAGGGCCTTGCGGATGAAGGGGTCCGGGTCGCCGGGCGCCACCATGGTGGCGAGCGAGCCGTCCGGGAACTGGACCTCGGGGGCCTCGTAGGTGTGGTCGACGGTGACCACGACGTAGCCGCGGGCGGCGAGGTCCGCCACCAGGGTGGTACCCCAGGTCCGCGGCTCGCCGAGGCCGGGGGAGTAGAGCAGTACGGGCCGCCCGCCCCGCTCGGTCGCCACCGGCGCGTCCTGCCACGCCTGGGTACGGGTGCCCGCCCAGTCGGCCCGGCCGGGCGGGACGCCCAGCCGCAGGTAGTCGTCGGCCGTCACCGCGTCGAAGTGCGCGGCCGCGGCGGCCAGCATGTACGGCTCCGCCGGGTGGCCGGCCGTGCGGGCGGCGGGGTAGAAGACGCTCACCATCAGCTCGCGCGGGCCCCGCTCGGGCCGCCACGGATCGGCCCGGTCCTGGTCGACCAGGTGCAGCGCCGTCGCACCGACCCGGTACGGCCCGGTGGGCGCGGGAAGCGCGAGCCGGGTGGTGGTGGGGCGGTCGGCCGCCGTGGCCGGGAGCGCGGTACCCAGCAGGATGAGCGCGCCCGTGGCGCAGGCGGCCGCGGCGCGCCGGGCGGCGCGGCGGAAGGAGGCGTGCGAACGATGGATCGTCATGCCCTTCATGCTGCCGCGCCACCGGGCCGCACCACATCGGGGACACCCCTGACCCGGCGTCAGGAATGACCCGGGTTTTCCGGGCCCGTCACCCCGGGGCCCGGGTCAGACCCGGTCCACCGTCGGGGCCGGCGCGGTCCGCGGGGTCGTCGGGGGGAGGGCGCCGGACGGGCGGCGGGTGGGGATGGCGAGGGTGACCAGGGCCGCCAGCAGGGCCGCGCCGAGGCCGATCAGGAATCCGACCCGGAAGCCCTGCTCGGAGGGCAGGACCACGGGCCCCGTCCGCACCGTCAGCTGGGCGAGCACCACACCCACCACCGCGCTGGAGGTGGAGGTGCCGATGGCCCGCATCAGGCTGTTGAGCCCGTTGGCGGCCGCGGTCTCGGAGGCCGGTACGGCGGACATGATCAGTGCGGGCATCGCGGCGTAGGCGAAGGCGATACCCGCGCCGATCAGGGCGGCGAACAGCACCACGCCCCAGACCCGGTCCATCAGGAGCAGCGCCAGCGCGTACCCGAGCGCGATCACCACCGCGCCGGTGAACAGCGAGACCTTCGGGCCCTTGCGCGCCGAGAGCCGGGCGGACAGCGGCGAGACCGCCATCATCACCAGCCCCGAGGGCGCCACGCACAGGCCCGCCTCCACCATCGACCGGCCGAGCCCGTACCCGGTGGCGGCGGGCAGCTGGAGCAGCTGGGGGACGATCAGCGACATCGCGTACATCGCGAAGCCGACCACCACGGACACCAGGTTGGTCATCAGCACCTGCGGGCGGGCACTGGTGCGCAGGTCGACCAGCGGGCTTGGGGCCCGCAGCTCCCAGGCGCCCCAGACGAGCAGCACCAGCACGGCCGCGACCGCCAGGCCGAGCACGGGCCCGCTGGTCCAGCCCCAGTCGCCGCCCTTGGAGACGGCGAGCAGCAGGCAGATCAGGCCGGCCGACAGGCCCAGCGCGCCCACCAGGTCGAACCGTCCGCCCGTGCGCAGCGGCGACTCCGGCACCGACAGCCGCACCAGCAGCGCGACCACGGCCCCCAGCGCGGCGGAGGTCCAGAACAGCACGTGCCAGTCGGTGTGCTGGGCGAGCACGGCGGCCGCGGGCAGCCCGAGCGCGCCGCCGACCCCGAGCGAGGAGCTCATCAGCGCCATCGCCGAGCCCATCCGCTCCGGCGGCAGCTCGTCGCGCATGATGCTGATGCCGAGCGGGACGACCGCCATCGCGCACCCCTGGAGGGCCCGGCCGACGACCATCGGCACCAGCGAGCCGCCGAGCGCGGAGACCACCGAGCCGATCACCATCAGGCCGAGGCTGAGCAGCAGCACCCGGCGCTTGCCGTACATGTCGCCGAGCCGGCCGAGCACCGGGGTGGCGACGGCGCCGGCCAGCAGGGTGGCGGTGATGGTCCAGGAGGCGTTGGCGGAGCTGGTGTGCAGCAGCCGCGGGAGTTCGGGGATCAGCGGTACCACCAGCGTCTGCATCAGCGAGACGACGATGCCGGCGCCGGCGAGGACGGCGACCACGGCGTTGCCGCGCTGTGGGACGGGGGAGCCTGTGCTCACGGGTTCTCCACTCACGAGATCAGACTATGTATCGTACACACGATGTGCATGATGCATATGTCACTTCCGGGCGATAGCCTTGGCAGCGGAGCGGACGGCGGTGGGCGGGTAGTGGACGGAGGACACGGTGCGCGAGGAGCTCGGTGAGATCGAACGCGAGCTGATGCTGATCGGCCGCCATCAGGCGATGGCCGCGCTGCGCACCGACCGACCGGCCGAGCGCCCGGTCGACCGCTTGGAGCGCAGCGCCTACACCCTGCTCAGCCGGATCGAGGCCGAGGGCCCGATGACCATCGGCCAGCTCGCCGAGGCCTTCGCCCTCGACGCCTCCACCGTCAACCGGCAGACCGCCGCCATGCTCCGCCAGGGGCTGGTCGAGCGGATCCCCGACCCCGACGGCGGCCTGGCCCGCAAGCTGCGGATCACCGCCGAGGGCCTGCGCCGCCTGCACGCCGACCGGGACTGGGCGATCGCCGGCCTCGGCGGGGTGCTCGCCGACTGGCCCGCCGACGAGATCGGCGACCTGGCCCGGATGCTCACCCGGCTGAACGCCAGCATCGAGCGCAAGGAAGGGCGCAGCTGGCCCCGCCCCGACCAGGTCGCCCGCCGCCGCTGACCCGCCGTCAGGCCCCCGCCCGTGCCGCCCGCACCGGCACCCGCACCCGCACCGCCGCCGCGAGCGCCGCCAGCGCGGCCAGCGCGGCCAGGACCGGCAACGCCGCCGCGCCCAGCCACGCGGCCCCGGGGCCCGAACGGTCCACCAGCAGACCGGCCAGCGCCGACCCCAGCGCGCTGCCCAGGTTGAACGCCGTGTTGACCCAGGCGCCCGCCTCGGTCCGCGAGCCCTCCGGCACCAGGCCGTCCGCCAGCAGGTAGCAGGTGATCAGCACGGTGTCGGTGCAGGCACCGGCGAGCAGCAGCGCCGCGCCGGCGCCCGGCAGCGCGCCGACCCGCAGCACCACGCCGGCCAGCAACGCTCCGGCGTAGCAGGTGCCGGCGAGCGCGGCCAGCGCCCGCAGCCGCCGCTCGGGCGCCGACCGCCACCGGTGCCGCCCGTACGCCAGGCCGCCGAGCACACCGCCCACCGAGAACAGGGCCAGCAGCGGCCCCGCCACCGGTGCGCCCCAGGACGCGACCACCGCGATCTCCGCCAGGGCCGGCGCACCGCTCACCGCGGACGCGACCAGCAGCATGGCCGGCATGCCCGGCGCGCGCAACGGGCCGAGCGCACCCCGCCGGCCGGTCGCCGCCGGCTCCGCCACCGAGGCGGCTCCCGGCCGCCGCCGCAGGGCGGCCGCGAACGCGCCGAAACCGGTCACCATGACCCCCGCGCAGCAGGCGAGCGCCACCGGGGCCGAGGACACCCCGATCACCACCCCGCCCAGCACCGGGCCGAGGGCGAACACGGTGGACTCGGCGACCGTGTCCAGACTGAGCGCGGCCTGCCGCTGCGCCTCGTCCACCGCCGACTCGGCCCACAGCCGCCGCATCAGCGGGCCCACCGGCGGGGGAACACTCCGGCCAGCACGGCCAGCCCGACGGCCGGCCAGGCGCCGATGCCCAGGGCGCACCCGGCGGCGATCGAGGCCAGCGCGGTGGTGCAGCAGAGCGAGAGGGCGGTCAGCGCGGCGGGCCTGCGCTCGACCAGCCGGGCCCGCAGCGGCCCGAGCAGCGCGCCGGTCAGACCGAACAGGCCGGTGGCGGCGCCGGCCACCAGGTACGAGCCGGTGCCGTGCTGGAGCGAGAGAAGCAGCGGCAGCGGGAGCAGCCCGTAGCAGAGCCGCGCCAGCAGCGCGGCGGCGAACGGCAGGCGGGCAGGAGGGAGGGCGAGGACGGCGCGGTAGGTCGCGCCGCCCCTGGTGGGGCGTGTCATGGGGAGTTCTCCGGAAGATCGGCGCGGCCGGCCGGTGCGGGGCGCGCGCGGGCATGACGGATCGTCGTGCCACCCCGTCGCCGACGGCTCGGGGCGGCGCACGGTCGGTCAGTGCGGTCCGGAGTTCACACCGGCGATGGTAGCCACCCAGCCGCAGCCCGTCGACCGCCTTCCGGGAGCTGCCCGCCTCCTGCTGCTGCCCCTGCCCGCACCTCGCCAGGCCGCCGGATACTCCTGTGGATCAACGGGCCCTTCGGCTGCGGCCGGCGCCGCGCCCGGACGGGGCTGAAGCACCTCCGCTTCGACCGACGGGACGCGGCGAGCCCGCGGCGCGAGGTGCGCCGCGGGCCCGTCGGGGCGAAGCCGGTCAGGCGGTGTTCACGCCGAGCGACCAGCGCTGGTTGGGATTGCCGGTGCAGTCCCAGATGCCCAGCACGGTGCCGTTGGCGGTCTGCCAACCGGGCAGCTCCAGGCAGCGGTTGGAGGCCGGGTTGTAGAGGCTGCCGTCCCGCAGGACCCAGCTCTGGCCCGGGTCGCCGACGCACTCCAGGATGCCGACCCTGGCGCCGTTCCACGTGGCGTTGTCGCGAGTGCTGACGCACCGTCCGCCGGCCCGCAGGGTGCCGTCGGCGGCGAAGGTGAACTTCTGGCTCGTCCCGTTCCAGCAGTCCCACACCACGACATCGTTGCCCGCGGCGGCGCCGTAGCTGTCCATGCACTTGTTCTGGTCGTGCGCCGAGTGCAGGTTGTAGCTCACCGGCCGATTGGCGGTGCCGAGCGCGATCGGCGCGGCGAACCGGGGGATGCCGTCCGACGAGGCCGCACCCGGGATCTCGGTCAGCCGGCCATCGGCATCGATGACGAACAGGTCGGGGTTGCCGTCCCCGTTCACGTCGCCGGGGGAGTCGACGCTCGGGTACGCGCCGGTGCCGAGCCCGAGCGGCAGCACGGCCTGGGCGGCCGGGCCCTCCCACCGCTGGCTGGCGTCGTCCAGACAGTCCCAGATGATCAGGCCGGTGCCCGGGGTGTTGTCACCGCGGGGGACGGCCAGGCAGCGGCCGGACCGGGGGTTCTGCAGGGTGCCCGGATAGGGGCCCGCGGTCCACTTCTGGGCGTCGGTGTCGTTGCACTCGTAGAGCTGGACCATGGTGCCGTTGTCGGTGCCCCCGCCCGGTACGTCGAGGCACTTGCCGACCACGTGCAGGGCGCCGTCCGTGCCCTGGGTGAACAGCTGGTTGCCGCTCGCCGCGGCGCAGTTCCACAGCAGCGCCGTGGTGCCGTTGTCCGTCCGGCCGTGGTCGATGTCGGCGCACATGCCCGCACCTGCGGTGTCCTTGACCGCCGAGACGAGCGGGTGGTGGACCGGGGCGTGCAGCACCGTGCTGGGTGCGCCGGAGCCGTCGAAGGCCAGCGGGAAGGTGCTGATGGCGCCGGTGGTGTTGTCGCGGGCCCACAGGGTGGGGGTGCCGGCAGCCGTCCCGGGAGCGATCAGGGTGACGCCGGACCAGTCGCCGTCACCGAGGTCGGCGCCCTGCGCGAGTCGGCAACCGGCCTTGAGGGTGCCCCGGTAGTAACGCAGGTGTCCGTTCTCGACGGTGATCACGCTCGCCGAGGGGGCCGGGTTGCTCACCGCACCGGGGGAGATCAGCTGGGCGATGTTGTTCCAGGTGCCGTCGATGCCGCCGGCGCAGCCGGAGGCGGCGTCCTGGAGCTGGCTGACCCGGCTGTGGATGCTGAAGTGGCCGGGGGTGCCGGCCGGGGTGGCGGTCGAGTCGTTGAAGTAGGCGTAGAGGTTGTGGCTCCCCTTGTTGTAGGCGAAGAGGTCGTCGACGCTCGACTGGGTGAGCGAACCTCGGTGCGCGACCAGGTAGTTGTTCCAACTGTCGTGCTCGGGGCTCTGGTCGGCCGTGGAGGCCAGCCCCGGCGCGGCGGTGAAGTCGCTGTTGCCGGGAACGAGGGTGAGACTTCCGTCCGGCGAGGTGGACAGGAAGTCCGGGGTGCCGTCGAAGGTCAGGTCGCCGGGGACCACCTTGGTGGCCGGGTTCCAGGGCGCGTAGAAGTCGTAGACGGCGGCCTGGGGCTGGGTGTTGCCCGCGCCGTCGACGGCGCGGACGTACAGCCGGTGGGTGCCCCACTGGTCGGGGTTGAGGTTGATCGGAATGTCCGCGGTGGCGGTGCCGTTGCCGTCGGGCTCGACCGCCACGGTGTTGGCGCCCACCGGCGGGATGTTGTCGTCCAGCGAGTACTGGAAGCCGCGCACCCCGCTCTTGATGCACTGGCCGCGGCTGCAGCCGCCCGGGGTCGGGTCGTTGCTGCTGACCCGGATGGTGGCGCCCTGGTCACCGGCGTGCGCGGTCGGCGTGATCCCGCTGCCGAGCGGCGGGAAGGCCGGCGAGGTGCCGAACTCCGCGAGGGAGGGCGGGGACAGGTCGACGTCGAAGTAGCAGTAGGCGCTGCCGGAGCTGTTCAGCAGGCCGTCGGTGGCCGCGGCGTTCCAGCCGTACTGATGGCCGTCGCCGACCTGGAAGCCGATGTTGGCGTGGCCCCAGCCGGCCGAGCCGATGGTCTGGCTCGTGGGCCAGCCGCCGCCGCCCGGGTTGCCGTTGCCGTCCTCGGTCATGTTGTCCCAGACGTGGAAGGCCACCTGCAGGTTGGTGCCCGGCATCGGGGTGGACGCCCAGGCGTGCAGCGTGATGTTGGAGGCGTCCCCGGCCAGCGTGGTCCGGCCGATCCAGCCGGGGTTCCCACCGCCGCAGGCGGCCCCGTTGGGGTTCTGCGAGTCGGGGCTGGTGTACATCGAGTCGGGGGTGTTCGGCGGCAGGTCGTAGGTGGCGATCAGGTAGGGGTTGGTGCGGAAGCGCATGAACCCGAGGTTGGCGTCGCTGCGGGTCTCGTCCCCGAACAGCGCCACCGTCCAGGCCGTGATGCCCTGCTGGGCGACGGACCGCAGGGCGTTGGTCACGGTGAAGGTGACCGGCTTCCACTCGCAGTACGCGCTGTTGACCCACTGGCCGTCGATGTCCTGGAGCACCTGGGGCTGGTGGTTCCAGTCCGTACCGCCGCCGACGGCACCGGTCCATTTCAGCGCGACCGGGGCTGTGGCGTTCTTGCAGTCGTGGTTGGCGCCGTAGGTCTCGGTGAAGTACATCTTGGCGTCGTCGATGACCATGCCCGCGTTCACGGCGGAGGTGTTGAACTCGTAGTACGAGCGCTCCATGCCGTGGCAACTGGTCTGGTAGTGCTGGTAGCCGACGCCCTCACCGTTGGGCTGGGGCGTGTCGTACTGCGGGGTGTTCGGGCAGCCCTCCATCACCTGGGCGTAGTGGTTGGTGCCCATCGGCGCGGTCGGGGTGAACGACGGGTCGATGTACAGCGGCCATGCTGTGCCCGCGCCGCCGAGCAGACTCGCATCGGGCGTCAGGGTGAGCGCGTCGGCGTCGGCCGCCACGGCGATCGGGCGGACCTGGGCGCCCTGCCCCGGGCCCTCGGTGCTGGAGGCGGAGCCGGTGTCCCCGGCGGTCGGCGCCGCGGCGGCCGACCTGCCCCCCTTGGGCGGGGCCGCGGCCGGAGCTGCGGCGGAGTCCCACATCAACGGGGTCGGCGCGCTGAACACCACCGTGCCGTCGGCCGTCTTGGCGGTCAGGTTCCCCGCCGGGTCGGCCGTCGTCGTCAGGCCCTTCGCCGTGGTGGCCAGCCGCAGCGACCTGAGCGCCGGGTCGGCGGCGGCCCTGGCGTCCTTGACGACGAGGACCTCGCGGACGGCGCCCTGGTCCGTCACCCGCACCTGCAGGTCGACCCCGGGCAGCACCTCGGGATACCTGGCACCGTCACCGCTGATCTGCGGCGCGGGCAGTTTCACCGGGAATGTCAGGGCCAGACTGCGCCCTTGGGGATCGGAAAGCGTGGCAAGCGGACCGGTGCCTCCACCGGAGAGCGAAACACCGGACGGGGTCGCTTTAGGAGACCATGTTCCGTCCGCATTCTTCGCCAGTCCGGCGTCGACCGGAATCCACTTTCCGTTCTTCTTCACCCGGGCGGACTGCAGGTGGGTGGTGAGCGTCAGCCGGCCGTCCGGTTCGGCGACGGTCTGCGAGTTCCCGGTGGTCAGCTCGTCGATCGTGACGGGCTTTCCGGTGGACTTCGCCTTGAGCCGGGCGGCCTGGACCGGCCCGCCCGCCACCGGAGCCGACATGCCGTCAGGGCGGCTGGTCAGGCCGGGCTTCACCGCGAACGGCCGGTCGTCCGCGAGCGCCGGTGTCGCGGCGCCGAGGACCAGGGTGCCCACGGCCGAAGCCAGGGCCAGGTGGCGTGTCAGTCTGCGCGACCGGCTCTGCCGGACGCGGAAGGGTACCCCCACGAGAATTATCCCCCTCAAGATGTATCGGCCGCGTATCGCGGCTTGCGGGCGACGGCCCACAGCGCACACGAATCGGCCGAAAAATGTCTGGATCGAGCCCCGTCGACCCGTCCGGCGCTTCGCACCCGGCGATATCGCGGAGTGGGTCGCCGGAAGGCTATTGCGATGATCGCCCGGGTGGCAATACGGTTCCCGCGATCGCAAGGGGGGCGTCGGGGGTGGCGAGTGGTCATTCGACGGCGACCCGTCATGGGGAAAGACACTACGGGGGGATGACGTGCGCTTCGGCCTGCTCTTGTTCGGATCCGATGCTCCGCCGGGGCCCGGCCGGCGGGTCCGCCGGCGAAGGAGGGTCACCACCGTCGCCGCGCTCACCGCGGCGATGTCGCTCGTGGTCCCGCTTGCGGGCGCGGAGGTGGTCGGGGGCTACCACTACGCGGGCGAACTCTGGGCGCCGGACCCGCTCCAGCAGCTCCCGAGGATCGACGGGCGCGACGCCGACAGCCCGAGGCCGCCCGGCACCGGCTCGGGCCAGCCCGGTGCCCGCGCGCTGAGTGCCCACAAGAGCGCCGCCGTACAGTGGCCGGCCGAGACCACCAGCACGGTCGACCTGGGTGCCGTGTCCGCCAAGTCGGCCGGCGCCACCCCGTTCGGCAAGGCCCCGGCCGGCAGCAGCCCGGTCCGGGCCGGCGCGAGCCCGGTGCTGCTCGGCGCCGCCGCGCCGGAGCAACTAGGCCGCCAGGCCCGCGACCTGGTCGGCGAGCAGACCCCGGTCAGCCCGCCCGCCGCGGTCCAGGTCAAGGTGGCCGACCGGGCCAAGGCTCAGGCCGCCGACGTCGACGGCCTGCTGGTCGGTCTGACCCGCGCCGACAGCCGCTCCGACGCGGGCAGCGTCTCGGTCGCACTCGACTACGGATCGATCGCCCAGGCGTACGGCGGCGGTTGGGCCTCCCGGCTGCGGCTGGTCGCCCTGCCGAGCTGCGCGCTGACCACGCCCCAGCTCGCCGAGTGCCGCCGCCAGCAGCCGGTCGAGTCCACCAACGACCCGGTGAGCCAACGGATCACCGGAACGGTCGCACTGCCGGCCGCCGGGAAGGGCGCGCCGAAGTCGGCCGCCGCGCCCGCGGCAGGGGCGCAGTCCGCCGCTCCGGCCGCCTCCGGTCTGGCCGTCGCGGCCGTCGCCGGCACCGGCGGCTCGCAGGGCTCGTACACGGCCACGTCGCTCTCCGCCTCGGGGACGTGGTCCCAGTCGGCATCCGGCGCCTTCACCTACAGCTACCCGATCGCGGTCCCGCCCTCGCTGGCCGGACCCGCGCCGTCGATCGGGCTGTCGTACAACTCCCAGGCCGTGGACGGCGAGACCTCGGCGCGCAACTCGCAGGCGTCCTGGATCGGTGACGGCTGGTCGTACAGCCCTGGCTTCATCGAGCGCTCAGCCAAGTCCTGTCGGAACGCGGGCATCGACAACTCCGCCGACCAGTGCTGGGCGGGCTGGAACGCCACCCTGTCGCTCGGCTCCCACTCCGGTGAGCTCGTCCGGGACGCCAACGGCGTGTACCACCTGCTCTCGGACGACGGCACGCGGATCGAGCGGCTGACCGGCGCGGCCAACGGCCTGTGGGACGGCGAGTACTTCAAGGTCACCACGACCGACGGCACCGCCTACTACCTGGGGCTCAACCACGCCCCCGGCACCACCTCCGACGCTGCCACCAACAGTGCCTGGGGCGCCCCGGTCTACCACCCGAACAGCGGCGACCCGTGCTACACGGCCGCCAAGGGCAAGGCGTCGCAGTGCGACAAGCAGCCCGGCTACCGCTTCAACCTGGACTTCGTCGTCGACCCGAACGGCGACGTCCAGCGCTACGACTGGGCCAACGAGGCCAACTACTACTCCATGGGCCAGGGCCAGGCGGCCGCCGGCGGCTCCGGCACGCTGACCGCGTACAGCCGCGGCGGGTACCTCACCCGGGTCTCCTACGGCTACAAGCTCGACGACGCCAAGGCCGGCCGCGAGCCCGCCGCCCGGGTCAGCTTCGACACCGCGCAGCGCTGCGTGGTCTCCGACAGCGTCTGCCGGAGCGACAACCTCTCCGCCGCCACCGCGACCAACTGGCCGGACGTGCCGTTCGACCTGGGCTGCCGGTCCGACTGGACCACCAGCGGCACCGGACCGACCGTCTGCAAGGTCGGCTCACCCACTTTCTGGTCGACCGTCCGGCTGCGCGGCGTCACCACCGAGGTGCGCACCGGCGGCGGATGGCAGGGCGTGGACTCGTACGCCCTGACACACCAGTTCTCGGACGCGGGCGGCACCATCGACCCGGTCACCGGCCGGACCGAGGACCCGAAGAACGCGGGCGCCCTCCAGTCGGTGATGTGGCTCTCCGAGATCCGGCACACCGGCCTGGACACCTCGGCCGGCGGAAGCGGCGCGATCACCCTCGACCCGGTCACCTTCAGCGGCATCGAGGTCGACAACCGGGTCGACGGGCCGAGCCCCGCCGCGCCGCCGCTCTACCGGCCGCGGATCTCTGGCGTCCAGACCGAGAGCGGCACCTACATCGCGGTCACCTACCGCGACAAGGAGTGCTCCCGGACGAAGAACACCATGCCGGCCTCGGCCGACAGCAACACCATGGCCTGCTTCCCGGTCTACTGGACCACACCGGGTGCGGCGACCCCGATCGCGGACTGGTTCCACAAGACCCTGGTCTCCACGGTCACCTCGTCCGACGTCACCAAGGCCGGCTCCCCGGCCCAGGTGGTCAACTACGGCTACGGCGACGGCGCCGCCTGGCACCGGGACGACTCCGAGCTGACGGACGACCAGTACCGCACCTGGAACGACTTCCGCGGCTACCGCACCGTCACCACCACCACCGGAAGCGCACCCTACCCGGTGGGTCAGATCACGGTCTCCTATCTGCAGGGGATGGATGGTGACTACCGAGCCGACGGAACCCGACGCAGCATCAAGTGGAGGAACTCGCTGGGCGAGGAGGTCACCGACAGTCCGTGGTTGGCCGGACTGGCCCAGGAGTCGGCCACATACACCAAAGCCGGCGGCGACGTCGTCGCCAAGGCGCTACCGGTTGTGCCGGACACCACAGTGACGGCTTCCAGTCCCCGAGTAGCGTGGACATCCGAGAGCCCTGCACCCGAGAAGCTCTCAGAGCTCCCGGACCTGATCGGCCGCCGCGCCCGAACCAGTGGGGGGCGCCAGGTCACCCAGCTTTCCGACCGAAGCTGGCGGACCACGCTCAGTGCCACCAACTACGACGGCCTCGGACGGCCGTTCCAGGTGGATGAGAAGGGCGATGTCTCCGTCCCCGGACAGGAGACCTGCACCACGATTCGCTACGCGGATGCGCCGCCCGGCAATCCGATGATGCTGACCTACCCGAGCGAGTCCCTCACAGTGGCCGGCCCCTGCGGCACTGCGGCGGGCACCGAAACCACGCTCAGCCACAAGCGCACCTACTATGACGGAGACGGCAGCCTTGGCAACCTGGGCGCCTTTGGCACGCTGGGCCGGACCGGTTCTTCCCAGGGATTGGTGACGGCCACCCAGTCGGTCAAGTCCTATGACGGTTCCGGTGAGCCGGTGTTCCAGACCCTCGGAGCCGACACATTCGACGCCTACGGCCGCGTGATCCGTAGTCTCGATGCGGCAGGTTCGGCGACCACCGTCACCTACACGCCTGCCGCTGGCATCCTTCCCACCGGGGTGTCGACCACGAACGCCCTTGGCTGGACTGCGAACCGTGCTGTCGCCCCCGGGCGAGGTGTGGTCACTCGTGGAGTCGACGTCAACGGTCGTACCACCGATTCGGTTTTCGACGCACTCGGCCGCCGTTCCAAGGACTGGCTCCCGGGTCGGAGCAAGGACGCAGGCAAAGCCCCGAGCCAGATCTTCGAGTACAAGATCAATGGCAGCGGAAACAACCCGGACCCGTCGAGTGTGATCACCAAGACGCTCCGCGAGAACGAGACCTACCGCACCACCGTGACCGTCTACGACGGTCTGCTGCAGCCTCGTCAGACCCAGGCCACACCGGCCAACGACACAGCGGGCCGGATAGTCAGCTCAACCTGGTACGACGGCCGAGGCCGGCCCGTGATCAGGATCCCCGCCTACTCGGACCCGACCACCGCGCCCAACTCGACCTTGTTCGTCGAGACGGAGAACTCGCTGCCCTCGGAGCAGGTGACGGTCTACGACGGGATGGGCCGTCCTACAGCTGTCAAGCAGTACGCCAAGGGTGCCGAGCTATGGCAGTCGACCACCGCATACCCAGGCGCGGATCGGGTCGACACCACGCCACCGAGTGGTGGTACTTCGACCACGGTCCTGACCGATGCCCGAGGCCGGACGACGACCTCGGAGCTGCACGGTGGAGCTGGCGTCGGTGATGTCGCCACCCGCTACACCTACAAGCCGGGCGGACAGGTCGCCACGATCGCGGATGCTGCCGGCAACGCTTGGTCCTACTCCTATGACCTGGCCGGCCGCCTGGTCTCGCAGACTGATCCGGACGGGGGCACGTCCTCGAAGGCCTATGACGACTACGGGCGGGTGGCCCGATCGATCGACGGCAGGGGTCAGTCCCTCTCCTTCACCTACGACCTGCTTGGTCGTCGGACCGGTGAGTACTCGGGCAGCGACACGACCGACGCAACCAAGCTGCTGGCGTCATGGACCTTTGACAGCCTCGCCAAGGGCTATCCAACCGCGGCTACCCGGTACGTCGGAGGCGCGGCCGGCAGCGCTTATGTGACCAAGACCGACGGTTACAACACGGCCTACCAGCCGACCGGCACCACCACCACCATCCCGGCCTCCGAGGGCCGGCTCGCGGGCGACTACTCGGCCACCGCGAACTACACGCCCAACGTCGGCCTGCTGGCCGCCACCAACTACCGCGCGGAGGGCGGCCTGCCCGCCGAGTCGGTCGGCTACGGCTACGACCTCCAAGGCGAGTTGGTCCAGAGCGGCACGGAGAACACCGCGCTGCTCGACCTGGCCAACTACAACGCGCTCGGCCAGCTCCTGCAGTCCACGTACGGGCTGAACCGCAAGCAGTTCCGGACCGCCCAGACGTACGACGACGCCACCGGCCGGCTGACCACCAACCGGGTCAGCATCCAGACCGCGACCAACAACCCCGTCTCGGCGACCACCTACGGCTACGACGAGGCCGGGAACCTCACCAACACCTCCGAACTGCAGTCCTCCGGCGGACCGGACCAGGCCGTCGACACCCAGTGCTTCCGCTACGACGGGCTCGACCGGCTGGTCGAGGCCTGGACCGACACCTGGGGTGTCGGCACCCCGACCGCCGGGCAGGTCTCGCGGTGCAACAACACCGACCCCGGCCCGAGCAGCATCGGCGGCCCGGCCCCGTACTGGCAGAGCTTCCGGTACAACCTGCTCGGTGACCGCACCCAGCAGGTCAAGCACGACGTCACCGGCGACACCGCCCGCGACATCACCCAGACCGGCAGCTACCCCGGTGACGGCCGTACCCCGGCCGCCAAGCCCAACACCGTCACCGCCGTCACCAGCAGCACCGGCGCGGCGACCCGTGCACTGGTCTCGGCCGTGCCGACCGGCGGGGCCCCGCTGTGCCTGGACGTGAACGCCGCCTGGACCGCCGACGGCACCGCCATCCAGACCTGGACCTGCAACGGCAGCGGAGCCCAGAAGTGGACCAGGGGCGGGGACGGCACGCTCAAGGCGCTCGGTAAGTGCGCCCGCCCGGCGGGCGGCGGTGACGCCGGGCCGGGGACGGCGATCGAACTCGGCAC
Organism: Kitasatospora sp. NPDC049258; assembly: GCF_040678895.1. Classification (NCBI taxonomy): domain Bacteria; kingdom Bacillati; phylum Actinomycetota; class Actinomycetes; order Kitasatosporales; family Streptomycetaceae; genus Kitasatospora; species Kitasatospora sp. NPDC049258. Next base: position 102,147 of record NZ_JBFAQT010000002.1, read on the forward strand.
CTGTGACGGCAGCGGCTCCCAGCAGTGGCAGGACGGCGCCGACGGCGCGCTGGTCAACGCCGCCACGAGCCTGTGCCTGGACATCCCCGGCGCCAGTAGCGCCCAGGGCACCCGGACCGCGCTCTGGTACTGCAACGGCGGGGCCAACCAGCAGTGGCCCGCCACGGTGAACACGCCCACCGGCGCCGGCTACACCACCACCGTGACCCCGCAGTACGACGAGGCCGGTGACACCACCGCACGGGCCGTCAGCAGCACCGGTTCGGTCGCCTCCAGCCTCTCCACCGGGACGGCGACCCCGCTCTGCCTGGACGACAGCGGCTCCCGCACGGACGACGGCAACCCCGTCGTCTCCTACACCTGCAACGGCACCGACGCCCAGAAGTGGACGCTGGGGACGGACGGCGCCCTCAAGGCGCTGGGCAAATGCGCGCGTCCGGCGGACGGCGTGTCGGAGGCCGGCCGCGCGGTCGAACTGTGGACCTGTGACGGCAGCCCCGCCCAGGAGTGGCGCAGCGGGGCCGGCGGCTCGATGGTCAACGTGGTGTCCGGGCTCTGCCTCGACATCACGGGCTGGGACAACACCCCCGGCACCCGGGTCGCGCTCTACACCTGCCACGGCGGGGTCAACCAGCAGTGGACCACCGGCGCCGACACCCCGGCGGCCGGTGCCACCCAGACCTTCGGCTACGACGCCGAGGGCCGCACGGCCACCGTCACCACCCCGTCCGCGGGGGTGGCCAGGACGTCCGGCTACCTCTACGACGCCGAGGGCGCGCTGCTCCTGCAGCGCGGCTCCGAAGGCACCGTCCTCTACCTGTTCGGCGGCGCCGAGCAGCTCACCCTCTCCGGCGACGGCAACTCGGTCTCCGGGCTGCGCTACTACGCCAACCCCGACGGCACGGTCGTCGTCCGCTCCAGCACCGGGGCGCTGACCTACCAGCCCACCAACCCGCAGCACACCAGCAGCGTCCAGATCGATGCCGACACCCTGGCCGTCACCCGACGCGCCTTCGACCCCTACGGCAACCCCCGCGGCGCCCTCCCGGGCTCGTGGGCCGACAACCACGGCTACCTGGGCAAGCCCACCGACGCCACCAGCGGCCTCGACCTCCTGGGCGCCCGCACCTACGACCCCTCCCTCGGCCGCTTCCTCACCGTCGACCCGGTGTTCGAGGCGGGCGATCCCAACCAGATGGGTGGCTACAGCTACGCCGCCGACAGTCCCGCCACCAAGTCCGATCCGACCGGCCTCATCCCGGCCGAGTGCGGCAAGGAGATGCCGTGCTACGGGTACAGCCCGGGCGGCGGATGCCCTGGTGGCTGTGGGACCACCAAGAACGAGGAATGGGGGAAGGAGCGCGGGCAGGACCCCAACCACGGTGGAGGGTGCCGCCCGGGTGACTGCGGGACGGAGAAACCGCCTCTGAGCTTCTGGGACCTGCAGGCCATCCAGCAGGCGCTCGACAAGGCGTGGACATATGCCACGAAGCCCGTATGCAAGGGGCGGGCGGGTTGCCAGAGCCAGAAGGAGTGGGATCGACGAGCGGCCCAGGCGGAGCGTGATGCGCAGAACCTCACGGACCTCGCGAAGACCCTTGGTTCCGGCCTCGTGCACGCGACCGAGACTGTGGTCGGAGCAGCGGGTACTGTCGCAGGCGGCACGTTGGCCGCGAGTGGCGCAGTGGAGTGCGGCACCGGTGTGCTCTGTGTTGCGGGGGCGCCATCCATTGCCGGTGGATTGGCGATTGCTGCACCGAGTTCGACGATGGCGGTCGATGGTGCGCGCGGTCTCGGCGACGACATCAGCACGCTGTTGCGCGAGAAGGATTCGTCGTCCTCGCCCGCGAGGGATCCGGCGACCGAGCCGGATATGTCTGCACTCAAGAAGGTCAGCAAGAACACACTGAAGGAGGAGGTGGGAGATGTCCACGCCTTCAAGGAGGAAGCTGTTGGCAAAGGCGCGCCTGTCGGACGCTACGACGTTTTCAAGGACACCTCCAGCGGTTACCTCTTCCTCATGGCGAAGAATCAGAAGGCTCCGATTCCGACGTGGTACCGAATGGATAGGTGAGGGTCGAAAATGTCTGGGTTCGATGGTCCTCGGCGGATGGTCAAGTTCACGATCAGTAGTGAGAGGATCTCGCCGGAGTTCATTTCTGCTGCCCTGTCGCTGGACCCTGACCGGTCGTCCCATGTTGCCCGGGTGCCGGAAGGCTCGATCCTCGGGCGGCCCGCACGCATCAACAGTTGGCAGCTTGTCGAGGAGGGTGTGGCGGGTGAGGATGTCACGGATCTCCTGGAGCGGATCGAGGTCCGGGTCGCCGGGCTGCGTGAACCGATTGCCGAGCTTCTGAGAAACGGGTGTTCAACTCTTCTGTCAATCGTGCAGTATTGCTCGCTGCTGGACGAGGCCGGCCCAGGGTTCGTCGTGAAATCATCACTGCTCGGCTTCTTGTCGGATGTCGGGGCAGCGATCGATGTCGACCAGTATGTGATTGATCAATAGTCGGGCTGTCGGAGGCTGGTCCTCCGTTTCCCCAGTCGGCCAGGCCCGCCAACCCAGGCAGGCCTGGCCGGCGCACTTCTGCTCGTTCTGGCGACTGTCATGGGGACCTCAGCGGCACTACCGGACGACCGTCGGGAGTCGGCCCCGTCGGAGGAATCCGGCACCACTCCAGCGGCCGGTCCGGAAGCTCATCCGGCCGAGCAGCGCAGGGCACGTGCCGTCTGCCCGCCTAGCCTGGGGGGATGAGTGCCCGTCGGCCCGAGCCCGAGCAGCGCGGGCGGCAGCGTCGGTACCGGCCGCTCTCGCCGTTGCGGGAGCACCTGCGGGATTCGTTCTGGGTGGCCCCGCTGGTGGCCTGCGTGCTGGCGGTGCTGCTGGCCGGGGTCACCGACTGGCTGGACCGGGAGATCTACCGGGCGACGGTGCAGGAGGGCGGGTCCGCCGAGGACCTGCTCCGGTTCACGGGCGCCGCGAAGAGCGTGGTCTCCACCGTCAGCTCGGCGATGCTCACCTTCATCGGCGTGGTGTTCTCGATCTCGCTGGTCTCGCTGCAGATGGCCGCCAGCCAGTTCAGCCCCCGAGTGCTGCGCCTGTACGTCCGCAGCCGGCTCACCAAGGCGACCTTCTCGACCTGCCTGGCCACCTTCGTCTTCACCCTGCTGGTCCAGCTGACCTACGACGACACCACCGACCCCGCCAAGGCGGTCTCCGTCCCCATCATGTCGACGGTCGTGGCCGTGCTGCTGGTGATGCTCAGCCTCGCCTTCTTCGTGCTGTACGTGCAGGCCACCCTGCGGCTGCTGCGGGTGCCGCACGTGATCGACCGGGTCACCCGGGAGTCCCTCGCCGTCCTGGTGCAGTACCACCGGCTGATGCCCGAGGTTGCCGAGCCGAGCCGGCCCGAGGACGGGCGGACCCTGCTGCACGAGGGCAGCGCCGGGGTGCTGCGGGACGTGAACATCGGCCGGCTGGTCCGGGTGGCGCGGCGGCACGACGCGGTGCTGCACCTGGTGCCCCGGATCGGGGACTTCATCGCCCCGGGCACCCCGACCGTGGTGGTGGCCGGCGGGAGCACCCCGCGCCCGCGCCGGATCGCGGCGGCGCTGAACGTCGGGGTGGACCGCACCATGCACCAGGACCTCAGCTTCGGCTTCCGGCAGCTGGTGGACATCGCGATCCGGGCGCTCTCCCCGGCGGTGAACGACCCCACCACGGCCGTCCAGGCGATCGACCGGATCTACCAGCTGACCGCGTTGCTGGCGGCCGAGTCCTTCGGTGAGCTCCGCCACCGCGACCGGGAGGGCCGGGTCCGGCTGGTGCAGCCGGTGCCGGGCTGGGCGGCCACGATCGACCTGGCCTTCACCGAGATCCGGCTCTGCGGCGCGGCCCACCCGCAGGTCACCCGCCGGCTCGCGGCGGCCCTCGACGACCTGCTCCGGATCGCCCCCGAGCCGCGCCGCGCACCCCTGCGGATCCAGCGCGAGCTGCTGGTCAGGGCGGTCGCCCAGCACGTCACCGACCCGGAGGACCGCGCCTTCGCCCTGCAGCCCGACCGCCAGGGCATCGGCTGAGCCGCGGACGGCGAAGGCCCCGGCCGATCCTCGGGGGGCGATCGGGCGGGGCCTTGGCGGTCGGGCTGCCGGGGAAAGCGCGGAGCCGGCGGTCAGCCGGCCCCGGTCGCCTGCCGGCCGCGCTTGTCGAGCGAGGCCAGGTAGGCGTTGTACGCGACCAGCTCGGCGTCGCCGTCGCGGTCCGCCGCCCGGTCGCGCCGGCGGGCCTGGCGCTCCTCCGACTTCGCCCACTGGAGGGTGAGGGCGATCAGCACGATCGCGGTCGGGATCTCGCCGAAGGCCCAGGTGATGCCGCCGGCGATCTTCTGGTCGTTCAGCAGGTTCGTGCCCGGCGGTGCGGAGTCGGTGCCGAAGGTGGTGACCAGCGGGTGGGTGGCCATCATCACCGCGACGCCGAAGAAGGCGTGGAACGGCATCCCCATGAACAGCTCGATGATCCGCATCACGAAGCCGGGCCGGTGCGGGCCCGGGTCCACGCCCATGATCGGCCAGAAGAACAGCAGGCCGACCGCCAGGAAGTGGACCATCATCGCGAGGTGCCCGAGACGGTACTGCATCAGGAAGTCGAACAGCGGGCTGAAGTACAGCGCGTACAGGCTGGCGACGAACAGCGGGATGGTGAACGCCGGGTGCGAGACGATCCGGATGTACCGGCTGTGCAGCAGCGCCACCACCAGCTCGCGCGGCCCGCGGCCGCTGCCCTTGCGGGCCGGGCGCAGTGCCCGCAGGGTCAGCGTGATCGGGGCGCCGAGCAGCAGCAGGATCGGCGAGAGCATGCTCAGCACCATGTGCTGGATCATGTGCGCGCTGAACAGCACCATGCCGTAGTCGTTCAGCCCGGTGCAGGTCACCAGCGCGATCGTGCCGACGCCGGCCACCCAGGCGATCAGCCGGCCGATCGGCCAGCGGTCGCCGCGGCGCCAGAGCCGGACGGCGCCGCCGAGGTAGAGGCCGAGTGCCAGCAGGGCGCCGATCAGGAACGGCCAGTCGGGTGACCAGCCGAGGCTGGAGGAGAGGGTGAACGGGCCGAGTGTCTGGCCTCCGTGGTGGTGCATGCCTGCCATGCCGTCGCCCATCGGCGCGTCCTGCTTTCCTCGTGCTGCGTCGGTCGGGGCCGGGCCGTGGTCCGGTTTCGTCCGTTTTGCTTCGGGGTCAGCCTAGGCGGGGCTTACGCGGGGCCCGCACCCGCCCCCGGTCCCGGCGAGTCCGGTGGAGCGGGCCGGTGGGGCGTGGTGGACTCGCAGCTTGGGGTGGGCTGCTGGATCCGATATGTTCTTGGACGAAACAAATCTCTTCTGGAGGCTCTGATGACCACCGCCCCCTACCGGGCTGCCGAGGACCGCTACGACGGGTCCATGCGCTACCGCCGCACCGGCCGCAGCGGCCTCCAGCTGCCGGAGATCTCGCTCGGCCTGTGGCACAACTTCGGCGACGACCGCACCCTCGAATCGCAGCGCGCGATCCTGCGCCGCGCCTTCGACCTCGGGATCACCCACTTCGACCTGGCCAACAACTACGGCCCGCCGTACGGCTCGGCCGAGGCCAACTTCGGCCGGCACCTGGCCGCCGACCTCCACCCGTACCGCGACGAGCTGGTCATCTCCACCAAGGCGGGCTACGACATGTGGCCCGGCCCGTACGGCGAGTGGGGCTCGCGCAAGTACCTCACGGCCAGCCTGGACCAGTCGCTGCGGCGGATGGGCCTGGAGTACGTCGACATCTTCTACTCGCACCGCTTCGACCCGCAGACCCCGCTGGAGGAGACCATGGGGGCGCTCGCCGCCGCGGTCCGGCAGGGCAAGGCGCTCTACGCGGGCATCTCCTCGTACAACGCCGAGAAGACCCGCGAGGCCGCCGCCATCCTGCGCGACCTGGGCGTGCCGCTGCTGATCCACCAGCCCTCGTACTCCATGCTCAACCGCTGGATCGAGGACGACGGCCTGCTGGACGTGCTGGCCGAGGAGGGGGCCGGCTGCATCGGCTTCGCGCCGCTGGCGCAGGGCATCCTGACCGACCGCTACCTCAAGGGGATCCCGGCCGACTCCCGGGCCGCGCAGGGCAAGTCGCTGGACCCGCAGGCCCTCACCGAGGAGACCCGGCACAAGCTGAACAAGCTCGACGAGGTCGCCGCCGGCCGGGGCCAGTCGCTGGCCCAGCTCGCCCTGAAGTGGCTGCTGCGCGACCCCCGGATGACCTCCGCCCTGATCGGAGCGTCCTCGGTGGCGCAGCTGGAGACCAACGTCGCGGCGATTCAGGGCCCCGAGCTGACCGAGGAGGAGCTCGCCGAGATCGACAAGTACGCGACCGACGCGGGCCTCAACCTCTGGGCCAGGTCCACCGAGGGCTGACCGGACCGGCTCCCGGGCACCGGGCCGCGCCCGCGGGGTGCGGCCCGGTGGTACCCGGCGGTGCGGGCCGACATCTTCATCCCCTAGCATCTACAAGCCTGTAGACGCAGCCGTGGCCGTCCGGCCGACTCTGCCGTGCGCTGGGCACTGCACTTCCGACCGTTCAGACCACCGCGAGGACATTTCAGATGAGCGCAATCGGTGTCGGCCAGGCCGTCATCCTCGGCATCGTGGAAGGAGTGACGGAGTTCCTCCCGATCTCCTCGACCGGACACCTGAAGATCACCGAAGGGCTGATGGGGATCCCCGTCGACGACAAGGCGGTGGTCGGCTTCACCGCCGTGATCCAGGTCGGCGCGATCGCCGCGGTGCTGCTGTACTTCTTCAAGGACATCCTCCGCTTCGTCACCGCCTGGGGCCGGGGCATCGTCAACCGCTCCGAACGCGCCAACCACGACTACAAGTTCGCCTGGTGGGTCATCTACGCCACCATCCCGATCGTGATCGTCGGCCTGGCCGCCAAGCCGCTCATCGACGGGCCGCTGGCCTCGCTGTGGGTGGTGGCCGGTTCGCTGATCGCGGGCAGCATCGTGATGTGGTGCGCCGACCAGATGGGCCGCCACCGGCGCGGCGAGGCGGACATCACGCTGGCCGACGCCATGATCGTCGGCTCCTCGCAGATCCTCGCGCTGCTCTTCCCCGGCTTCTCCCGCTCGGGCGCCACCATGTCCACCGCGCTGATCCGCGACCTGGACCGGGTGGCGGCGACCCGGTTGTCCTTCTTCCTCTCGATCCCCGCGCTGACCGGCGCCGGCCTCTACGAGCTCAAGGACGCCACCGGCGGCGGAGTCGGCATCGTCCCGCTGGCCGTCGGCACCCTGGTCTCCTTCGTGGTCGCCTACGCCTCGATCGCCTGGCTGCTGAAGTACATCGCCAAGCACTCCTTCAACGCCTTCGTGATCTACCGCCTGGTGGTCGGCTTCCTGCTGTTCGGCCTGCTGGGCGCGGGCGTCATCGACGCCTGAGCACAGCCCCGAGAGGCCGCCCCCGCACCGCGTGCGGGGGCGGCCTCTCGCGGTACCGGCGGGCGGCCGTCCCCTGCGAGCCGCCTCGTTCCGGCCGGTGAAGAATTCGCCTTCCCGATCTCGTGGTGCCCGATGGGCGCAGCGGCGACGTGATCGCTGTGAACTACCTTGCGGCGCGGGGAATTTGGCAGCTCTGCGAACGGCGCCGTCCGCACCCTGTGGACCTGTGACTCGGAGTGGAACTACACGGAGTCCCGGCACCGGTGTGGCGAAAGGGCCACCGGAAGCGGCCCGGCGCTCTAGGATCGTGGGCGCTTCTGATGATCATCGGACAGTCGCTCGGGGGAGATCTGTCATGTCACCACACCGTTTCAGCCGCCGCTCGCTGATGGCAGGTGCCGCCGGCGCCGCGCTGGCGGGGGCCGCGGCCACCGGCCGGGCCGCCGCGGCGGAGGTGCCGCCGCCGAGCCCGTACCAGGTCAAGCCGCCGCACCAGATCGAGGCCGAGCAGCTGATCGAGTACCTCCGGGGCCTGCCCTGGGGCGATCCGGCCAACCGGTACAAGCTCGCCGGCCAGTTCCCGGACGAGTACTCCGCCGCGGTCTGGGGCGAGCCGGGCCATCCCGAGCAGTACCGGGTGCTCGCCCAGTGCTCGTCCTTCGTGACGCTGGTGCTGGAGCGCACCTACGGCCCGCGCACACCCGCCGAGGAGGCGGACCCGACCCGCTGGGCGACCACGCAGTACTTCCGGGACAACTTCGGCACCGAACCCGGCAAGCTCTACCCGACGGCGGAGAAGTTCCGGGCCGGCTTCGCGAACGCCGCGACGATCCCGCACTTCACGGCCGTCACCAAGCCGGTCAACCTGCGCCCCGGCGACTTCGTGGCCTTCGACTACGACGGGGAGGCGACCACCGAGCCGTACACCGGGCACATCGTGATGATCAGGGAGCGCAAGGGCACCTGGGCCTCCCCGGCGGACGGCCAGGTCGGGAGCAACCTGGTGCCGTACGTCTTCGAGGTGATCGACTGCACCAGCAACCCGCACGGCAATCCGGCCGCCTCGGCGAGCGCGGAGGCGATCTACCGCGCCTTCCCGGACACCAGGATCGAGGAGCGGCAGGGGCAGAATCCGGCCTGGGTGGAGCACGACGGCGCCGGCTACGGCCACCTGGTGTTCTACGCGGACGCCGGCACCAAGCTGTTCGCCGGCTACCGCTGGGGCGTCAACTCCACCGTCGCCCACCCGGTGGCCGAACGCCCGATCGCGGCCGCCCGGGTCTACCCCGGCTGACCCCGGGGGCAAGCTCGCCACGGTGCCGCCCGGCCTCGCCGCCGGGCGGCACCGCCGTGTCCGGCAAAGGTGTGAATTCCGGCCGAGGACATGCCTTGGGTATGTCCATGCCATCTCTTTGCCGGTAGTTTCCCTCCAGCGCTTCCCCCGGCTCCTGCCGTCACCTGCCGCACCGTCACGGACCGTCGGAAGGACACGCCTTGAACGCACAAAATCGCCGGACCATCCCGGCCGCGCTCGCCGCGGCCGCGCTCACCGCACCGCTCCTGCTGATCGGCGCCGCACCGGCGTCCGCCGACGACCGGCCGGCCTCCCGGGCCGAGCGGCTGGCCAAGGAGCTGGTGCGCCAGGCCGGGGCCGAGGACGCCTACCGGACCCTGAGGTCGCTGCAGCGGATCGCGGACCGCAACGGCGGTACCCGGGTGGCCGGTTCGCCCGGCCACCGGGAGTCGGCGGAGTACGTCGCCGAGCAGGCCCGCCGGGCCGGGCTCAAGGTGTCCCGGCACGAGTTCGACTACGTCTACGCGCAGACCCTGGCCGAACACCTGCGGGTGCTCGGGCCGGTCCCCGAGGACCTGCCGGTGTTCGCGATGACGTACTCGACGAGCACCCCGGAGGGCGGCCTCACGGCCCCGGTCGCGGTGGTCGCCCCGGACGCCACCACCGGGTGCGAGGACGCCGACTACCCGGCCGGTGCCTTCACCGGCAGGATCGCACTGATCAAGCGGGGCGGCTGCAGCTTCGCGGTCAAGCAGGCCACGGCCGCCGCCGCGGGAGCGGTCGGGGCGATCGTGTACAACAACACCGACGGTGACCTGAACGGCACGCTGGGCGACCCGGAGGTGGCCAGGATCCCGACCGGCGGGATCACCCGGGCCCGCGGCGAGGCGCTGGCGGCGAGGGTGGCGGCCGGTGAGGTGACGGTCGCGCTGGAGATCCGCACCTTCCACGAGACCCGCAGGACCTGGAACGTGCTCGCCGAGACGCGTGGCGGCGACGAGCGCAACACCGTCTTCGTCGGCGCGCACCTGGACTCCGTCCAGGCCGGCCCGGGGATCAACGACAACGGGTCCGGCTCGGCCGGCATCCTGGAGGTCGCCAAGGCGCTCGCGGGCCACCGGGTGCAGAACAAGGTGCGGTTCGCCTGGTGGTCGGCCGAGGAGTTCGGTCTGGTCGGCTCGGAGAAGTACGTGGCCTCGCTGTCCGAGGCGGAGCGGGCGAAGATCAAGCTCTACCTCAACTTCGACATGATCGCCTCGCCGAACGGGGCGCGGTTCGTCTACGACGGCGACGACTCCGACCGCACCGGGTCCGGCCCGGGTCCGGCCGGCTCGGCCCAGCTGGAGCGGCGGATCACCGGCTACCTGGACCGCCGCGGCCTGCCGCACGAGGGCACCGACTTCACCGGCCGCTCCGACTACGGGCCGTTCATCGCGGCCGGCATCCCGGCCGGCGGCACCGCCACCGGCGCGGAGGGCGTCAAGTCCGAGGCCCAGGCGGCCCGGTACGGCGGTACCGCCGGGGTGGCCTACGACCCGTGCTACCACCAGGCCTGCGACACCCTCGCCAACCTGGACCCGAAGGCCTTCGACGTCAACATCGACGTGATCGCCGACGCGGTCGGCACCTATGCCTGGGACCTCTCCTCGCTGTCCGCCCCGGTCGCCCCCGAGGACACCACGGGCGCGGCCGGCAGCGGCGGCGGCCTGCACGAGGGGACGCCCGCCGAGTAGCCGCCCGGGTGGCGGCGCGCACGCGAAGGGCCCCCGACCGCGCACGGCGGTCGGGGGCCCGGGCCCGGCCGTCAGATGACGGTCTCGGCCTCGACGTAGCGCTCGGCGGGGACGGTCTTCAGCTCGGCGACCGCCTCGGCCAGCGGCACCAGCTTGATCTCGGTGCCCTGCAACGCGGTGATGTGCCCGAACGCGCCCTTGTGGGCGGCCTCGACCGCGTGCCAGCCGAAGCGGGTGGCCAGCACCCGGTCGTACGCGGTCGGGGTGCCGCCGCGCTGGGTGTGGCCGAGGATCACCGGGCGGGCCTCCTTGCCGAGGCGGTGCTCCAGCTCGCCGGAGAGCTGGGTGGCGATGCCGGTGAACCGCTCGTGGCCGTAGATGTCCCGGGTGCCCTCCTCCCAGTGCATGGTGCCCGGCTCGGGCTTGGCGCCCTCGGCGCAGACCACGATGGCGAACTTCTTGCCCCGTTCGAACCGCTCGCGGACGACCTCGGTGAGCTTGTCGATGTGGAACGGGCGCTCCGGGACCACGATCGCGTGCGCACCGGCGGCCATGCCGGCGTTCAGGGCGATCCAGCCGGTGTGGCGGCCCATCACCTCGACCACCATGACCCGCTGGTGCGACTCGGCGGTGGTCTTCAGCCGGTCCAGCGCGTCGGTGGCGACCGAGACGGCGGTGTCGAAGCCGAAGGTGACGTCGGTGCAGGCGATGTCGTTGTCGATGGTCTTCGGCACGCCGATCACCGGCAGTCCGCCGTCGCTCATCAGCTTGGCCGCCTTGAGGGTGCCCTCGCCGCCGATCGGGATGACGGCGTCGATGCCGAGGTCGGCGCAGAACTTCTTGGCCCGCTCCACGCCGTCGCGCAGGTGGCTCGGCTGGACCCGCGAGGAGCCCAGTATCGTCCCGCCCTGGGCGAGGATGCCGCTCACCGAGTCGAGGGTCAGAGGGCGGTGGGCGCCTTCGAGGAGACCGCGCCAGCCGTCCTGGAACCCGATGATCTCGTCGCCGTGGTCGACCACCCCCCGGTGGACCACGGAACGGATCACGGCGTTCAGGCCGGGGCAGTCACCGCCGCTGGTCAGGACACCAATACGCATTGCTTTGCAACTCCCCAGGGGGCACCCCCAGCCGCCAGGCTGGGGGAGTAACCGGACGGCCGGACGACCACCTCGGTGTCGCCACCGCGGTCGGTCGATTTCGGACCATTGGCCCCAAATCGACCGTGCAGTACAGCATACGGTTCCTGCGTCCGGCCGGGCAGGGACCGGCGCGGGAGCGGCATCGTCGACGCCTCCGCGCGAGACTGCGGCTGGACGCCGAGGAGGGTGTGCGTCCAGCGCTTCCTATTCTGTTATGCCGACGGCCACTAGGGCACGGGTGGACCGGATGCTGGTCTTCTCCCGGTCGGCGTGGCCGAGGTCCCGGCGCGGCCGGGACCTCGGCGAGGTGCGGGGCGGGCCCCGGGGTCGGCCTAGGCCGGGCGCCCGGTGGCCGCGATCCGCTCGGCGCGCAGGGCGTCGTACCAGGTGGTGTCGGCCGGCGGGAGCGCGTTCACGTCCAGCGCCAGCTTGATCAGCATGTCGGCGACGGCGGGGTTGCGGGCCAGCACCGGGCCGTGCAGGTAGGTGCCGAAGACGGTGTCCCGCCAGGCGCCCTCGGTGCCGTCACCGGTGCCGTTGCCACGGCCGACCTGGACCGAGGCGAGCGGCTTGACGCCCTGGCCGAGGTGGGTCACGCCCTGGTGGTTCTCGAAGCCGGTCAGCTGCGGCAGGCCGAGGATCGGGTCGACGCTCGCCAGCACGTCGCCGACGCAGCGGGAGCCCTCGCCCCGGGTGGTCCAGACGTCGAGCAGGCCGAGGCCCGGCTCGCGCTCGCCGAGGTCGTTGATGAACTCGCGGCCGAGGATCTGGTAGCCGGCGCACACCGAGAAGATGATCGCGCCGTTCTCGGCCGCGCGCTGCAGGCCGCCGTCGTTGCGCAGCCGCTCGGCGGCCAGCCGCTGCGGCCGGTCCTCGCCGCCGCCGATCAGGTAGATGTCGCCGCTGGTGGGCACCGACTGGTCGGAGCGCACGTCGATCCGGGTGACCCCGAGCCCCCGCTGGCGCGCCCGGCGCTCGACCACCAGCGCGTTGCCGCGGTCGCCGTAGGTGCTGAGGAGGTCGGGGTAGACCCAGACCACCCGCAGGCTGCTCTCGCTCATCCTGGAAGGCCTTCCGTGCTGCTGCGACCCGTACTGCGGGGCCGAACCGAAACCGGGGTTCTGGTGGGGCGGGACGGACATCAGCTCACCACCGCCTTGCGCAGCTGCTGGAACGCGGTGTAGTTGGCGATCGCCTCGATCCGCCCGGCCGGGGCGATCCGGACGGCCTCCTCCAGGCTCTCCACCACCTGGAACTGCAGGCCGGCGACCTCCAGGCGAACGGCCAGGTCCAGCTTGCGCTGGCCCATCACGAAGATCGGGTGCCCGGACAGCCGCTCGTAGTCGACGTCCCACAGCCAGGACGTGTCGGTGCCGTCGGCGTCCAGCGCGTTCACCGAGAGGATCACGGGTGCCGGCGGGCCGTCGATCAGCGAGAAGGTCTCCAGCCAGCCGGCCGGGTTCTTGGCCAGCAGCAGGCGGACGTCGCGGCCCAGGTAGGAGACCACGTCGTAGCGCCCGGCCACCGCGGCCACCGACTCCATCCGCTGCAGGGCGACCTGCGGGGCCACCCCGAACACCGCGGCCACCGCGGCCGAGCTGGTGGCGTTGGCCAGGTTGGCGCGGCCGGGCAGCTGGAGCTGGATCGGCCAGGCACCGCGGTGCGGGTCGATCACGTGGGTGCCCTGGAGCGCCCAGTGCGGGTTGGGACGGCGGAAGCCGCACTCCTGGCAGAACCAGTCGTCACCGGGGCGCTGCATCACACCGCCGCAGGACGGGCAGGACCAGGCGTCCTCCTTCCACGCCTGTCCGGCGGCCACCCAGACCACCTTCTTGCAGGAGGAGGCGGCCCAGGTCACCAGCGGGTCGTCCGCGTTCGCGATGATCACCGCGTCGGTGTCCTTGAGGCCCTCGCGCCACTTCTCGGCCATCATCCGGGTCTCGGCGGCGCGGTCCAGCTGGTCGCGGGAGAGGTTGAGCAGCGCTATGGCCTTGGGCCGGGTGTCCCGGGCGACCATCGGCAGGTACTTCTCGTCGACCTCGATCACGCCGAACTTGGCGTCCGAGCCACCCGCCAGCGCGGCGGTGATACCGGCCGGCATGTTGGCGCCCAGCGCGTTGGAGACGACCGGGCCGGCGGCGCGCAGCGCCTCGGCGATCAGCCGGGTGGTGGTGGTCTTGCCGTTGGTCGCGCTGACCAGGACCACGTCGAGGTGGTCGGCGAGGGTCGCCAGCAGGTCGGGGTCGAGCTTGAGAGCTACCTTGCCGCCGATCACCGAGCCACTGCCGCGGCCCGCCTTCTGGGAGAGGGCAGCGGCCATCCGGCCGGCCGTCACGGCGATCTTGGCGCGGGCGGGCAGCGAGGCGTCGCGCGCGCCCGTGGCTTCCGAATCGGTGCCTGGCATGCTCAGTGGTTCCTCCTTGCTGCGGCACCGCCCAGGTCGAGCGGTGACCGTCGGGCGGCGGGGACGGGGCCAGCCTACCCACTCCTCACCGCGGCGTTGATCCCCGGACCCGGTGCGGCACCCTGGCGGGGCCTTCGGAGCGGGACCGAACGGGGGGTGCCGCCGGCCCCGCCGTGCCCTACCGGCGGGGCCGGGTGGGCCAGGGGGTGGGGAGCTGCTCGGTGGCCTCGGCGAGGTGGGCGGTGATCACCAGGGTGCCGTCCTCCACCTGGTAGTCGAGCGGGGCGGAGAGCCGCCGCATGGTGGCGATCAGCCCGCTGTTGGAGGCGTGGGTCACGGCGTAGACGGTCGGCAGGCCGGCCTCCAGGGCCAGCGCGGCCATCCGCCGCAGCAGGTCGACGCCGAGGCCGCGGCGCTGCCAGTCGTCCTCGACCAGCAGGGCGACCTCGGCGCCCTCGTCGTCCCAGAGCAGGTGGGCCAGCGCGACGATCCGGCCGTCCGCGGACTCGACCGCCAGGGTCTGGCCGTGCCGGGGGTCGAGCAGGTGGTCGAGGTAGCGGTCGGCGTCCCGGACCGGGCCGTGGTAGCGCTTGCGCAGGGTGTCCGGCGAGCAGCGGTGGTGCATCTCCAGCGCCGCGGCCTTGTCGGCGGGCTCGGCCCGGCGCACCGTCAGGTCCGCCCCCGCGGGCAGGGTGAGCCGCGCCTCGACCTTGGGCACCCGGGGGCCCAGCAGGCTGTCCAGCTCGACCAGCGCCTGGGCCCGGGCGAACTCGGTCGGGGTGAAGGGCAGGTGCGGGCGGGAGAGCTCGATCAGGTCGCCGGAGGGCACCGGCAGCCGCATCACATGGCCGTCGACCCCGGCCACCGCGCTCGCGCCGGCGGCGGGGTACTGCCGGATCGCGCACCGGCCGAACAGCTGGCGCAGCGCGACCGGCAGCTCGGCGGCGTCCAGGGCCGTCCTGGTGGCGAGCGCCAGCACATGGGTGGGGGCGTCGACCAGGTCGTGCGCGTCGGCCTGGTCGGTCCAGATGTCGTGGCCGCCGGCCGCGGCCACGGCGGCGGTCAGCTCGGCCCGGCTGAGGCTCTGCGGGGCCCGGACGAAGAACTCGTCCACGGCGCCGGTGGGAAGCGGGTGCGCCTGCATCGAGACGATGTTCACGCCCTGCGCGGCCAGCGCGGTGCAGATCCGGCCCAGGCTGCCGGGGGCGTCCTCGACGGTGGTCCGGATCCGCCACAGGGCGGTGGCCTCGAAGCCGTCCAGCGGGCCGCTCACGGCCGCCTCGCCGGGCGGCGCGGGGGTGTCGGGCGAGGGCGGCCCGTGCGGGTGCCGGTGTGCCCACCAGCTGTGGAAGAGCGCCGTGGCGAGCAGTGCGGCGGCCGAGGCGGCCAGCAGCACCGGGCCGTCGTGGCCGTGCACCACGACATTGGCGACCAGGTCGGCGGAGGCCACGGCCAGGAAGACCGCGGCGAGTTCGACGGTGTCCCGGCGCCAGCGGTGCTGCCGGGTGCCGCGGCGCTGGGCGCGGGAAGGGGTGGCGGGGCGGGTGCGCGAGGAATCGTCCATGTCGGTATGGTGTCGCGCTGGTGTTTCACGATCACGAATCCCCCGTGACCTGTCGGTTAATGTCCTCGGGATGCTGCCCGGCCCGGGTCGGCGGGCCGGGGGCGTGGTCACGGGGTGGGCGGACCCTCGGTCAGTTCGGCGCCGGCGGCCCGTACTTCGGCGAGCAGCAGGTGCAGGTCGTCCTGGGTGGTGGCGGCGTTCAGCAGGCAGGCGCGGAGCATCTCGCGGCCGCCGAGCAGCGCGCCCGTGACGAACACCCGGCCGCGCTGCTGGACGGCGACCGGCAGCCGGCCGTTGAGCGCGTCCAGCTCCTGCTCCGAGAGCCCGGCCGGCCGGTACCGGAAGGCCACGATCGAGGTCTCCACCGGTGCCAGCAGCTCCAGCTCCGGGTCGGTGGCGACGAGCTCCCCGAGCCGCCTGGCCAGCGCGGTGCAGCGGGCGATGTCGGCGGCGATGCCGGCCCGGCCGCGGTGCGCGATGGTGGCCCAGACCTTCAGCGAGCGGAACGGGCGGGTCTGCTCCGTGCCGTACTCGGAGAACCAGCCGAGCTCGCCGGCCGCCTCGTCGCGCAGGTAGGAGGGGACCAGGCTGAAGGTGGCGCGCAGCTCCTCGGTGTCGCGCACCAGCGCGCAGCCGCAGTCGACCGGCACGCCGAGCCACTTGTGCGGGTCGAGGGCGAGCGAGTCGGCCCGGTCCATGCCGGCGTAGCGGTGCGCGATGGTGCCGTCCAGCACGCCGAAGGCGCCGTACGCGCCGTCCACGTGCAGCCACAGGCCCTCCTCGGCGCACAGGTCGGCGATCGGGTGGAAGGGGTCCACGGCGCCGGTGCCGACGGTGCCGGCCGAGGCGACGACGAGGAAGGGCAGCCGGCCGGCGGCGCGGTCCTCGGCCACGGCGGCGCGCAGTGCGGCGGTGTCCAGCCGGCCCTCGGCGTCGGTGGCGACGGTGCGCAGGTGCCGGCTGCCCAGACCGAGCAGCTCGGCGGCCTTGCGCACGCAGGAGTGGGTCTCGCCGGTGACGTAGCCGACCAGTGGGGGCAGCCCGGCCAGGCCGTCCTGGCGCAGGTCGTGGCCGGCCCGGCGGGCGGCCCGGTGGCGGGCGGCGGCCAGGCACAGGATGGTCGCCATCGAGGTGCCGGAGGTGAGGATGCCGCCGCCGGCCGGGTGCGGGAACCCGACCAGCTCGGCGATCCAGCGGACCACGGCCCGCTCCAGGTGGACGTCGGCGTGGTCGCCGCCGGCCGAGCTGGGGTTCATCGCGGCGGCCGCCAGGGTGGCGAGCACCCCGGCGGGCTGCGGCGCCGAGTTGACCCAGCCGAAGAACCGCGGGCTGCCGTTGCCCATCGGTGCCGGCAGCACCTGCTCGCCGATCACCGCCAGCAGCTCCTCCAGCGGAGCGCCCTGCTCGGGCAGCTTCAGTTCCAGCAGGGCCTGCCGGTCGGCCGGGTCCATCGGCTGCCAGACCGGGCGGCCCGGCAGCTCGTCGAGGTAGTCCGAGACCAGCTCGGCGGCGGCCAGGGCCGCACTGCGGAAGTCGTCGCTCACGGTGCCGCTCCAACAGGTCCGATGACGGCGCGACTTCCTCGGCGCACCTGGGTGGGGCCCGATCCTACGCCCCTGGCCAGGTGGTTCAGTCCAGGGTGGTGGACAGGCCGCCGGCGGTGCGGCAGTACCCGGCGATCTCCTTGTTGGTGATCTTCGCGCAGAGCCGGCCGGCCGCTCCGGCGTCGGTGTAGTTGACGGTGTAGTAGCTGACCAGGCCCTGGGCGCAGGCCTGCCGCTGCCAGGTGTCGGCGGCGGTGGCGCACTGGTTGGCGGCCCAGTCCTCGCGGTCCAGGTTGTACTTCATGGTCCGCGAGCCCACGCCCCGGCTGCAGTCGTTGGCCCCGCCGCTGGCCTTGCCGGCCAGGCACCACTTGAGCGCGTCGGCGAAGGCCTCCGGGTGGTTGGCGTAGTCGTGCGAGCTCAGGTAGAAGGTCGGGGCGTAGAAGAAGCAGGCCGACTGGAACAGCGCCGGCTGCTCCGGGCAGGGGTAGAGCGGGTCCTTGGCGATCTTGTCGGCGGGCAGGTTCGCCTTGGCCTTCTCGTCCTCCTCGTCCGGGGCGAACAGCTGCATGAACACGCCCTCGGAGCAGGTGATCCGGCGGCTGTCGGTGGGGAACTTGTTGCACAGCGCGCGGGCGGCCGGGATGTCCTGCTTGGTGACGAACATGATGCCGTGACCGATGCCGTGGATGCAGGGCCCGGTGTTCTTGGGCGCGCACAGGGTGAGGATGTCCTGCTCCGGGGTCTTGGAGTTGGCGAGCATCTCCTCCACCGCGCCGTGCAGGTAGCCGGCCGCGCAGGTCTCGTGCGGGAACGAGATGACCTTCTGGAAGTCCTGCTTGTAGCGCAGCACCGCCGCGTGGCCGAGCTCGTGCGCGATCGGGTGGCAGAACCGCACGGTGTACGGCTTGTCCTTGCTGATCTTGTCGAGGTCGGCCAGCGCCACGCCCGGGTCGGTGGCCTCCATCTCGGCCATCAGCTTGTTGCGCAGCGTGCTGCGGGTCCACACCGCCGGGTCGCCGGTGGGTGCGGGGGAGGGGGCCGCCGCGGCGCCGCCGGCCGGGGCTCCACCGGGCTGGGCGGCGCCGACCGCGGCCACCGGACGGGTGCCCGGGGTCCAGTCGGTCAGCGCCACCGCGCCGAGGCCGAGCGCGCCGAGCAGGACGGCGGTGATGATCGCGAATAGTCGCGGGTGCATGGCAGTGGTCCCCCGGTGGTCGGACGTGGACGGCGGGTGCTCCCATCCTGGCCGCCCGGAGCCCGAAACCGCGGATCAGGGTCGGCCATCGGGGAGGTGTTCGACCCAACGGCCCAACGGCGGGCCGGGTCGACGCGGTCCCGTCCCCCGGCACCCCGCCCACACCGTCTCACAACATCAGCGCCACATGGTACTTCGTCAACCAGGCGGCCAGATCCAGGGCCAGCTCGGTACCCTGGCGGCTCGCCTGCGGGTCCGCGCCGGGCCGCAGCGCGGCGGCCACCGCCTGCCGGTCCAGCAGGTCGAGCACCGGCGCGCCGAGGTCGGCGGTCAGCTCGGCCAGGTCCCGGCGCAGGGCCTGCGGGTAGGCCGGGTCCTGGGTGGTCGGGTACGGGCTCTTCACCCGGTCGGCCACCGCGGCCGGCAGCAGGTCGCGGACGGCGGCGCGCAGCAGGCTCTTCTCCCGGCCGTCGAAGGTCTTCATCGACCACGGCGTGTTGAAGACGTACTCCACCAGGCGGTGGTCGCAGAACGGGACCCGCACCTCCAGGCCGCTGGCCATCGACATCCGGTCCTTGCGGTCCAGCAGCAGCCGGACGAACCGGGTCAGGTGCAGGTGGCCGATCTCCCGCATCCGGCGCTCCAGCCGGTCGGCCCCGGGCAGGTGCTCCACCTCCGCCAGCGCCCGGGCGTAGCCGTCGGCCCGGTAGCTGCCCAGGTCCAGCGCCTTCAGCAGGTCCGGTGAGAGCAGTGCGGTCGGCCCGAGGCTGCCGGCGCCGGCCATCTGGCCCATCGCGGCGACCCAGGGGAAGGTCGGGGCCGCGACCACCTCGGGCCGGTGGAACCACGGGTAGCCGCCGAACAGCTCGTCCGCGGACTCCCCGGACAGCGCGACGGTGGAGTGCTCCCGGACGGCCTTGAAGAGCAGCAGCAGCGAGGCGTTCATGTCGCTGAAGCCCATCGGGAGGTCCCAGGCGCGCAGCACCTCGGCCCGCGCCGCGGTGGAGGTCAGCGCGGTGCTGTCCACCTCGATCACCCGGTGGTCGGCGCCCAGGTGCTGGGCCACCAGCAGTGCGTACGGGCCGTCGTGGGTGCCGCGCAACGGCTCGGCCCGGAAGTTCTCGCTCTGCCCGGTGTAGTCGACGGCGAACGAGCGCACCGGCCCGAGCCCGGCGGCCCGCAGCTCCCGGTCGGCCAGCGCGGTGACGGCGCTGGAGTCCAGGCCGCCGGAGAGCAGGGAGCACAGCGGCACGTCGGCGATCAGCTGTCGGCGGACGGTGTCGGTGAGCAGCTCCCGCACGGTGGCCACGGTGGTCGGCAGGTCGTCGGTGTGCTCGCGGGCCTCCAGCGCCCAGTACCGGCGCAGCGTCACCCCCTCGCGGCGGATGTGCACCACGTGGCCCGGCAGCACCTCCTCGGTGCCGCGGTAGACGGCGTGCCCCGGGGTCCTGGTGAAGGCGAGCAGCTCGCGCAGCCCGTCCAGGTCGACCGTGGGCTGCACCAGCGGGTGGGCGAGCAGGGCCTTGAGCTCGGAGCCGAACAGCACCCCGTCGGCGGTGCGGTGGAAGTACAGCGGCTTGACGCCCATCCGGTCCCGCACCAGCAGCAGCTCCTCGGCCCGCGGGTCCCACAGGGCGAAGGCGTACATGCCGTTCAGCCGCTCGGCGAGGTGCTCGCCCCACTGGAGGTAGGCGCGCAGCACCACCTCGGTGTCGCTGCGGGTGCGGAACCGGTGGCCGGCCAGCTCCAGCTCGGCGCGCAGCTCCCGGTGGTTGTAGACCTCTCCGCTGTAGCTGAGGACGGCGAGGGTGCGGCCGTCCTGCTCGACGGTCATCGGCTGGGCGCCGCCCTCGATGTCGATCACCGCGAGCCTGCGGTGCCCGAGGGCGGCGTGCGGCAGCAGGTGGACGCCGCCGGCGTCCGGTCCGCGACAGGCCATGGTGGCGGTCATCGCCTCCAGGACGGCGCGTTCGGCGGTGAGGTCGCGGTCGAAGGCCACCCATCCGGTGATCCCGCACATGTCAGCGCATCTCCCCACAGTAGTTCGATGGGTACGCACCGTGACGTTACGCCGAACGGGTGGGTAGATCAATGGGCGTGCGGCGGCTGAATGTCTGAAGATCTGCCCGATTTCGGGCAGGATTCTTGGTCGACGAGCAAATGGCGCCTAGGCTCCTTACTCGTGTCCGCCTCGCCCCACCCCCACGAGGACCTCCTCGCCCACCTCACCCGGATCAGCCCGCTGGGCCCCGGCGAGGCCGCGCGAGTGGTCGCGGAGGTGCTGGCGTACTTCTCCGAACCCGTCGAGGAGTACGTCCGCCGCCGCCACGGGGAGCTGCAGGCGCGGGGGCTGACCAACGAGAAGATCTTCGCCCGGCTCGGCGCCGAACTCGCCGCCCGCCGGGTCGCGGCACCGGAGCTGTCCACCCGTCAGCTGCGCCGCATCGTCTACGGCTGAACCCTCCAGCCATGCCGTGTCCCAACAGAGCCGAACCCCTGGAGTCCGAAATGTGCGGAATTGTGGCCTACATCGGCCCGAAGGACGCCACCGCCTTCCTGCTGGAAGGCCTGCAGCGCCTGGAGTACCGCGGCTACGACTCGGCCGGTGTCGCCGTCGCCGCCAAGGGCGGCCTCAAGGTCTGCAAGGTCAAGGGCCGGGTCGCCGACCTCGCCGCCGCCGTCCCCGCGCGCTTCAAGGGCACCACCGGCATCGGGCACACCCGCTGGGCCACCCACGGCGTGCCCAGTGACGCCAACGCGCACCCGCACACCGATGTGAGCGAGCGCATCGCCGTCGTCCACAACGGCATCATCGAGAACGCCGACCAGCTGCGCGCCCTGCTCGCCGCGGACGGCGTGGTCTTCACCTCCGAGACCGACACCGAGGTCCTCGCCCACCTGGTCGCCGCGCACAGCGGCGAGGGCGTGGAGCTGGAGGACGCGGTGCGCGCCGCGCTCGGCCAGGTGGTCGGCACCTACGGCATCGCCGTGCTCGACGCCCAGCAGCCGGACCGGATCGTGGTCGCCCGCAACGGCAGCCCGATCGTGCTCGGCCTCGGCGAGAAGGAGATGTTCGTCGCCTCCGACGTCGCCGCCCTGGTCCGCTACACCCGCCAGGTCGTCCACCTGGAGGACGGCGAGCTCGCCACCGTCCGCGCCGACGGCTTCCGCACCTTCACCGAGGACGCCCGCACCGTCACCCGCCAGCCGTCCACCGTCGACTGGGAGGTCGCCTCCTACGACACCGCCGGCTACCAGCACTACCTGCTCAAGGAGATCCACGAGCAGCCCGGCGCCGTCGAGCGCACCCTGAGCGGCCGGCTGGACGAGCGCTTCGCCACCGCCCACCTCGGCGGCCTCAACCTGGACGCCCGCGAGCTGCGCGAGATCCGCCGGGTGAAGATCCTCGGCTGCGGCTCCGCCTACTACGCCGGTGAGATGGGCGCCCAGCTGATCGAGGAGCTGGCCCGCATCCCCGCGCACAGCGAGCCCGCCTCCGAGTTCCGCTACCGCAACCCGGTGATCGAGGCCGACACCCTCTACGTCGCGGTCAGCCAGTCCGGCGAGACGTACGACACGCTGGCCGCCGTCCAGGAGATCAAGCGCAAGGGCGGCCGGGTCCTCGGTGTCGTCAACACCGTCGGCAGTGCCATCGCCCGCGAGTGCGACGGCGGCATCTACCTGCACGCCGGCCCGGAGATCTCGGTGGCCTCCACCAAGGCCTTCACCTCCACCGTCATCGCCTTCGCGCTGCTCGCCCTGCACTTCGGCCGGATCCACGACCTCTCGCCCGCCGACGGCCGCCGCATCGTGGCCGGGCTCAAGGCCCTGCCGGACCACATCCGCGAGATCCTCAAGCAGGAGGAGCAGATCGCCGAGCTCGCCGCCGAGTACGCCGACAACGCCGGGATGATGTTCATCGGCCGGACCCGCGGCTACCCGGTCGCCCGCGAGGGCGCCCAGAAGCTCAAGGAGATCTCCTACGTCCACGCCGAGGCGTACCCGGCCAGCGAGCTGAAGCACGGCCCGCTCGCCCTGATCAGCCCCGAGCTGCCCACGGTGGCGCTGGTGCCCGACGACGAGCTGCTCGACAAGAACCTCACCACCCTCGGCGAGATCAAGGCCCGCTCCGGCCGCATTCTCGCCATCGCCCACCGCACCCCCGAGGCCAAGCTGATCGACCACTGCCTCCTGGTGCCCAAGAGCGAGCCGGAGCTCGACCCGCTGCTCCTCAACATCCCGCTCCAGCTGCTCGCCTACTACGCGGCGGTCGCGCTGGGCCGGGACGTGGACAAGCCGCGCAACCTGGCGAAGAGCGTCACCGTCGAGTAGCCGCCCGGCGCCCGCCGGCGGCCGGGCCCGGAGCGGACAACTCCGCTCCGGGCCCGGCCCGTTGGCCCGCGGTCGAAATTGAGGGGCGCGCTCGGTGACCTGGCGGTAACTTCCCCCGCATGCCTGTCCGTCAGTACGCCTCCTTCGTCCTGTCCGGCCCGTCCACCTCCGCCGAGCGGATGGCGGCCTTCCTCGACCTCGCACCCGACGAGACCGCCGGGCCGCCGGCCGGGGCCACCCACCGCTGGAAGGCGGTCTGCCGCGAGAGCGACCTGACGGTGGACGAGCAGATCGCCAGGATCCTGGAGCGGCTGCGCCCGCGCGCGGCCCGGATCGCCGAGCTCGCGGGCCGGCTGCGGGCGGAGGGCGGCGGCGCGGCGCTGGAGGTGGTGCGCTTCTTCGGCGCGGCGGGCCCGGCCGGCGGGCCCAGCCTGTTCGGGTGGGCGCTGGACCCGGAGGTGCTCCGCTTCCTGCTGGACACCGGCGCCGACCTGGACGTGGACGAGCACGACCTGCTGGCCGGCGCGCCGCCCGACCCGATCGGGTACGGCCTCCGATGACGTGACCGGCCGCCGGGCGGACGCGTCGGGCCGGGGTCTCAGGGGCTGACCGCGAGCACCAGGTAGGCGGCCAGGATCGCCAGGTGGACGGCGCCCTGCAACGGGGTGGCCCGCTTCGGGATGATGGTCAGGGTGCCGACGGCGACGGTCAGTGCCAGCAGCACCAGGTGGGTCGGACCGAGACCGAGCAGCAGCGGGCCCGACAGCCAGATGGAGGCGACCGCGACGGCGGGGATGGTCAGGCCGATGCTGGCGAGGGCCGAGCCGAGCGCGAGGTTGAGGCTGGTCTGCACCTGGTTGCGGGTCGCGGCCCGGACTGCGGCGATGGTCTCGGGCAGCAGCACGAGCAGGGCGATCACCACGCCCACCACCGCGGCCGGCAGGCCGGCGGCGGCCACCCCGCGCTCGATGGTCGGGGAGACCCCCTTGGCCAGCCCCACCACCGAGACCAGTGCGACGGCCAGCAGCAGGACGCTGGCCAGGGTGGCCCGCGCGCCGGGCGGGTCGGAGTGGTCCTGCGGGTCGAGCAGGTCGCCGGCCGGGGTGACGGGCAGGAAGTACTCGCGGTGGCGGACCGTCAGGGTCGCCACGAACAGGCCGTACAGCAGCAGCGAGGCGGTCGCCGCGTAGACCAGCTGGGTGGGGTTGAACTGCGGGCCGGGGGTGCTGGTGGTGAAGGTCGGCAGCACCATGCTCATGGTGGCGAGGGTCGCGATGGTGGCGAAGGCGGCGCCGGTGCCCTCCGAGTTGAAGACCGCGACCCGGTGCTTCAGCGCGCCGACCAGGATGCACAGGCCGAGGATGCCGTTGCAGGTGATCATCACGGCGGCGAAGACCGTGTCCCGGGCCAGGCCCGCGCTCTTGTCCCCGCCGTCGGCCATCAGGGTGACGATCAGCGCCACCTCGATCACCGTCACCGCCACCGCCAGCACCAGTGACCCGAGCGGCTCGCCGACCCGGTGCGCGATCACCTCGGCGTGGTGCACGGCGGCCAGCACCGCGCCGGCCAGGAAGCAGGCCACCAGCGCGACCACCGAGCCCGGCAGCGACCGCTTCCAGCTGAGCAGGAGCAGCACCAGGGCCAGCACGGGCACCACGGTGGTCCAGTACGCGGCGATCGGACGGATCCGAGTGATCATGCGGTCGAGCTTGGCAGATCGGCCCGGCCCGGCGCGGAAGTGACACCCCGCCGGCCGGCCCGCCCGGGCCGCCCTTCCCCTGGGTCAGCCGCCGGCCCGCGGTGCCCGCAGCGGCGGCCCGAAGCGGACCGGGACGCCGGGGGAGTACAGCACGCTGCACGGCGCGCCGGTGATGCCCGGCAGGCCGGCCGCGGCCAGCAGATCCTCGTCGAGGTCGAGCAGCCGGGCCCGGTGCAGCGGCCAGCGCGGGTGGACGTTCGGCAGGTACACCGGGCGGCCGGCGACGCAGTTGTGCAGGCCCCAGCGGGCGGTGAGGAAGTGCTCCAGCGCGGTCGGCCCGGCCAGCTCCTCGCCGACCTCGACCGTGATCCGGCTGCGCGCGCCGCGCGGCCCGGGCCAGCGCCGGGAGCTGGTGTAGGTGACGGTGTCACCGTCGTGCTCGATCGCCATCCGGGCCCAGACGTACGGCAGCCGGAAGCCGATCCGGGCCGCCAGCACCGGGAGCAGCCGGGAGGCCTCCAGCGAGCGGAAGACCACCCCGCGCCGGCCGTGCCGGTCCACCGAGTACAGCCGCACGTTGGTCTCCGGGAAGGTGCCCAGGTACGGCAGCCCGGGCAGGCCCAACCAGCCGATCCGGTGCATCCGGAAGGCGACCAGGCCGACGTAGGTCACCCCGTCCACGGTGTCCGGCCGGGTGCCCGCCGGCAGCAGCGGGGCCACCCGCGCCGGCTCCACCGCCCAGTGCAGGAAGGTGAGGTCGAGCCAGGACTGGCCGAGCAGCGTGGCGCGCACCGGGCGCGGCGGCTCGGCGGTGACGGGCTCCGGCGGTGCGAACGGCTGCGGGGCCGGCTGCTCCGGGGTCGGCTGCTGCGGGGTCGGCCGGTCCGGGGTCGGCCGGTCCGGGGTCGGCTGGGTCACGTCGGCGATCCTATGCCCGTACCGCCGGCGGCCTTCGGCGGACCGGTCAGCCGGTCACCAACTGCAGCACCGGCGGGTGCCCGGGGTTCTCCCGGCTGGCCAGGTCGACGGCCAGGCCGACCGCGCCGAGCGGCTGCCAGACCGCCAGCGAGAGGGCCCCGCCACCGCCCGCCGCGGGCAGGGCGGCCGCCACGGCGGCCGTCACCTCCAGGCCCACCCAGTCGGCCGTCGAGGAGATCCGTCCGGTGCCCAGGGCCGCGCCGAGGGCCGGCCCGCGGTTCCAGCTGGCGGCCGTCTCGGTCCAGCCGTCCGCTGCGGCGAAGGCCTGCAGGGTGGTCTGCGTCCCGCCGGAGTCGGCGACCGCGCCGTGCACCCAGAGCACGGCCCGGCGCAGCGTCCCCGGGACGGCCGAGACATCGAAACCGAGCAGGGCGCGGCGGGCGAAACCGCTGCCGGTCGAGTCGGTGTTCTTCACGGTCAGCGTGGTGGCGGTGCCGTAGTTGGCGTCCGCGTAGGAGCCGTCGCGCAGGTAGGTGTCCCGGGTCGGCGCCAGCATGGTCACGGTGGCGCCGGGCGCGGCCGGCCCGGTGCCGCGCAGGGTGACGCTCCGGCCGGCGCCCTGGCTGCCGCCGGTCTCCACCAGCAGCGAGACCGACCCGTCCAGCGACAGCACGCTCACCCCGGGGCCCGGTTCGGCGGCGGTGAGACCGGAGCGGGCGATGGTCACCAGCACGGTGGCGGCGTTCCGAGACGGGTCGCAGACCGTCACCGTGAGGGTGTCGCCCGCCTCCCGCAGCAGGACCGAGGCCGGTGCCGACACGGTGATCGGGCCGGCCGTGCCGGGGGTGAAGAAGTTGGCCGCCGTCACCCCCGAGGCGGTGTCCCGGATCGCCTGCGCCGCGGCGGTGTTGGCGAGCACGGTGACGGTGGGGGCGGCGGCCCGCGCGGCCGCGGCGGCGGCGCTCGCGCCCGGCATCACCAGGTAGTGGTAGCCGGCGTCGGCCGGGTCCGTGCCGTGGTCGATCCGGATCCCCAGGTAGCGCCGGGTGAGCGCCTCGGTGGCGCCGCCGCCGTTGATGTCGTGCCAACTGCCGGTGCGGGCCTCCCGCAGCACCTCGACCGCCGCCCCGCCGGGAAACACGTAGCCGCCGAAGCCGGCCAGCGCCATCGACCGGGCGGCGCCGAAGTGCGCGCTGCGGCCGAGGTCGGTCGGCTGGGTGGCGCCGTCCACGGTCAGGGCGTGGGTGCCGGTGGCCCCCAGGTTGCGGTTGTCGACCACGGTGTGCACCACCGCGCCGTCCGTGCAGGAGATCCCGGCGCCCAGGCAGACCACCGAATCGTCCAGCAGGAACCACGACTTGCGGCCGCGCAGGGTGGAGGACAGGCCGCGCAGGTCCTGCCCGACGGCCGCGTACGTCCCGTCGCAGGCGCCGCCCGCCCAGAGCGCCTCCGGCCGGGGCGCGCCCCATTCGCCGCCCGCCGCATCCGCCAGCGGCTTGGTCGAGACCGTGGTGCCGGGCAGCCGGTACGGGTCCACGGTCGGCCAGAAGGCGTCCGAGTACTGGCCGTTGCCGAAGGTCGAACC
The DNA here is from genome assembly GCF_040678895.1 of Kitasatospora sp. NPDC049258. Lineage (NCBI taxonomy): Bacteria > Bacillati > Actinomycetota > Actinomycetes > Kitasatosporales > Streptomycetaceae > Kitasatospora > Kitasatospora sp. NPDC049258. The sequence continues at coordinate 129,010 of NZ_JBFAQT010000002.1, forward strand.
CCACCAGCAGAGCATGCCGCTGTTGCTGTGCCAGCCGCGCAGGTGCTCGCCGTTGCCGGTCTCGTAGAAGGTGGTGCGGGCCGAGCACAGGCTCAGCGAGGCGGCCCAGCCGGCCCGGCGGACCACCGCGCGGTCCATGGCGAGCACGGTCGCCCCGAGCGGCTCGGCCGCGGCCGGCACCGAGGAGTCGCCCAGCAGCCTCTGCGCCCGGGCGAGTTCGGGCACGTCGAGATAGCCGTTGGAGAGGTACGGACGGTAGCCGTCCCGGCCGATCCAGCCCTTCACGGCGGCCCGCCAGGCGGCGGACTGCCCGGCGGGCGCGGCGCCCGAGTCGGCCAGCCGCAGGATGTGCCCGAGCAGGGTGTGCCCGCGGGTGTGGTCGTCCTGCTGGAGGTGCAGCTGGTCCGCGCTCTGCAGGCCGCGGCTGACCGCCCGACCGCAGACCGCGTCCATCACCAGCCCGTTGAGGATGAACGGCGCCCAGGCGCGGGCCACCGAGTCGAAGACGTTCTGCCGCTGCGGGTCGGTCACCTGCCAGCCGGAGCCGGCCAGCAGCCCGAGCAGCCGGCTCAGCCCGCCGAGCAGCACCTCGCCGTACGAGCCGGTGTACGGGACCCAGGTGTGCTGCACGAACGACCCGTCGGCGTACAGGCCGTCGCCGCTGAGCACGTACCGGAAGACCGGGGAGAGCGCGGTCGAGGCGGTGGTGAGCTTCGCGGAGCTCCGGCCCAGCACCCCGCGCAGTGCCAGCACCCGGCACAGGTCGACCCGGTTGGCCCCGGTGCTGGTGCCGGTGTACGTGGCGACCGCGCCGTCCGGCACGAAGTGGTCCACGGCGGAGCAGTAGGCCGCGAGCTGCGCCGGGGTCAGCCCGTCGTGCAGCAGCACGGCGGTGTCCAGCAGCGCCTGCGGGGCGCCGATCTGCCAGTCCCACCAGTTGCCGTAGGCGGTGGCGGTCGGGGTGTAGGCCTGGGCGTGCAGGTGGTCGAGGCCGGTGGCGACGGCCGCGGCCAGGCCCGGGTCGCCGGTCAGACCGGTGCCGGGCTGGGCCAGGGCGAGCGCCATGGTGCGCAGCCGGACGTAACCGGCGGTGATGTTGGCGGAGTTGGTGCCCAGCGGCAGATCGGGCCAGAGCGAGCCGGCGGCCGGTGCCATCGTGTCCAGCACCGCCCGGGCCCGCCCGCCGAGCGCGGCGAGCACCCCGGCGTACGGGGCGGCGGCCGGGTCGAAGCCGCTGCCGGTGAGCAGCTCGGCCCAGCGCAGCCGCAGGGTGTCGAAGGCGTCGGCGGCCCGGGCGGGGCGGGCGCCGGCGGACCACTGGCCGGCCAGGGCCGCGGCGGCGGTGCCGCCCGCCTGGATCAGCCGGCGGCGGGTGAGGGCGGAGCGGGGGGTGGCGTCCACGGGGCCTCCAAGCCGGGATGACCGGACGGGGCGGGGCGCGGAGGGGGTGGCTCCGGTCCGGTCCGGCACGACGGTAAGCGCTTACCGCAAGGGCGTCAACGGGGCGCGCGCACCGGCCCCGCGGGGCTGTGGGGCGACATGGTGCCGATGTGACCACGCCTCAGTACCGTGGCGGGCTAAGGTTCCACCGGGGCTGCACGCACCCCGATCGAGCGTTCGAAGACCGAGGTGGGAGAGCAACGATGCGGTTCGGAATCATCGGCACCGGCACGGTCGGCCGCACGCTGGCGGCCAAGCTGGTCTCGCTCGGCCACGAGGTCACCCTCGGCTCCCGGACCAGCGACAACACGGCCGCCAACGAGTGGGCCGACCGCTCCGGCCCGTACGGGCACGCCGGCACCTTCACCCAGGCCGCCGAGTTCGGCGAGGTGGTGATCAACGCGACCGCCGGCACGGTCTCGCTCCAGGCGCTGCGGCTGGCCGGCGCCGAGCAGCTGGCCGGCAAGGTGCTGGTCGACGTCTCCAACCCGCTGGTCTTCTCCGCCACCGGCCAGGTCAGCCTGGAGCCGGTCAACACCGACAGCGTCGGCGAGCGGATCCAGCGGGAGTTCCCGGCCGCCCGGGTGGTCAAGGCGCTCAACACCGTGAACGCCGACGTGATGGTCGACCCGGCCCGCCTGCCCGGCACCCACAACCTGTTCATCGCCGGGGAGGACCCGGAGGCCAAGGCCGTGGTGCGCGCGATGCTGGTGGAGTTCGGCTGGCCCTCCGCCGCCGTCCTGGACCTCGGCGGCATCACGGCCGCCCGGAGCCTGGAGATGCTGATGCCGCTCTGGCTCGACCTGATGCGGCACTTCGGCCACGTGGACTTCAACTACTCGATCGTCACCGCCGACTGACCGGCGCCGGCGCAGCCCGGCCATCGCCACGGGGAGAACCGTGAACGACCGCACCGCATCCGACCTCGAGCCGCTGGACGAGGACTGGCAGACCGCCCTCGCCGTGGTCGCCCACCCCGACGACATGGAGTACGGCGCCGCCGCCGCGGTCGCCCGCTGGACCGACCAGGGCAAGCGGGTGGTCTACCTGATGGTCACCAGCGGCGAGGCCGGCATCGACTCGATGGACCCGCAGGAGTGCCGGCCCCTCCGGGAGGCGGAGCAGATCGCCTCCGCCGCGCTGGTCGGGGTCGACACGGTGGAGTTCCTCGGGTACCCGGACGGCGTCCTGGAGTACGGGCTGCCGCTGCGCCGGGACATCGCCCGGGCGGTCCGGCGGCACCGGCCGGAGATCGTGATCACCACCAACTTCCGGGACACCTACTTCGGCTCGTACCCCAACCAGGCGGACCACATCGCCACCGGCCGGGCCACCCTGGACGCCGTCCGGGACGCCGGCAACCGGTGGGTCTTCCGCGAGCTGACCGCCGAGGGGCACCCGCCCTGGGACGGCGTGCGGCAGGTCTGGGCGGCGGGCTCGCCCGAGGCCCGGCACGCGGTGGACACCACCGGGTACTTCGACCGCGGGGTGGCCTCGCTGGAGGAACACCGGGCGTACCTGGCCGGGCTCGGCGGGGACATGGCCGACGCCCGGGGCTTCCTGGCCCGGATGGGAGAGGCGACCGGCAGCCGGTTCGGGGTGCGCTACGCCTCGTCCTTCGAGGTGGTCCCGCTGCGCTGACCCTCCGGCCGCTCGGCCCGCTGCCGGTCCGTCGGCTGCCGATCCGGGGTCGGCGGCCCCGGCCGACCGCGGCGGCGCAGCAGCAACCGCGCGCACAGGCCGAGCAGCAGCAGGCCGAGCGCCACCAGCAGGTAGAGCTGGTAGCGCACGGCCCGGTCGTAGAGCGCGCCGATGTTGTTGCCCGCCAGGTACGCCGCGCTCGCCCAGACCCCCACCCAGAGCAGCGCGCCGACCGCGTTGGCGGCCAGGAATCGCGGCCAGGGCATCCGGCTCGCCCCGGCGACGACGCCGTTGGCCTGGCGCAGCCCGTCCACGAAGCGGGCGAACACCACCACCTTGACCCCCTGGCGGTCGAAGAAGCCCTCGGCGCGGGCCATCCGCTCGGGGGTGAGCCCGAGGTAGCGGCCCCAGCGGCGGACGAAGGCCGGCCCGCCCTTGCGCCCGATCAGGTAGCCGAGGCTGTCGCCCGCGACGGCCGCCACCACCGCGATGGCCGCCACGGCCGCGATGCTGAGCCGGCCGGTGCCGGCGTAGACGGCGGCGAGCACCAGGATGGTCTGGCCGGGGACGGGGACGGCGCAGTTGTCCAGGAACACCAGAAGGCCCACCGCCGGATAACCGTAGTCGTCCAGCAGTGGGGCCAGCGGGGCCAGCGGGCCGGGCAGGGGGGAGGTCACGTCCGAGAGCTCCCGGCGGGCACCGGCCGTACGGGGGTTACCGGGCTTCCTGGTGCGGCTCGATGATGGTGTCGGGCCCGGGGTAGATCAGACCCTCGTGGCCGTCCTCGAACTGCACCAGGTACGGCGGCGAGCCGTCGACGCCCCGGACTTCGATGATTTCGCCTTGCCGGTCCAGCATGCCCACGGACCTGCTGTGGATGTGGAGCCGGTCGCCAACCATGGCCTGCATGTGCTGCTCCTGCTCTGCTCCTGGAGACAAAAGGGACTGGTGTGTCTTCCACTGTGCGGCGCGGGGGTGCCGGGCGCAATGGCGTGGGCTCCGGCGTGGCGGGCGGCGTGGCGGCCGGGATGCGTGGGACTGCCGCCCTCGGCCGGGTGAGCGCCGCCCGCGAGGGACTGGCACTTCAGATCTTGCATGGCTGCGTCGATATTTTGCGCACGCATATGGACTTCCTGCGATCCGGGCTCGTAGTCTCGGCACGCCCGGACGCGAGCCTCTGCCGCCGGGTGCCACCCCCACCCGAGCTCTCCCCCCGAGCCGCAAGGATGTGCAGCCGCAGATGCAGCCACCACCCCGAACCCGCGGATCCCGCACCGTCGCCGCGCTCACCGCGGCCGCCCTGGGTGCCGCCGGACTGCTGACCGCCGTACTGGCCGACGCCGGTGCCGCGCACGCCGCCGGTGTCCCCGCGCTCTCCCCGCTCGCCGTGCCCGGGCGCGGTGCCACCGTGCCGTTCGTCGAGCAGGAGGCCGAGTACGCGGCCACCAACGGCACCGTCATCGGCCCCGACCGGCTCTACGGGCACCTGCCCTCGGAGGCCTCCGGCCGGCAGGCCGTCACGCTGGGCGCGCCGGGCCAGTACGTGGAGTTCACCCTCGCCGCGGCGGCCAACTCGATCGACTTCCGGTACAGCCTGCCGGACTCGGCGGACGGCAAGGGGCGGGACGCCTCGCTCGACCTGCTGGTCAACGGGAGCCGGCTGAAGAGCGTGGACGTCACCTCCAAGTACAGCTGGTACTACGGTGGTTACCCGTTCAACAACAACCCGGGCGACACGAATCCGCACCACTTCTACGACGAGACCCGGACGATGTTCGGCTCGACGCTGCCCGCCGGTACCAAGATCCGGCTCCAGGTCACCTCGACCGCGCAGTCGCCGACCTTCACCATCGACCTGGCCGACTTCGAGAACGTGGCCGCGCCGATCGCCAAGCCCGCCGGGGCGCTCGACGTGGTCGCCGACTTCGGCGCCGACCCGACCGGGGCGAGCGACTCCACCGCGAAGTTCCAGGCGGCGGTCAACGCCGGGCAGGTGCAGGGCAAGCAGGTCTACATCCCGCAGGGCACCTTCACCCTGTACGACCACGTGATCGTGGACGGGGTCACGCTCACCGGCGCCGGCCCCTGGTACAGCGTGCTCGGCGGACGGGACCCGGTGAACCGGGCCAAGGCGGCCGGTATCTACGGCAAGTACGTCACCAACGGCGGCCCGAGCCGGGGCGTCACGCTGAAGAACTTCGCCGTCATCGGCGACATCCGCGAGCGGGTGGACGAGGACCAGGTCAACGCCATCGGCGGGGCGATGTCCAACTCGCTGATCGACAACCTCTGGCTCCAGCACACCAAGGTCGGCGCCTGGATGGACGGTCCGATGGACCAGCTCACCATCAGGAACAGCCGGATCCTGGACCAGACCGCCGACGGCGTGAACTTCCACACCGGCGTCACCAACTCGACCGTGACCAACACCTTCGTGCGCAACACCGGTGACGACGGCCTGGCCTCCTGGCCGGAGGGCAAGGCGAACGCCAACGACAGCTTCACCCACAACACCGTGGTGCTGCCGATCCTGGCCAACAACATCGTCACCTACGGCGGCCGGGACTTCACCATCTCCGACAACGTCATGGCGGACACCATCAGCAACGGCGGCGGCCTGCACATCGCCAACCGCTACCCGGGGGTGAACTCCGGCAGCGGCACCGCCGTGGCGGGGACCATCACGGCGGCCCGCAACACCCTGATCCGCACCGGGAACAGCGACTTCAACTGGAACTTCGGGGTCGGCGCGCTCTGGTTCAGCGGCCTCAACGAGCCGATCTCCGGTGCCACCATCAACATCACCGACACCGACCTCCTGGACAGCTCCTACGAGGCGATCCAGACCATCGAGGGCGCGGTCAACGGGGTCAACCTCACCAACGTCACCATCAACGGGGCCGGGACCTACGCCGTCCAGGCCCAGTCCAACGCCACCATGAAGTTCACCAACGTGACCGCCAGGAACATCGCCCAGGCCGCAACCCCGATCCACAACTGCGTCGGCACCGGCTTCGCGATCACCGACGGCGGCGGCAACTCGGGCTGGAACACCGGTGCCACCTGCACCGGCACCTGGCCGGCGCCGGTCTGGACGTACGACGGGGTGCCGGCGGGCGGCGGCGGCCCCTCGCCGTCCTCCTCGCCCTCGTCCCCTGCCCCGTCCCCCTCGCCGTCGCCCAGCACCTCGACGCCGCCGGTCTGCCCGACCACCGGGAACCTGGCGCAGGGCCGGCCCGCCACCGCGTCCAGCAGCACCCAGGGCTACACCGCAGGCAACGTGGTGGACGGTGACGCCGGCTCGTACTGGGAGAGTGCCAACAACGCCTTCCCGCAGTGGGTGCAGGTCGACCTGGGGTGCCGGCAGAACCTGGCACGGCTGGTGCTGAAGCTGCCGCCGCCGAGCGCCTGGGCGGCGCGCAGCCAGACCGTCGCGGTGCAGGGTTCCGACGACGGGGCGAGCTTCTCCGCGGTGCTCGATGCCACCTCGTACGCCTTCGACCCGGCGAGCGGGAACACGGTGACGGTGAGCCTGCCGGCCACCACCGCGCGCTACCTGCGGCTGACCTTCACGGCCAACTCGGCCTGGCCGGCCGGGCAGCTCTCCGAGCTCCAGGTCTTCGGCGGCACCGGGACCGCCCCGCCGAGCCCGTCGCCCTCCTCGTCCTCCTCCAGCACCCCGCCCGCCTGCAACCCGGGCAGCGGCAACCTGGCGCAGGGCAAGGCGGCCACCGCCTCCGGCGTCAGCCAGGTCTACGGCCCGGCCAACCTGGTGGACGGTGACGCCAACTCGTACTGGGAGAGCGCCAACAACGCCCTCCCGCAGTGGGCGCAGGTCGACCTCGGCTGCCCGACCGGGGTGAAGCGGCTGGTGCTGAAGCTGCCGCCGTCGAGCGCCTGGGCGGCGCGCAGCCAGACCGTCGCGGTGCAGGGTTCCGACGACGGGGCGAGCTTCTCCGCGGTGCTCGGCGCCACCCCGTACGCCTTCGACCCGGCGAGCGGGAACACGGTGACGGTGAGCCTGCCGGCCACCACCGCCCGCTACCTGCGGCTGACCTTCACGGCCAACACCGGCTGGCCGGCCGGGCAGCTCTCGGAACTGCAGGTGTTCAGCTCGTAGGCCGCGCCGCACGGGCCCTGCCGCCCCCGCCATCGCGCCGGGGTGCCGGGGCCCGCCGGTCGAGCGTGTCGGTCAGCTCGGCAGCGGGTCCGAGAGGTAGCAGCGCAGCAGCCGCTTGCACTCCGCGATCAGCGCCGGGTCGCCGTCCGGATCGGTGCGGAAGGCGAGCTTGAGCACAGCGTCGGCACACTCCAGGCCGACCCGGACGGCGAGCGGGAAGGCGGTCGGGTCGAGCAGGCCGCCCCCGATCTCCTGGATCCGCAGCGCGACCGTGGAGTTGTTGTCGAGGTCGGCGCTGAGCAGGTGCTCGTCGTCGGCGAGGTCGGCCGGGACCCGGTCGACCAGACCGAAGTCCAGGTGGCCGAAGCCGGGCACGGCCCGCTTCATCGCCACGAACTCCTCCACCGCGAGATCCACGAAGCCCGCCACGCCCGGCGGGGCCTCGGCGGTGATCCGGCGGGTGAGGCGGTCCAGGTAACGGTCGAGGTTGCGCGCGGCGAGCGCGGCCAGCAGGCTCTCCTTGCCGGAGAAGAACTGGTACAGCGTGCCGATCGGCACCTGGGCCCGCTGGGCCACCTCCTTGGTGGTCAGAGCGGTCGCGCCGACCTCGTCCAGGAGCCCCGCGCAGGCGTCCAGCAGGCGCTCGTACCGCTCCTGGCTGCGCTGCTGCACCGGGCGCCGTCGCGGAGCGCCCGCCTGATCCCGCTCCCGTCCGCCCGCCTGCGCCGTCATGCGCCCACTCTGCCGCATCCGGCGCGTCCGGGGCCAATTCCCGGCCCGAGCCGGCTCCCGCCCGCCGCCCGGCGGCCCCGGAGCCGAGGATCAGCAGATCGGCGGGGGGACGACCCGGCCCGGGGAGCGCGCGCCGGGCCCGGCGGGGGCCGGTCGCACAGCGGTCGGCAGCGGGCGACAATGAGCAGGACGACACATGTGAGGCGTTCCGCCTATGAGCCGCAGCCAACTCCGGGCACCGGACCGAGCGGCCGCGCACGACCGCGCGGCGGTGGTGGTGGACGCCGAGGGGCGACTGCTGCTGCTCACCCCGGCCGCCGCCGCGCTCCTGGGCGCCCGGCCCGGCGAGGCCTGCGAGCCGATCGGCGCCCTGCTCGCGGAGCGGCACGAGGACGGGCCGCACGGGATCCGGCTGGCCGACGCGACGGGCGCGGCCCGGGCGTTCGACGCCACCGTGACCCCGATGACGACGGACACCACCGCGGGAGCATCCGGCGCCCCGCGCTGGCTGGTGCTGCTCACGCCGGGCGAACCACCCGGCCCGGGCGGGCGGCTCGAACTCTCCCACCGCGCCTCGGCCCGGATCGGCGAGTCGCTGGACCTGGTGGACACCGCCCAGACCCTCGCCAACCTGCTCGTCCCGGACTTCGCCGACCTGGCCACCGTCGACCTCGCCGAAGCGGTGCTGATGGGGGACGAGCCGCCCAGGCTCGTCAAGGGCGCCGATGTCCGGCTGCGCAGGGTGGCCGCCGCCCAGGGGACGGACGTCCGCGCCGAGTACCTGCTCAGAGCGGGCGACGCCATCCCCCCGGTGCCGGACAACGCGCTGATGCGGCCCCTGATGATGGGCCGCCCGGTGGTCGTGTCCGATCTGGACGTCCTGCGGCGCGCGCTCACCCTGGACCCGCAGGCCCTGCGCTCCTTCATCCCCGAGGGCGCGCACTCCTCGATGGCCGTCCCGCTGTACGCCCGCGGCCTGGTGCTCGGCTGCCTCACCCTGTGGCGCGGCGGGCCGCTCGCCCCGTTCGGCGACGAGGACGCCGCGCTGCTCGAGGAGATCACCTCCCGGGCCGCCCTGAGCGTGGACAACGCCCGGCGGTACACCAAGGAGCACCGCGCGGCCCTCGCCCTCCAGCGCAGCCTGCTGCCCCGGTCGGACACCCGGCTGCCCGCCGCCGACACGGCAGGGGTCTACCAGCCGGCGGGCGGCGCGAGCGGCGTCGGCGGGGACTGGTTCGACGTCATCCCGCTCCCCTCGCTGCGGGTGGCGTTGGTGGTCGGGGACGTGGTCGGCCACGGACTCGACGCCACCGCCGCGATGGCGCGGCTGCGCACCGCCGTCCAGGCGCTCGCCGATCTCGACCTGGAGCCGGAGGAACTGCTCACCCACCTCGACGACCTCGTGCTGGGCTTCTCGGCCGAGCACGACCATGCCGGGCCCGACCATGCCGGGCCCGACCGCCGGGCCGCCTCCTCCTCGTCCTCCGCCTCCGGGCTCGCGCTCGTCGGGGCCACCTGCCTGTACGCGGTCTACGACCCGGTGACGGGCCGCTGCTCGGCGGCCTCCGCGGGCCACCCGCCCCTGGTGGTGTGCGCCCCGGGGCAGCAGCCCGCCTTCCTGGAGGCCGCACCCGGGCCGCCGCTCGGCGTCGGCACGATGCCGTTCGGGGCGACCGAGTTCGAGGTGCCGGAGGGCACGACGCTGGCCCTGTGCACGGACGGTCTGCTCGCTGGCCGCACCGGCGACCTCGAGGACGGGATGGGCCGGCTCGGGCAGGCCCTCGGCGAGACCGTGCGCCCCGGGGCCCCGCTGGGGGAGAGCGCCCAGGCGGTCTTCGACCGCGTGCTGCCGCCCTCGCCGACGGACGACGCGGCGCTGCTGCTGGCCCGCACCCGGCGGCTGCCGCGCGACCAGGTGGCCGCGTGGGAGTTCGAGGCCGACCTCTCGCTGGTCGCGCGGGCGCGGGCACTGGTCGTGGACCGACTCACCACCTGGGGGCTGGAGGAACTCGCCTTCGTCACCGAACTCGTGGTGAGCGAACTCGTCACCAACGCCATCCGCTACGCCGGGGCGCCCGTCGGGCTCCGGCTGATCCGGGCCGGCGTGCTGGTGTGCGAGGTGTCGGATCCGAGCAGCACCCAACCCCGGCTGCGCCGAGCCCGGGAGACCGACGAGGGCGGGCGTGGACTCTTCCTGGTCGCCCAGCTCACCGACCGCTGGGGCAGCCGTTTCACCGGCGGGGGCAAGACGATCTGGTCGGAGCAGGCCATCCCGGCCGGGGCCGGGGCCGGGGACAGGGAAGGGGACAGGGGCGGGGACGGCTGACGGCGAGCTTGCGATCTCTCCACGTCAACTCCGTTGGGGCAAGGCCCTGCTGGACCACGGGGCCCGGCCGGCGGCGCCGTGCATCGGACGACCGGCCGGGCTCCGACTGTTGATGCCTCTCGGTGGCCGGTGAGGTCGGGTTACGGGTGCAGCCCGGCCAGTGCGGCGGTGGCCTTGGCGGTGTCGGACGGAGCGGCGTCCCAGTCGGCGGACAACGGGGAGATGGCGATCCTGCCGTCCTGCACGGCTTCCAGGTCCGAACCCCGGGCGGGCGTCCCCGGTGCGAAGGCGACGCTCACGTTCCAGGTGTCGCCGCCCGCGGGGGAGTAGCTGGGCGTGACGATGCGCCCGCCGTCCTGGGTGGTGATCGCGATGCCCTTGGCCGTGCCGGTGCCGTCGGCGCCCACGACCGGGTGGTTGATGTTCAGGCCCACGCCCGCGGGCAGCAGCCGGCCCGACTTGCTCCGCTCCTTGAGCCGGGCGACCAGCTTGGCGGTGAAGTCGGCCGTCGGACGCATCGCGTTGAGGGTGGCCTGCGGGTTGCCGCCGGTGAAGTCGGTGCTGACGGCGATCGCCGGGACACCGTTCTCCAGGGCCGCGACCGCGGCTCCCACGGTGCCGGAGTGGTTGGCCAACGTCCCGTAGTTCGGGCCGAAGTTGGTGCCCGAGATGACCAGATCCGGGGCCTTGTCCTTGAAGACCTGGTAGAGGCCGAACAGGACCGAGTCGCCGGGGGTGCCGTCCACGGCCCAGACGTGCTCCTCGGGGTGCTGGACGGTCACGGTGGGAACAGAGTTGATCTTCGTGCCCGCGCCGCTGTTGTTGTGCAGCGGCGCGACGATGGTCACCTCGTACCCGGCTGCGGTGAGCCGGTCGTAGACGGCTCTGATGCCCGGGGCGTCGAAGCCGTCGTCGTTGCTCAGCAGGATGCGCAGCGGCGCCGGCCCGGCGGGCCGGTCGGCGGCCGTCGCCGGCAGGGCGCCGACCAGCGCGGGGGTGCAGAGCAGGGCGACTGTCATCGGCAGGGAACGGGAACGTCGCACGGGAAGCCTCTCGGGTGAAGCCCGCGGCGTGGCACAGGGGCACAGGGGCACAGGGGCACGCAGGGCAGGCGGGGTGGAGGGCCGGGGGAGTGGACCACTGTCTGATTACACGTGTCATCCGGCAGGAGACTTTCTACACCCGTCCGCGGTGTCGCGCCAGATCCCGGCGGCGATCGGGATGGTGCGCCGCTGCGCCGGTCGGGGCGAGGTGCGATCCGATCCGGTATCGCGCCCTGTTGACGGTGGCCGTAATCACGCTATGCTCTGGCCCCTTCGGCGGCGGGCGCCCGGCCGGCCTCGGCCGAGGTGAGCGCCGGGCGCGCCCCTGCTGGTCCGCCGAGAACGCCGAGACCGGTGAACGCCGAAAGACCTCCGTCCGTCCATGCCGATGCGTGGGCGGCCCCATGGTCCGGCGGCGGCGTCCGCCGCCGGATCCGTCCCCGCACTCCGGGGCCCCTCCCCTCCTCGACCGGCGCGCGTCGATGCCCGCGGCGGCCGATCCGAAAGGTGCCACATGTCCGTTGAACGTCCCCTGGAACAGAGACCGGGGCCGCACACCGCGCCGCGGTACGCGGCCCTGGTCGGTGCGGCGGCACTCGCCGCTTCGCTGGCGATCGCCGGCCTGCTGGCCGCCGACGCCCGTACCCCCGTCCTGCGAGGTTTCGACACGGTGCTGACCGGCGCGATGAGCGGCCCGCACGACAGCCTGTTCACCGTCGTGTCCACGATCGTCCAGGCCGGGATCGGAGGCCCGCCCGGCCTCGTCGCCCCGCTGCTGCTGGCCGGCTACCTGCTCGTCTGCCGCCGCTGGTGGTCCGCGCTCTACACCTTTCTGACCTGCGTCGTGGCCGACGTGCTCGTGGTCCTCCCGTTGAAGAGCGCCGTCGACCGCCCGCGACCGGCCGACCCGTGGACCCTGGTCGACGGGGGGTCGTTCCCCTCCGCGCACGCCTACAGCGCGGCCGCGATCGCGGTCGTCCTCGGTGTGGTGGCCGCCGGTGGGGCCGGGCGGCTGCGGTGGTGGCTGTTCGGTGCGGGCTTCACCGTGCTGGTGATCTGGACCGGTGTGTGGCTGCACTCGAACTGGCCCAGTGACGCGGTGGCGGGCGCCCTCGGCGGGGCGGGCGCCGCGCTGCTGCTCTGGCGGGTCCTCTCCCCGCTGCTCCGGCGGGAGGAGGTGGGGCGGCCCGCCGACCGGCGGTAGCGCGCGGCCGAACGGCTCGTCCCCCGGTGGCGCCGGGGGACGAGCCGTTGCTCGTCGGAAGGCTCGTCGGAGTGGTCGGTCGGAGTGCGTGGCCGAACTGCGCGGCTGCGCAAGCGGGTTGGGTGGCCGGCCCGGGCGGCCGGATCGGCTGCTACCCGGCCGCGCCCTTGGCCGGCCGCGCCTCCCGGCGCAGCAGGGGAGCGAAGGCGCACCACAGCAGGAGTGCGGTCGCGGCTCCCGCGGCGGCTCCGGCGGCGGTGTCGCTGAGCCAGTGGGCGTGCAGCCAGGTGCGGCTCCACATCATCGCCGCGGTGAAGCAGCCGCCGAACAGCCACCACGGGCGCCGGTGGGCCGGGGTGACGAACAGCGCGCCGACCAGGACGGTCAGCAGCGCCGCGCCGAAGGAGTGGCCGGAGGGGAAGGAGCCGTGATCCACCCGGACCAGGGGGGCCGACGGGCGGGGCCGGTCCACGGCGTGCTTGAGCACCTGGACGACGACCATGCTGCCGCCGACGTAGGCGGTGAGGAAGTAGAGGGTCGACCACCAGCGCCGCCGGACCAGCAGGACGGCCAGCAGGGCGAGCGGGACCACGATCCCGGGTGGTCCGCCGAACAGGTCGAGCAGGCCGGCCGCGGCGCGGAGGGCGCCGCGGTGCGGACCGCCCATCAGGTGCAGCCAGCCGTCGTCGATGGCTTGGAGGGCGGGGTGGCCGGCCTCGGTGGCCACGGCTGCGCCGATCGCGGCGGCCGCGAGGGCGCAGCCCACGCCCAGCGCGAGCGTGCGCGGGCCGGTAGGCGGTCGGTGTCCCCTGGCGGGGGCGGTGCGGTCCGGTGTGGGGGTGATCGTTTCGGGCATGGGTCTCTCTCGGGGTGTCCGTCGCCCACCCGGGGGCGGGCACAAGCGGCGGAGAAGGGGGCCGATAGGTGGCCGCGTCGAGCGGCGGTGTGGTGTTGGCACGCCGAGCGGCGTTGCGGTTGCCGGGCCGTGGCGAGGGGCCGGTGCGGGCGACGATTCCGGGGTGCGGAACGCGGGCCGGCTGCCGGGATGCGTGATGTTACACGTGTAACCGCACCCGTGGCGCGCTCGCCCGGATCGGCCGGATTGCTTGTGCATTTCTTCTGGCGATAGTCAAATCAACGCGATACGCTGCGACCGTCGCAAGGACGACAGTCTGCGACCCCTGCCGCCGCCGGTAACAGCGGCGATGTCACGTGTAACCCGCGCGACGGCGAATTCGCCCCACAGTTGCGTTCCCCACTGCACCTCACCCGGTACTCCGGGTCTCCCTGACTGCGCATCAAATGAGGTGAGCATGGCCATCCTTCGGTTGGTGGCCCGGCGACTACTGTCATCGGCCCCCCTGCTGTTCCTTGTCTCAGGTCTGACCTTCGTCCTGGTCTCGCTGGTCCCGGGAGACCCCGCCCGCACGATCGTGGGCCAGCACGCCACGGCGGAGCAGTACGCGAGCGTCCGCGCCCAACTCGGCCTGGACGAGCCGCTGATCGAGCAGTACTGGCACTGGCTGGCGAAGGCCTGCCACGGAGATCTGGGGTCCTCGCTGTTCAGCGGGGAGCCGGTCACCGCCCTGCTCGGCAGCCGGCTGCCGGTCTCGTTGTCCCTGGTGGTCGCGGGCACGGCGGTGTCCGGCGTGCTGGGTGTGGCCCTCGGGCTGGCCAGCGCGCGGCGCGGCGGCCTGCTGGTCCGGGCCGTGGACGGGCTGTCCCTGCTCGGCCTGGCGGTGCCGGCGTTCTGGTTCGCCCTGGTGCTGATCGCGCTGTTCGCGGTCGAGCTGCCGTGGTTCCCGGTGACCGGCTACGTGCCGCTGCTCGACGATCCCGGCGAGTGGGCCCGCTCGATGGTGCTCCCGGTGGTGTCGCTGTCGCTCGGCGCGGTCGCGATCATCGCCAAGCAGACCCGCGACTCGGTCCTGGACACCCTCGGCAGGGACTTCGTCCGGGTGCTGGAGGCCAACGGCTTCCGGCCGCGCTCCGTCCTGTACCGGCACGTGCTGCGCAACGCCGCGCTGCCGGTGGTCACCGTGCTGGGCGTGGTCCTGGTCAGCCTGCTGGCCGCGGCGGTCTTCGTCGAGACCGTCTTCGCCATGCCGGGCCTGGGCAGCCTCACCCAGCAGGCCACCGTGCAGCACGACATCCCGGTGATCCAGGGCGCCGTCCTCTACATCACCGTGCTGGTCGTCCTGGTGAACCTCCTGGTCGATCTCGCCTACGGCCGCCTCGACCCCCGGGTGCGTGCGTCATGACCGACCGGACCACCACCGTGCCCGACCGGGCCACCACCGTGCCGCCGCGGCCCGGTCTGCCGCGCCGGCTGGCCCGGCGCCCGGCGGCGGTGTTCGCCGTCGGGTGGCTGGTGCTGCTCACCCTGGCGACCACCGGCTCGGCGCTGCTCACCTCGCACGGCCCGCTGGAGCAGGACCTCGACCGGGTGCTGGCCGGCCCGTCCGGCCGGCACCCGCTGGGCACCGACACGCTCGGCCGGGACCTGCTGAGCCGGCTGCTGTTCGGCGGCCGCTCCACCCTGTTCGCGGTCGCCGAGGCGCTGGCGGTGTACCTGGTCGTCGGCGTCGGCCTCGGGTTGGCCGCAGGGTACCTCGGCGGCCGGGTGGACCGGCTGATCACCCGGGCCGCCGACCTGATGTTCGCCCTGCCCGGCATCATCATCGTGCTGGTCGTCCTGTCGGTGTTCCCCGGCAACCTGCACGCCGCGATGGTCACCTTCGGCGTGCTCGGCAGCCCCGGGCTGATCAGGATCCTGCGCGCGCAGACCCTGGGCGTGCGCGAGGAGCTCTACGTGGCGGCGGCCAGGGTCGCCGGACTGTCCCGCAGTGCGATCCTGCGCCGCCACGTGCTGCCCCGGCTGGCGAGCACCGTGATCGTCCAGGCCGCGCTGTTCGCCGCGATCGTGGTGACCGTCCAGGCCGGGCTGGGCTTCCTCGGCCTCGGTGCCCAGCCTCCGGACCCGTCCTGGGGCGGGCTGGTCGCCGATGCCTCGCAGGCGATCGATCGCGATCCATGGATGCTGGTGCCCGCCGGCGTGCCGCTGGTCATCACCGTGGTCGCGCTCGGGCTGCTCGGGGACGCCGTCCGCGACGCCGCCGTGGAGAACTGGTCGGCCACGCCGTCCTCCCGGCGCTCGCCCGCGGCCGGACCCCACGCCGCGCGGGCGGCCGCCCCGACCGCTCCGGCCGACCCTCCCGACCCGGCGGCGCTGCTGTCGGTGCGCGGCCTGTCCATCGCCATCGGCGGCGCCGCCGTGGTGCAGGAGGTGAGCTTCGACGTCCGGGCCGGCGAGACCCTCGGGGTGGTCGGCGAGTCCGGCTGCGGGAAGTCCGTCACCTCGCTCGGCGTCCTCGGCCTGATCCCGGGCGGCGGGCGGATCACCGGCGGTCGCGTGGTCTTCGACGGCGTCGACCTGGTGGCCGCGGCCGGCGCGACCGGCGCGTCCGCCGCGTCCGCCGCTCGCGCCCGGGTGCGGGGCACCGGGATCGCCTACGTCTCCCAGGAGCCGATGGTCGCCCTCGACCCGACCTTCGCCGTGGGCCGGCAGCTGGCCGAGGCGGTCCGCACCCACCGCGGCGGCACCCGCCGGGCGGCCCGCGACCGGGTCCTGGAACTCCTCGCGATGGTCAACATCCCCGATCCCGCCGCGGTGGCCCGCCGCTACCCGCATCAGCTGTCCGGCGGCATGGCCCAGCGCGTGGCCATCGCCCTGGCGCTGGCCGGCGATCCCCGACTCCTTGTCGCGGACGAGCCGACCACCGCCCTCGACGTCACCGTCCAGGCCGAGGTCCTCACCCTCCTGCGCACCTTGCAGGAGCGGACCGGCATGGCCGTCCTCATCGTCACCCACGACTGGGGCGTGGTGGCGGACCTGTGCCACCGGGCGGTGGTGATGTACGCCGGCCAGGTCGTCGAGCGGGCCGAGGTCGAGCAGCTGTTCGCCCTCCCGCTGCACCCCTACACAGCCGGACTGCTGGCCGCCAACCCGCACCGCGCCGTGCTCGGCCGGGCACTGCCGACCATCCCTGGCACCGTGCCGCCGCCCGGCGACCGGCCCCCCGGCTGCCGGTTCGCGGCGCGCTGCCCGCTGGCCGACGAGCGGTGCACCGCGGCCCCGGTGGCCCTCACCGAGCCGGCCCCCGACCGGATCACCCGCTGCGTCCGTTCGGCGCAGCTCCTGCTGGAGGCCGAGCGCCGATGACCACGCCGAGCACCCCGACCACCCCGAGCACGCCAGGCACGCCGAGCACGCCAGGCACGCCGAGCACGCCGAGCACGCCGAGCACCCCGACCACCCCACCCCTGCTCGAACTGCGCGACCTCGGCGTGGAGTTCGGCCAGGGCCGGCGCACCCCGCCGCTGCGGGCCGTCGACGGCGTCACGCTGGCCGTCGCGCCGGGCGAGACCGTCGGCCTGGTCGGCGAGTCCGGCTCCGGCAAGTCCACCATCGGCCGCGCCGTACTGGGCCTCACCCCGGTGCACTCCGGCCAGGTGCTGTTCGACGGCGCCGACATCACCCGGGCCGGCCCCGGGACCCGACGCACCCTCAGCGCTTCGCTGCAGGTGGTCTTCCAGGACCCGTACTCCTCCCTCAACCCGGCCCGCACCATCGGCCGGACCCTCGCCGAACCCCTGCTGGTGCACGAGAAGCTCGACCGCCGCGGGACCGCCGAGCGGATCGCCGCCATGCTGGAGCGGGTCGGCCTGCCGGCCGACACCGCCGACCGCTACCCCGGCCAGTTCTCCGGCGGGCAGCGCCAGCGGATCGCCATTGCGCGGGCGCTGATGCTCTCCCCGCGCCTGGTCATCTGCGACGAGCCGGTCAGCGCCCTGGACCTCTCCATCCAGGCCCAGGTGATGAACCTGCTGGCCGAGCTCCAGCGGGAGCTGTCCCTCAGCTACCTGTTCATCGCCCACGACCTGCCCGTGGTCCGCCACCTCTCGCACCGCATCGTGGTTCTCCACCGTGGCCAGATCATGGAATCCGGCCCCGCCGCGCAGGTGTACGCCGAGCCCCGGCACCCGTACACCCGGATGCTGATCGCCGCCGTCCCGGAACCGGACCCCGCCGTCCAGCGGGCCCGCAGGGCGCACCGCGAGGCCGGCGCGCCGATGCCGCCGGCCCTCACCGGATGCACCTTCGCCCACCGCTGCGCCCATGCCGTCGACCTCTGCCGCGCCGTCCGCCCGGTCCTCCTCCCGCACCCCGCGGGCCCCGAGGCCGGGCCGGTGGACCACCTGACCGCCTGCCACCGCGCCGCCGAACTGTCCGGCCCGGCCGGCTGACCTCCCGACCGCGCCGCGCCACTCCTCCGAAAGGCATCGACATGCTCAGACGCCGAACCGCCCCCGCCCTGGCCGCGCTCACCCTCCTCGCCGCCTCCGCCACCGCCTGCGCGAGTTCCACCGGCGGCGGCGCCCAGGCCCAGGGCGACACCCTCACCGTCGTCTCCGCCAGCCCGCCCGCGAGCCTCGACCCCGCCAAGGCCAACGTCGGCTCCGACAACTGGTTCGTCAACCTCACCTACGACACCGTCCTGCGGATGCGCGAGGGCGGCAGGGTGGACGCCGGCCTGGCCACCCGCTGGGGGTACGTCGACGACAGCAACCAGACCTTCGAGTTCACCCTGCGCGACGGTGTGAAATTCGCCGACGGAACCCCGATGACGGCCGCGGACGTCGCGGCCTCACTCGACTACTCCCGCAGGAACGGGCTGAACGTCTCCTGGGTCTCCGCCATCGACTCCGTCACCGCCACCGGCCCCACGACCGTGCGGATCCACTGCTCCTCCCCGCACCCCAACCTGCCCCAGCTGCTCACCCAGCTGCTGATGATCGGCTCGGTGATCAGCCCCAAGGGCCTGGCGGACCCGGCGAAGCTGGGCACCCAGTCGTTCGGCGCCGGGCCCTACGTCCTGGACACCGCCGGGACCGCCTCCGGCGACCACTACACCTACCGACCGAACCCCAACTACTGGGACAAGTCCAAGATCCACTGGAAGAAGGTGGTCATCAAGGTCGTCCCCAACCCGAACACCGCGCTGCAGACCGTCCGGACCGGTCAGGGCGACATCCTCGCCCTCAACGCCGGCCAGGTCGACACCGCGCGCTCCGGCGGCCTGACGATCACCAAGTCGCCCGCCTTCTTCCTGGGCGTCAACCTCGCCGACCGCGAGGGCACCCTCGCCCCGCCGCTGAAGGACGTCCGGGTCCGCCAGGCGCTGAACTACGCCGTCGACCGCCAGGCCATCACCAAAGCCGTCGTCCAGGAGTACGGCCAACCCACCGACCAGATCACCCTGCCGGGCATCGACAGCTACGCGGCCGACTACGACACCCACTACCCGTACGACGCCGACCGGGCGCGCAAGCTGCTCGCCGACGCGGGCTACCCCAAGGGCTTCCGGCTGACGATGGAGACCCAGGGCATGGCCGGCATCGACCTGGTCACCCAGGCCGTGGTCCAGCAGTGGAAGCAGATCGGCGTGGACGTCGACCTCACCACCGACACCAGCATCGGCCAGTGGCTCAGCAACGCCACCTCCAGGAAGTACGCCGCCCTCGGCTTCGGTTACGGCGGCGCCAGCGGCTACCTGGCGTCCCTGGACTGGATGCTGCCGCACCCCACCGCCTTCAACCCGTTCGCCACCGAGGACGCCGAGCTCACCCGCCGGCTGGCGGCCGCCGCGGCAGCGCCCGCCGACCGGGCCCCCGCGCTCTACCAGGACGTCACCCGCTACACCGTCGACCAGGCCTGGTTCGTCCCCGTGCTGCGGATGGACGGCATCTACGCCTACAACGCCAAGAAGGTCACCGGCTTCATCGCCGCGGTCGGCTACCTGCCCGACCTCGCCTGGAGCACCGCGCCCAAGAAGTAGCAGCGCCCCCGTGCCCCTGCTCTCCTCCGGAGGACCCTTGCGACCCCACGCGCCCTTGCGGCCCTACGTTCCCGCCCGACCGCACCCCGTCCTGGTCCTGCTGCTCGCGCTCGCGGCCCTGCTGGTGCCCGCCGTCCCCGCGTACGGCGCCGGCCGGGTGCCCGCCCGACCGCTGGCCGCCACCGGCACCGGCCTGCTGGCGGGCCGGCAGCTGGACGGCGTCCAGGCCTTCCTCGGCGTCCCCTACGCGGCGCCGCCCACCGGCGCGCGCCGCTTCCGGCCGCCCCAGCCGCCCGCCCGCTGGGACGGCGTGCGCCAGGCCGCCCAACAGGCGCCCGCCTGCCTGCAGTTCTCGCCGTTCGGGCTGAGCGACCCGCAGAACGTCAGCGAGGACTGCCTCTACCTCGACGTCTACCGCCCGGCCGACGCGGCGCCCGGTGCCCGGCTGCCCGTGCTCTTCTGGATCCACGGCGGCGCCTACTCCCAGGGCACCGGCACCCAGTTCGGCGGCGCGACGCTCGCCAGGCTCACCGGCACCGTCGTGGTCAGCATCAACTACCGGCTGGGCCAGCTCGGTTACCTGGCCCTGCCGCAGTTCGACCAGGAAGGCACCCCCGGATCGGGCACCTGGGGCCTGCAGGACCAGATCGCCGCGCTCAGCTGGACCCGCCGGAACGCGGCCGCGTTCGGCGGCGACCCCGCCAACATCACCATCGCCGGGCAGTCCGCCGGCGCCGGATCGGTGTGCGCCCTGCTCACCGCGCCGAGCACGGCCGGCCTGTTCAGCCACGCCATCCTGCAGAGCGGCCCCTGCACCCTGCTCTCCGCGCCCGACCAGCAGGCGGCCGGCGCCGACGGCCAGGCCTACGCCGAAGCCGCCGGTTGCCCGCCCGGGCCGGACACCCTCACCTGCCTGCGGGCGGCGCCGCCCGCCGCCCTGCTCGCCGCGGCCGCGAACCACCCCACCCCGGGGCCGGCCACCGGCACGCCCGTACTGCCCCGCGGGCCCGCCGAGGCCATCGCCGCCGGCGCCTGGCACCAGGTCCCGATCCTGATCGGCTCCAACGCCGCCGAGGCGCGCCTGCTGGTCGCCCTCACCCAGCCCCGGCTCACCGCCGAGCAGTACACCGCCCAGGTCACCGTCGCGTACGGGGCCGACGCGCCCCGGGTTCTGGCCGCGTACCCGCTGACGGCCTACGGTTCGCCCTACCTCGCCTACTCGGCACTGCTCACCGACGCCACCTTCGCCTGCCACACCTACTGGACCGCCGCTCTGCTGCGCACCCAGGTGCCCACCTACGTCTACGAGTTCGACGACCCCAACTCGCCGACCCTGGCCGGGGCCCAGGTGCCCGGTCTGGACGAGTCCAACGCCCACAGCGCCGAACTGGCCTACCTGTTCGACTTCACCATGGGGGACCGTCCACTGACCTCCGCCCAACTGGAGCTGGCGGACCGGATGAAGCGCTCCTGGGCGGCCTTCGCCCGTACCGGCAACCCGAACACCCCCGGCCCGCCCGTCTGGCCGACGGCCGGCGGCGGCGACAGCTACCGGGCCCGGAGCCTGCGCCCCGACGGGGCCACCCGCACCATCACCACGTTCGCCGACGACCACCGGTGCGCCCTGTGGGCGTCCGTGCCCGGCGCCGCCGGCGGCCGGCCCGCGGCGGCCGGGGGCCGCTGAGCCCTGCCCGGGCCCTGCCCGGGCCCTGCCTGGGCGTTCCGCGGGCGCGGAGATCCGATAGTGAGGGGGCGGGGCGCGTGCCCCGCCCCCCGACCACCAGCAGGAGGTACCGCATGGAACCGGTCGTGACGACCACCGCCGGGTCGGTCCGGGGGACGGCGTCCCACGGGCTCAAGATCTTCAAGGGGATCCCGTACGCGGCCCCGCCCGAGGGCCCGCTGCGCTTCCGGGAGCCGACCCCGGCCGAGCTCTGGGAGGGGGTGCGGCCGGCCCTCGAGTTCGGTGCCGCGCCGCCCCAACTGCCCTTGGTGCCGGGGATGCCGGTGCCCTGGCGCCCCGAGGACGGCCAGGGCTGCCTGACCGTCAACGTGTGGACGCCCGGCGAGGCCGGCGACGACCTGCCGGTGCTGGTGTGGATCTACGGCGGCGGCTGGAAGAGCGGGTACGCGGGCGACCCGGCCTACGACGGGGCCGTCCTGGCGCGCGGCGGCGTGGTGCTGGTGACCTTCAACTACCGGGTGGGCTTCGAGGGTTTCGGGTACGTGCCGGACGCTCCCGCGAACCGCGGCTTCCTCGACCAGGCGGCCGCACTGCGCTGGGTGCAGGAGAACATCGCCGGGTTCGGCGGTGACGCCGGCAATGTGACGATCTTCGGGGAGTCGGGCGGCGGCGCGTCCGTGGCGGCGCTGCTGACGGCGCCGGCCGCCAAGGGGCTGTTCCGCCGCGCCATCGTCCAGAGCATGGCCGGACGCTTCCTGCCCGAGCAGGAGGCCCGGCGGATCTCCGGCCTGATCGCCGCGGCCGCCGGGGTGCCGGCCGCCGAAGTGGGCGGCTGTGCACCGGAGTTGCTGCTCGCCGTGCAGGACGAGCCGCTGCGGGCGATGGCGGCCGACCCCACGGCCTGGACCACCCCCGAGGCGATCACGGCCTTCTCGCCGGTCGTCGACGGCGTCACCGTGGTGGACCAGCCGTGGCGGGCCGTCCGCTCGGGCGCCGCCCGCAGCGTCGAACTGATCTGCGGCTACACCCGCGACGAGTTCACCATGTTCGCGATGGAACGCGGCATGATCAAAATGGGGGTCGCCGACCTGGCCAGGACCTTGCCGACCGTGCTGTGGATGGCGGGCCGGCAACTGCGCGACAAGGACCGGCCCGCCCCCGCCCCCCACCCCCGGCGCCACCGCCCCAAGGGCCGGGCCGCACGCGCCGGGCTCGACCTCGCCGCCGTCGCCGGCCACCTGGGCCTGGCCCCCGACGCGGCCGACCGCTACCGCCGGGCGTACCCCGGGCACACCGATCCGCAGCTGTACACCGTGATGTACTCCGACGCGCTGTTCCGGATGCCGACCACCTGGCTGGCCCAGGCCCACGCCGAGGCCGGCGGCCGCACCCACCTGTACGAGTTCGCCTGGCAGAGCCCGGTGTGGCGGGGCGTCCTGGGGGCCGTCCACACCATCGACCTGTCGGTGACCTTCGGCAACCCGGACAGCCCGCTGGCCTCCTTCGTGCTCGGCCGCTCGGCCCCCGAGGAGTACTACACCCTCTCCAAGCGCCTGCGCGCCTCCTGGACCGCCTTCGCGACCTCGGGCGACCCGGGCTGGCCGCGGTTCACGGCCGACCACCCGGTGGCCCGGATCTGGGACGCCGAACCGTCGGAGGTGGTGGACCCGCTCGCGGAGTCCCGCCGGATCTGGGCGCACCACCCGGCGTTCTAGGGCCTGTGCGGAGTCGTGATCGGGGGCAGGTCGGACGGTCCCGACGAGGGGCCGGTTATGGTCGGTTCCATGCCAGCTGACTCTGGGCCCGTCCACGTGACCGCTCTCACGCTGCGTCCCGCGACACGCGCCGACCTGCCCGCGGTGCTCGCTCTGCTCGCTGATGAGGCGAGGGTGGTGGACCCGGCGACGCTCGTGGTCGACCAGGTGTACGAGCAGGCTTTCGCGGCGATCGACGTGGACCCGCGTAACGAGATTCTGGTCCTGGTCGAAGGCGTCGACGACCAGGGTGATGGCGGCAGGGTGGTTGGCTGTCTGCAGGTGACGTACATCCCCGGGCTGGGCAAGGGCGGGGCCGAGCGGGCCTTGATCGAGGCGGTCCGGGTCCGCGCCGACCGTCGAGGCGGCGGGCTCGGACAGATCTTGATGGAGCGCACGATCGAGCGGGCCCGCACGCGTGGCTGCGCGCTTGTCCAGCTGACCAGCAACAAGCGGCGCGAGGACGCGCACCGCTTCTACGGCAGGCTGGGCTTCGCGCGCAGTCACGACGGGTTCAAGCTGGCTCTTTAGCGTCCGGCACCGGTGACTGGTCCCGGTGGGCGGAGGCTGCGGAGGCGGAGTGCTGCGAGGCGGCTCTCGGGGGGTCTTGTCGTAGCGGGTGGCGACGCCGCGCCACGACTTCAGTCTGCCGAGCGATCACGGTATGGTCCCCGGACGGAGCCCTCGAACCACAGCTCTGCCCAGGGGCCCGGCATCGCTCCCGCGTCCTTGATCGGGCGTCGGCCTGTGCAGCTGGTCCCCACCCGCGACCGCACCATCGCCGAGAAGCCGCGCAAGGCCCGGGGGCCGATGTGCTGGCCCGGTCAGTGCGGCCGCAGGCCGTCGAAGACCACCTCGAAGATCCGCTCCCGGGCCGCGGGGTCGGCGCCGAGGAGTTCCATCATCGCGCCGGTGCCGACCAGCAGGGCGACCAGCTCCGGCAGGCCCAGCTCCGCACGGACCGCCCCGACCTGCTGCGCCCTGGCCAGCAGGTCGGCCAGCTGCGCCCGGATCGCCTGGCTGGACTCCTGCAGGGCCGCGTGGGCGTCCACCCCGGCGGCGGCGAGTGCCTGGGTGAACTCGTTCTTGCCCGCGGACTGCTCGATCACCAGGCGGAAGCAGCCGAAGAAGGCCTCGGCGGGCTCGGATGCGGCGGCCAGGTCCGCGGTCCGGGCGGCGATCGCCTCCAGCCTGCGCACCATCACGGCCTCCAACAGCGCCTCCTTGGTCGGGAAGTGCCTGAAGAGCGTGCCCACCCCGACCCCGGCGGCCCGGGCGATCTCCTCGGTCGGCACACCGACGCCGCGGGTGGTGAACACCTCCGTGGCGACGTCCAGCAGCCTGGCCCGGTTGCGAGCCGCGTCCGCCCGCAGCGGGCGTTCCTGAGTGCCGCTCACCCCTCCCACCTTTCTCCGCCGACGGCGGAACTGCACTGGACAACCGGAGTGGCCAGTCCGTATCGTTGATAACCTGAGTCGCCAGTCCGATTCTAGCGACGGATCCGACGGGGGTTGATCATGTCCGGAACGCTGTCACCGCGTGAGGTCTTCCAGCAGCTGCTCGAAGGCATCACCGCAGGGCGGTTCGCGGAGCTGGCCGAGCTCTACGCCGAGGATGCCGTGGTGGAGACCGTCTTCGAGCCGGTCGGACCGCGCCGCATCGAGGGCCGGCCCGCACTGAAGGAGCGCTTCGCCGCGGTTGCCGCGAACTCGCCGATCGAGCTGACCGCGACGGAGGTGGTGGTCCGGGAGACCGACGACCCGGAGGTGATCGTCGCCGAATGGAACTACCAGGTCCACCACCGGGTGACCGGGCGGGACTTCGAGACCGCCAACATCCAGGTGTTGCGGGTCCGCGACGGCCTGATCGTCGGCAGCCGGGACTTCCACGATCACCTGGCCCTGGTCGTGGCCGGCGGCGACCTGCCGCAGCTGGTGGCGGCGCTGGAACCCGCCGTCACGGGCACTTCTCCTCGAACTTGACGACTCCCAGTGCTACCGGCTGCCCGTTCAGCGTGGTGCCCGGCTTCGGGTCCTGCGTGCACACCTGCCAGTTCGATTCCACCAGCACCAGCCGATCCTGCAACCGGTCCTTCACCGACAGGCTGGTCGACCGGTCCAGCGCATCACGCACCGCCGCCGCGGACTTGCCCCTGAAGTCCGGCATCGTCGCCCCGGCCTTCGGCGTGGCCGCGCCCTGGTCCTGCGCGGGGCACTGCTCGTCGAGTTTCACCGCGCCCAGGTCGATGGTCGCGCCGGTGGGTTGCTGCCCGGCCGTGGGTGTCTGGCTGCAGACCTTCCAGTCCCGGTCGAGGATCTGCATGCGGCTGCGGCCGAGGGCGTCGTGGCTGGTGAGCGTGTAGAAGCCGGCGGCTTGGGCCTTGTCCTGCGCGGACTGCAGACCCATGCCGACAAAGTTCGGCAGGTCCGCCGGCTTTGCGTTCGCCGCAGCAGGAGTCGGTGCAACCGGCGGTGTTGCTGCGGGCAAGGGCGGCGCCGGAGTGTTCGACCCGGCCGGGGTGGCGGCGAGCTGCTGACCGGCCCCTCCGGCGAGGCCCGCGGCGACCACGATCACGGCTACGCCGGCGCCGGCGGCGGAGAGCGCCTTGTGGGCTTTGATCCAGTCGATGAACGACTGCTTGGGTGGCGGCGGGGCGCCCCACCGGGGCGGCTGGGGGGTGGTGAAGTACTGCTGGCTCACGTGCGGCTCCCTGCAGGTGTGATGACCCGGACACGCTTGCAGGATGTGTGTGCGTGCCGTGGGGGAGTTGCGAAGCCGTTATCGCTCGCTCGACGGCTGCGCCCCACGAGTCGAACGGAGGGGCCGTCCGGGACGTGCGCGACGCGTACCCACGTTCGATCCGATCTGATGCGCGAATCACGGCTCGGCAACGTGCCTGCGGCGCGCGCGTGCGGGTGGCAGCACCACGGTGGCCGGTGCATCGCCGACTCCCCGGCCCACCCTGACCATCCACGTGCCGGCCCCGGCGGTGACGGTGACCGCGACGGTCACCGTCACGGCCACACCGGAAGCGGCCGAGGCGCCCACCGTCGAGCCCGACCATCAGATCGCGGGCAGCGGTACGTACGAGGTCGGCGTCGACATCCAGCCGGGCACCTACAAGACGCCAGGGCCGGGCAGCCTGGGCATGTGCTACTAGGAGCGGGCCAGCAGCAGCGACGGCGGCTTCGGGTCGATCATCGCCAACGACAACCTGACCGGCCAGGGCGTGGTCACCATCAAGAAGTCGGACGCCGTCTTCAAGACAGAGGGCTGCCGGGCCTGGGTGAAGACCGGCTGACGGCAGGAGCGCGGTGGCCGCGTGGCGGCTCGCATCACCTGCTGACCGAGGGGGGCCCGACGGGCCGTCGGATAGCGTGCACGGCCATGGGAGAACTGATAGTTGTCCGGCACGGTCAGACCGCATGGAGCCTGTCGGGCCGGCATGCCGGACGCACCGACGTCGCGCTGACCGATGCGGGTGAGGCCGCAGCCAGGGCGCTCGCTCCGAGGCTGGCCCGACGTCGTCCGGCCGCTGTGTTCAGCAGTCCGCTGAGCCGTGCGATGCGGACGGCCGAGCTTGCGGGTCTGACCGGCGTCGAGACCGATCCGGACCTGGTGGAGTGGGACTACGGTGGCTACGAGGGGCTGACCGCCGAGCAGATCCAGGAGTCCAGGCCGGGCTGGGACCTGTGGCGGGACGGCGTCATTCCCGGAGATGCCGACCATCCTGGCGAGAGGCTCCAGCAGGTAGCGGCGCGTACGGACGCGGTGCTGGACCGGGTCCGGCCGCTGCTGGAGCAGGGCGATGTCGCCGTGGTCGCGCACGGCCATCTGGCGCGAGTGATCACCGTGCGGTGGCTCGGGCTGGACGCGTCCGCCGCCCGCCTGCTCGGCCACCCGCACCCGGGCTCGCTCAGCTTCCTGGCCGTTGAGCACGGGCAGCCGGTCATCTCCGCCTGGAACGTCCCGTAACGGTGGCGGAGGCGGCGGTGGCCGCCGGCGTTCGGGGTGGGGTCCGGCGCATGACGAACCGTGACGTCATCGTCGTGACGACCACCCACGACGACGAGCAGCAGGCTCGCGCGCCGGCCGCAGCCGTGGTCGGGGAGCGTTGGCGGCCTGTGCCCAGGTCGACGCAGTCCGGTCGGTGTACCGGTGGGACGGCGAGGTGCGGGACTCTCCGGAGTGGCGCATCGACCTCAAGGCCCGTGCGGACCTCGCCGACAAGGTGACCGCCTTCATCGGCGAGCAGCACAGCTTCGCCTCCTCGGCGGCCGTCCACACTCCCGGCGCCGTGACGGGGCCGGGGACTTGCCCGTTTCCGAGCATGCCGATGCTCACACGATCAAGCTCCTGATGCGGCATGGTGAGCAGGAGCAGGAGCAGGAGCAGGAGCAGGAGCAGGAGCAGGAGCAGGAGCAGGACCTGGAAGTGGCCGGTGGCAAGGAGCTGAAGTGACGGTGACCTCAACCGAGTTCGTGGCCGGGCCGGCGGCCGATGCCGAAGCCGCGGGCATCACCGGCTTCGGCGCCGCCGCCGTGATCCACCACGACGGTCGGGTCCTGCTCGTGCGTCGCAACCCCGACGACCACCTGGGCGGGATGTGGGAGATCCCCTCCGGAACGGTCGAGGCGGGGGAGACCGTCCTGGACGCCCTCCGCCGCCAGACCGACGAGGAGACCGGCCTGACGATCGATCAGGTCAACCGCTACCTCGGACACTTCGACCACGAGAACAGGCGTGGCGGCACCACCCGCCAGTTCACCTTCGCCGTCACCGTGGAGAAGGCCGAGCCCGTCGTCCTCGCCGAACACGACGCGCATCAGTGGGCCCTCCCGGGCGAGCTGCCCGAGGTGAGCGACGCGGTCCGCAGGCTGATCGCGCACTGAGGTGCGGTGAGGGCTTCTCGGACTCCCGACGGCCCCGTCCCGACGACCTCGTCGGTTCAGGGGTCGAGGTGCCACCAGGCCCAGTTGGTGGTGCGGGGTTGCGGGGTGGCCTCGGCCGGGCCGTGGTGCGGGGCGGGCGGCTCGGGCTCGGGGGTCGGCGGGGGTGTGACGGGTGGGAAGTGGACCGGGAGCGCGGTGAGGGTGCGGGCCCAGGGGGAGGGGCGCCACACCAGTGCGCTCGGTGCGACGGTCGGCTGCAACGCCGGTACCCGCTGCACCAACCGCTCCACGGCGGTCTCGGCGATCAGCCGGGCCGGATCCCTGGCGGGGCAGGCATGCGGGCCGGCGCCCCAGGCGAGGTGGGCCCGGTTGACGGTCGGGGGTCGGGAGTCCGTGG
Organism: Kitasatospora sp. NPDC049258; assembly: GCF_040678895.1. NCBI lineage: Bacteria > Bacillati > Actinomycetota > Actinomycetes > Kitasatosporales > Streptomycetaceae > Kitasatospora > Kitasatospora sp. NPDC049258. The sequence goes on from NZ_JBFAQT010000002.1 coordinate 157,142, forward strand.
TGGGCCGGACGGCCGGGTCCGCGTTGGCGGCCGCCAGGGCGATCACCAGCAGGTCGCCGCGCCGGAGCTGCCGGCCGGCGAGGGTGAGGTCGGTGGTGGCCCAGCGGGCGGCCAGGTTGTGGACCGGAGGTTCGGCCCACAGGGCCAGCTCCACGGCGTCCTGGACGGTCGAGCGCCCTGCGGCGAGCGCGGCCAGCAGGCGGGGCCGGGACAGCAGGTGCAGCAGGGTGTTGCCGATGAGGCCGGAGGTGCTCTCCAGGCCGGCCAGGACCGACGCGGTGAGCTGGTGGACCAGCTCGGGTTCGGTCAGCCCCGCCGGGGAGTCCAGGAGCCAGGACGGGAGGTCCGGGCCGGGGTCGGTGCGCCGGGTCTCGATCAGCTGACGGAGTGCGGCCCGGAGTTCGCGGTCGGCCGCGGCGGCCCCGGGGGCGGAGTCGAGCACCGCGGCGGCCAGTGTGTGCAGCCTCCCGCCGTCGCCGTCGCGGATGCCCAGCAGCCGGGTGAACGCCCTGGCGGCCACCGGGCGCGCGTACCCGGCGACCAGATCCGCCTGTCCGTGCGGCAGCCAGGCGTCGATCAGCTCATCGGCCGTCGTGACGGTGAGGCGCCGCAGCTGCGGTCGGTCGATCCGCTGGAGGGCGTCGAGGACGGCCTGTCGCAGCCGCAGGTGTGCGGGCCCGTCCTGGCGGGTCAGAGCCGGGCGCCCGCCGAGGACGGGCAGCAGGGGTGATTCCGGCGGCAGCCGGCCGCTCGGCGCGGCGTGCCAGTACCGGGCATCACTGCTGAACAGCTCCGCGTCGCGGGCGACGGTCAGCGCCTCCTGGTAGCCGAGCACCAGCCATGCGCCGACCCCCGGCCCGACCTCGACGGGGGCGATCGGGCCCCAGCGGGCGCGCAGCCCGGCGTAGCAGCCGTGCGGGTCCTGGGCGAACTCGGGCCCGTACAGCCGGGTGAGCGGCGGCTGCCCCGCCCCGGGTGACGGCCGGGGTGGCGGGGGATGGGACACGGGTGCGGGCTCCTGGTCAACGGTGCAGGGGAGTGGGGAGGTGCGCGGAAAGGGAAGGCGGGAAGGAAGGGGCGCGCCGGGCCGGGCGGGGCGTTGCCACCCCGGCCGGTCCGGCGCGCCGCGGCGCGGATCAGCCGGTGGTGGCGGCCAGGTGGCGGGCGAGGAAGGCCACGCTCTGCCCGACGATGGCCGGGATCTCCGCGGAGCCGAGGAAGATGTGATCCGCCCCGTGGACGGGTACCAGCTCCACCGACCCGCCCTGCGCGGTCAGGTGTTCGGCCAGCCGCTCGCTCTGGCTGTAGGGCACCAGGTTGTCCTCGGTGCCGTGGATCAGAAGGAAGGGCGGGATCACCGCCGGCACGTGGCTGACGGGGCTGGCCCCGGCGGCGAGGTCGGGCCGGTCGGCCGGCGAGGCGCCGAGCAGTGCGGTGTACGGATCACCCACGGCCGGGACTTCCAGCGCCGCGGATCCGGCCGGCGCGGGGAAGGCGGCCGCGGCCGCGCCGATGTCGGACACCCCGTACCAGTCCACGGCGCACCGCACGGCGGTGCTGCCGACCAGGACACCCTCGGTGCCCTCCAGCCGGCCGCCGTCGCTGTCCTGATCGGTGAGCGCGGCCATCGCGGTCAGGTGGCCGCCAGCGGACTCGCCGAACACCCCGATGCGTTCGCCGTCGATCCCCAGCTCGGGGGCGAAGTGGCGGACGTAGCGGATGGCGGCCTTGACGTCGTGCAGCTGCGCCGGGAACGCCGCCTCCAGGCTGTGCCGGTAGTCGATGGTCACCACCGCGAGGCCGGCGGCCAGGAGGGAGCCGAAGAGCAGGTCGGCCGGCACGGTCGGCGGCGGGTAGCGCCGGTCGCCGTCCATCCAGCCGCCGCCGTGGATCCACACCACGGCCGGTACCGGTGCGGGGCGGGCGGGGACGTACACGTCGAGCAGGCGCGGGCGGTAGCCGAAGCTCCGGGCGTAGGTGACGCCGTCGTACCTGAGCACGCCGCCGTCCGAGCGGTGCGGTGGTGGCGGCGGGAGGAAGGGCGGCGGCGGCCAGCCGGTGTCCTGGTCCTGCGGCAGGTCGGTCAAGGCGGCTCCTCGGGGGTGCGATGGGGTGGGAGGGACCGGCGCGGGTCCCGCCTCGCGCTAGAAGGTAACACGAGTAATCATGGACATCCAGGGGTCGATTCCTGGCGCCGTCGCCGGCCGTCGCCGTGGTGCATCGCGGGCTCAACGGCCGGGGGTCGCCGATGAGTTCGCGTCGGCTGCGGGAGGCGCGGGCTTTTACCGGCTCGAGATATGCCGAACTCTTGACTGTCGTCAGCGTAGCGACATACTTGGCTCACTCCCCGCCGACCGAGAGGTGCCGCCCATGGAGCTCTCCCCTTCCGCTCATGTCGACACGTTCTGTCGTGACCGCCTGCCACCGGCCGAGCAGTGGCCGGACCTGCTCTTCGATCTGCCGGAACTCCACTACCCGGACCGCCTGAACTGCGCCCGCGTCCTGATCGACGAGGCCGTCGAGCGCTGGGGCCCGGACCGTCGTTGCCTGCGCACGCCCACCGAGGAGCTCAGCTACGGCGACCTCCGGCGCCGCTCCGACCAGGTCGCCCGGGTGCTCACCGAGGACCTGGGGCTGGTGCCGGGCAACCGCGTCCTGCTGCGCGGGCCCAACAACCCCTGGCTGGTGGCCTGCTGGCTCGGCGTGCTGAAGGCCGGCGGCGTGGTCGTGACCACCATGCCGCTGCTGCGGGCCGCCGAGCTCACCGCGCTGCACGAGATCAGCAGGCCGGTGGTGGCCCTGTGCGACCACCGCTTCCTCGACGCCGTCGAGGCGGCCGAGACGCCGGGGCTGGCCGTGGTCGCGTACGGCGGCCCGGGTACGGACGACCTGGCGGTGCGCTGCGCCGCCAAGGACGGCCCCTTCGCCGCGGTGGACACCGCCGCGGACGACGTGGCGCTGATCGCCTTCACCTCCGGCACCACCGGCCGCCCCAAGGCGACCCTGCACTTCCACCGGGACGTGCTGGCCAATGCCGACACCTTCTCCCGGCACATCGTGCGGCCCGAGCCCGGGGATCTGTTCGCCGGCACGCCCCCGCTGGCCTTCACCTTCGGCCTGGGCGGCCTGGTGGTCTTCCCGCTGCGGGCCGGCGCGGCCACCCTCCTGGTGGAGCAGGCCACCCCCGACCAGCTCGCCGACCTGGTCGCGGAGCACGGGGTGAGCGTGCTGTTCACCGCGCCGACCGCCTACCGGGCGATCCTCGCGGCCGGCAAGGCGGACCGGCTGCGCGGACTGCGCCGCTGCGTCTCGGCGGGCGAGCCGCTGCCGGTGGCGGTCTGGGAGGCGTTCCGGGAGGCGACCGGGCTGCGGCTGATCGACGGCATCGGCGCCACCGAGATGCTGCACGTGTTCATCTCCGCCGCCGACGGCGACATCAGACCGGGCGCCACCGGACGGCCCGTCCCCGGCTACCGGGCCGCGGTCGTGGACGGGAGCGGCGCCCCGGTGCCCGACGGGCAGCCCGGCCTGCTCGCGGTCAAGGGCCCGACCGGCTGCCGGTACCTGGACGACGAGCGCCAGGGCGTCTACGTCCGCGACGGCTGGAACGTCACCGGGGACACCTACATCCGCGACGCCGACGGCTACTTCTGGTACCAGGCGCGCAGCGACGACATGATCGTCTCCTCCGGTTACAACATCGCCGGACCCGAGGTCGAGCAGGCCCTCTCCACCCACCCCGACGTCGTCGACTGCGCCGTCGTCGGCGCGCCGGACCCGAGCCGCGGCGCGATCGTCAAGGCGTACGTGGTGCTGCGCGAGGGCGTCGCATCCGACGCGCCGACCGTCAAGGCGTTGCAGGACTTCGTCAAGCAGGCCATCGCACCCTACAAGTACCCGCGCGCGGTCGAGTTCGTCGAAGGCCTGCCCCGCAACTCCAGCGGCAAGTTGAACCGCGCCGAGCTCCGGCGCTGGGCGCACGCGGGCCGCTGACCGCAGCCCGGCCCCCGTCCCCCCGACGAAAGGCACCACCATGAGCCACCCCGAACCCTCGAACCCCGCGCCCACGAACCCGGAGCCGACCGGCGCCGAGTCGACCGGCCCTGAGCCCGCCTCGGCGCTGCCGAGCGTGGTGATCGAGCGCAGGGTCGAATGGTCCGACACCGACGCCGCGGGCCACTACCACTTCTCCTCCGTGCTGCGCTGGGCCGAGGCGGGGGAGGCGGTCCTGCTGCGCCGCCTCGGGCTCGGCGAGCTGTTCGGCAGCATCCCCCGGGTGCACTTCGAGGCCGACTACCTGGCGCGGCTGTGGTTCGGGGACCTGGTCCGGATCGAGTTCCGGGTCGACCGGGTCGGCGCGTCCTCGCTGCACTACGCGTTCGACGTGCACGGCCCGAACGGGCCGGCCGCGGCGGGGCGGATGTCCGTGGTCCACTCCGCCGCGACCGCCAAGGGCGCGGCCGGCTGGCCCGAGGAGACCCGCCGCAGGCTCACCGAGTCCGGCCCGCAGCGCCCGCAGTCCTACACCGACCACGAGGTATAGCGGGTCATTGACGGTCGCGAGATTTACGCAATACATTGGCGTCACGGAACCACTGGAGGACCTTCATGCGCGTAGCAGTCATCGGGGGCGGGCCCGGCGGCCTGTACTTCGCCGCCCTCGCCAAGCAGCTCTCCCCGGCCTGGAGCATCACGGTCTGGGAGCGCAACGCCCAGGGTGACGCGTTCGGCTTCGGAGTCGTCTTCTCGGACGAGACGCTGGACGGGATCGCCCAGGCCGACCCCGAGGTGTTCGCCGCGATGTCGGCCGGCTTCGCCCGGTGGAGCGACATCGACGTCCGCTACGACGGCCAGGTCCGCACCTCCGGCGGGCACGGCTTCGCCGCCCTTGACCGCAACCGGCTGCGGGCGATCCTGGAGGAGCGCTGCGCGGCGCTCGGCGTCGAGGTGCGCTACCGCACCGAGGCGCCGCCGGTGGAGCAGCTCTCGGCCGAGTACGACCTGGTGGTGGCGGCCGACGGTGTGCGCTCGCCGACCCGCGAGAGCTACCCCGGCAGCTTCGGCACCGAGCTGGACGAGCGCAGCTGCCGGTACATGTGGCTGGCCACCGACCGGGTCTTCGAGGCGTTCACCTTCATCGTCGAGCAGCGGGACTTCGGGGCCGTCCAGGTCCACGCCTACCCGTTCGACGAGCGGCGCAGCACCTTCATCGTGGAGATCGAGGAGGACGCCTGGCGGCGGGCCGGCTTCGAGGCCCTGGCCGACCGGGAGTTCGCCCGCGGCGAGAGCGACGAGGAGAGCGTGCGCCGCTGCGAGGAGATCCTCGCCGACCACCTCGGCGGCCACCGGCTGATCCCGAACGCCTCCAAGTGGATCCGCTTCACCACCGTGCGCAACGCCTCCTGGCGGCACGAGAACGTGGTGCTGCTCGGCGACGCCGCCCACACCGCGCACTTCTCGATCGGCTCGGGCACCAAGCTCGCCATGGAGGACGCCCTCGCGCTCGCCGCGAGCCTGCACGAACACCCGTCGGTCGCCGAGGCGTTGGCGGCCTACGAGGCCGAGCGCAAGCCGGTGGTCGAGTCCACCCAGCGGGCCGCCCAGGCCAGCCTGGAGTGGTTCGAGAACATCGGCCGGTACACCGGCCAGGGCGTCGACCAGTTCGCCTTCAACCTGCTCACCCGCAGCCGCCGGGTCACCTACGGCAATCTGCGCGAGCGCGACGCCGCCTTCGTCGACGCGGTCGACGGCGCCTTCGCCGACGGCCCGAGCGTCCCGCCGATGTTCCGCCCGCTGCGGCTCGCCGGGCTGACCCTGCGCAACCGCGTGGTCGTCCCGCCGTTGGCGACGTACTCGGCCACCGACGGCCTCCCCAGCGGCTTCGAGCGGACCCAGCTGGCGGCCCACGCGCTGGGCGGCGCGGGGCTGGTATTCGCCGGCTCGGTCGCGGTCGGCGCCGACGGCCGGTCCACCCCGAACTGCACCGGCCTGTACACGGCCGAGCAGGAGCACGCCTGGCGCCGGGTGGTCGCCGCCGTACGGGAGGTGTCCGACGCGCCGTTGGGGATCCAGCTCACCCACGCCGGGCGGCGCGCGGCCACCACCACGCCGGGGCCGGACGGGATCGGCCGCCCGCTCGGCGCCGAGGGGTGGCCGACGCTGGCCGCCTCCGCCCTGCCCTGGGAGCCGGGCGGCCCGACCCCGCGCGAGGCCACCGAGGCCGATCTGGACCAGGCCGTCGCCGACTTCGCGGCTGCGGCCGCGCGGGCCGACCGGGCCGGATTCGACGTGCTGGAGCTGCAGTTCGGCCACGGCCACCTGGTCTCCGGCTTCCTGTCCCCGCTCACCAACACCCGCCGCGACGAGTACGGCGGTTCGCCGGCCGGCCGGCTGCGCTTCCCGCTGCGGGTGCTGGCCGCCGCCCGTGCCGCCTGGCCGGCCGGCAAGCCGCTGGTGGTGCGGATCTCGGCCTGCGACTGGGCCGAGGGCGGCACCACGGAGGCCGAGGCCGTCGAGATCGCCCGGGCGCTGGCGGCCGGCGGGGCGGACGCCATCGACGTGTCCACCGGTGAGGTCGTCGCGTACCAGCGGCCGCGCTACGGGCGCAGCTACCAGACCCCGTTCGCCGATCTGATCCGCAACGCGACCGGTGTCCCCACCATCGCGGTCGGGGCGATCTCCAGCTACGACGACGCCAATTCGATCGTCCTCGCCGGCCGGGCCGACCTGGTCGCCGTCGGCCGCGCCCACCTGTGGGACCCGATGTGGACCTTGCACGCCGCCGTGGAGCAGGGCTACTCGGGGCCCGGCGCGCGCTGGCCGCAGAGCTGGCTGGCCGGCAGCCGCAAGCCGGCCGGTCCGCGTGGCGACCGCGTCCCGCCGCGCCTCCAGCTGCTGCGCGAGGAGGCCGCCCCGGTGCACCGGCGCTGGCTGCCCACCGCCGGGCCGCGACCGCTCGCGGTCGCGGGCTCCTGCTGACACCCCGCCCTGCCCCACCCTGCCCTGCCCCGCCGTGCCCCGCCCTGAACCGCCCGGCTCCGCCCGACCCGAACCCCGCCCCGACCCGAAACGGAGGAACTGATGGACCTGCCCCGCTTCACCGCGGCTGCCGTCCAGGCGTCCCCGGTCTACCTGGACCCGGCCGCGACCGTCGACAAGGCCGTCGCCCTGATCGGCGAGGCCGCGGGCCACGGCGCCTCGCTGATCGTCTTCCCCGAGGTCTTCGTCCCCGGCTACCCGTACTGGAACTGGACGATGACCCCGATCCAGGGCTCGCCCTGGTTCGAGCGCCTGGTCCGCTCCTCGATCGACGTGCCCGGCCCCGAGGTGGACGCGCTGCGCGACGCCGCCCGCAGGCACGGCGTCACGGTGGTCATCGGCGTCAACGAGCGCGGTGCCCACAGCCTGGGCACCCTCTACAACACCATGCTGACCATCGGCTCCGACGGCGAACTGATCGGCGTGCACCGCAAGTTGGTGCCGACCTGGGCCGAGAAGCTGACCTGGACCGGCGGGGACGGCAGTTCGCTGAAGGTGCACCGCACCGAGATCGGCCCGCTCGGGGTGCTCGCCTGTGGCGAGAACACCAACACCCTGGCCCGGTTCACCCTGCTCGCGCAGGGCGAACTCGTGCACGCCGCAAGCTACATCGCGCTGCCGGTCGGCCCCGAGGACTACGACATGGCGGAGGCCATCGCGGTCCGCACCGCCGCGCACTGCTTCGAGGGCAAGGTGTTCACGGTGGTGGCCTGCTCGACCATCTCGCCGGAGATCGTCGACCGGATCGCCGGTGACGACCCGGAGGTCCGCAAGCTGCTGGGCCGCCCGCGCAGCGCCCTGTCCGGCGTCTTCGGGCCGGACGGCCGCCCGGTGGTCGAGCCGCTGATCGACGAGGAGGGCATCGTCTATGCCGAGATCGACCTCGCCCGGTGCATCCAGCCCAGGCAGATGCACGACATCACCGGCCACTACAACCGCTTCGACGTCTTCCGGCTGCACGTGGACAACCGTCCCCGCAGCCCGCTGACCTTCACGGCCCCACCGGTCGGGGCGGCCCCACCGGTCGGGGAAGGCGTCGCCGCACCCGAGGACGCATCCAAGGAGGAGGAAGCATGACCACCCACGACGACAGCCAGCTCGGTCGGGCCCGGGTCTCCGACAGCCCCGAACTGCTCGCCTACTACGACGAGTTGGCCAAGCTGGACGCGGGCGCCCTGTGGACGGTCGCCAACGACATCGAGCCCTGGTACCCGCAGCCCAGGTCCGTCCCGGTGCTCTGGCGCTACGACGAGCTGCGCCCGCTGGTGCACAAGGCGCTGCCGCTGGTGAAGGCCGACGACGCCGGCCGCCGGGTGGTCATGCTGGTCAACCCCGGCCGGCGGGAGCTGAGCGCCGCCGTCGGCCTGCTCTACACCGGCCTGCAGATCATGGGCCCCGGCGAGGCCATGACCGCCCACCGCCACCAGGCCGCAGCCCTGCGCTTCGTCCACGAGGGCGTCGGCGCCTGGACCATCGTGGACGGCCAGAAGCTCAAGGTCGGCCCGCGCGACTTCGCCATCACCCCCAACGGCACCTGGCACGAGCACGGGAACGAAGCCACCGACACCCCCGTCATCTGGCAGGACGGCCTGGACATCCCGCTGGTCAACGCCCTGGACGCGGGCTTCTACCAGGTCCACCCGGACCTCTACCAGGTGCCCGGAAAGGTGGTGAACTCCTCGGTGCTGACCTACGGCACCAACCTGCTGCCGTACGGCATGGAGAAGTGGACCCGCCCCTACTCGCCGGTCTTCGGCTACCCCTGGGAGCCCACCTACCACGCGCTGACCAACCTGGCGAAGGCCGCCGAAGGCTCCCCGTACGACGGCGTGATCATGGAGTACACCAACCCGCTCACCGGCGGTTCGGTGATGCCCACCCTCGGCGCCCACATCCAGCTGCTGCGTCCGGGCCAGGCCACCAAGGCGCACCGCCACACCGGCTCGGTGGTCTACACGGCCGCCAAGGGCCGGGGTGTCTCGGTGATCGCCGGGCGCCGCTTCGAGTGGAAGGAGGGCGACATCTTCTGCGTCCCCTCCTGGGCCTGGCACGAGCACGCGAACCTCGACCCGTCGCAGGACGCCTGCCTGTTCTCCTTCAACGACTTCCCGGTGATGCGCTCCCTCGGCTTCCACCGCGAGGAGGCCTTCCCCGACCACGACGGCCACCAGCCCGTCCTGCCGGACGCGTAGCCGCGGCCGAGCCCCGGACCGCACCGCCGCGCGGTCACGACCGGTCCGCCCCCGCACGAGGGCGCGAGGTCGGACCGGCCGCGCGGGGGTGCCTCCGGAGACGGCCCCGTCGTGCAGCCGCCTCCGGACGGGTCGGCGATCCACCGCCCGACCGCGCATCGCCGGCCCACCCCTCGCTCGACCCCCTCGCCCCGCCCCTTTCCGTCCCCGTCACCCGACACCGTCACCGCAAGGAGACACCCCATGCGCCTGGTCACCTACCTCCTGAACGACACGAGCCAGGCACCCGCCCGCCTCGGCGCCCAGCTCGGCGACCGCGTGGTCGACCTCGCCGCCGTGGCCCGGGCCGCCGGCACCGACCTCGCCGGCGACCTGCTCTCCCTCGTCCAGGCCGGCCCGCCCGCCCTGGACACGGTCCGGGCCCTGCTCCAGGGCGAGATCCCGGCCGACGCCGTGCACGAGCTCGCCGAGGTCACCCTCCGGGCCCCGCTGCGCCCCGGCAAGATCATCGGCGTCGGGCTGAACTACGTCGAGCACGTCGCCGAGTCCCACCGCACCCTGGACACCGACCGCGAACTCCCCGACCGGCCGGTGCTGTTCTCCAAGCCGGCCACCGCCGTCACCGGGCCCGGGCAGCCGATCCTGCACAACGCCGAGCTGACCAAGCAACTCGACTGGGAGTGCGAACTCGCCGTCGTGATCGGCCGGACCGCGTACCGGGTGGCCGAGCAGGACGCGATGGACCACGTCTTCGGCTACAGCATCGTCAACGACATCAGCGCCCGCGACCAGCGCCGCTCCGGGCAGTGGTTCTTCTCCAAGGGCCAGGACTCCTACGCCCCGTTCGGGCCGGCCGTGGTCACCGCCGACGAGATCCCCGACCCGCAGGACCTCGACCTGTCGCTGCGCGTCAACGGCGAGACCAAGCAGGACTCCAACACCCGGCACATGCTGTTCCGGATCCAGCGGCTGATCGCCGACATCTCCTCCGGGGTGACGCTGGAGCCCGGCGACGTCATCGCCACCGGCTCGCCGTCCGGTGTCGGCGCCGGCCACGTGCCGCCGCAGTTCCTCCAGCCGGGCGACCTGGTCGAGGCCACCATCGAGCGGATCGGCACCCTCGCCAACCCGGTCGTGGACGCCCGCTGAACCCCGTGGGGCCGGACCACGGCCCGGCCCCACGCCCCGCCCCAGGCCCGCCGCCCGTCCCGTCCTGTCCCGCCCCGTCCTGCCCCGTCCCGCCCAGCCGAGGAAGCCTCAGATGCCCGCACGCACCTACCGGATCGGCCAGATCGTCCCCAGCTCCAACGTCACCATGGAGACCGAGGTCCCCGCCATCCTGCGCGCCCGGGAGACGATCGCCCCCGAGCGGTTCACGTTCCACTCCAGCCGGATGCGGATGACCCACGTCACCCCCGAGCAGCTCAAGGCGATGGACGCGGACTCCGACCGCTGCGCCGTCGAGCTCTCCGACGCCGCCGTCGACGTCCTCGGGTACGCCTGCCTGGTCGCGATCATGAGCATGGGCCACGGCTACCACCGCGTCTCCCAGCAGCGCCTGCACAGGCGCACGGTGGAGAACGGCGCCCCCGCACCGGTGGTGACCAGCGCCGGCGCCCTGGTCAACGGCCTGCACACGCTCGGCGCGAAGAAGGTCGCCCTGGTCGCGCCCTACCTGCGCCCGCTCACCCGCACGGTGGTCGACTACCTGACCAACGAGGGCATCACCGTGCTCGACTACGAGGCCCTGGAGATCCCCAACAACCTGGACGTCGCCGCCCACGACCCCGCCCGGCTGCCCGGCATCGCCAAGCGCCTGGACCATGCCGACGCCGACGCGGTGGTGCTGTCGGCCTGCGTCCAGATGCCCTCGTTGGCCGCCATCGACGAGGCCGAGCAGCAGCTCGGCAAGCCCGTGGTCTCCGCCGCGGTCTGCACCGTCCACCAGATGCTCCGCTCGCTCGACCTCCCGGCGCTCGCGCCCGGGGCCGGCCACCTGCTCTCCGGCGCCTACGCCGAGGCCCCGCTGCGCGCCGACACCGCCCCGGCCGCCGGATGACCCGGGGCCCCGGCGGCGGCCCGCCCGGTCCTCCGGACGGGTGAACGCCGCTCGGTATGATCACCCGGAGACCCGCGGAGGAGCGCAGAGCATGTCGGAGACCACGGCGCGGCCCAGCTCCCTGATCAGCACCATCTACGGCGAGTTCGTCCGCCGCCTCGGCGGCTGGATCTCGATCGCCGACCTGATCGGCCTGATGGCGGAGCTGGATGTCGACGGGCCCGCCGTGCGCTCGGCCATCTCCCGGCTGAAGAAGGGCGGCACCCTGGTCCAGGAGCGCCGCACCGGCACCGGCTACCGCCTCGGCGCCGAGCTGGGTCCGGTCTTCGACGAGGGCGACCGCCGGATCTTCGGCAGCCTCGAACCCGCGGCCCTCGCGGACGGCTGGGTGATCGCCGTCTTCTCGGTGCCCGAGTCCGAGCGGGCCCACCGCCACCAGCTGCGCTCGCGGCTGACCTGGCTGGGCTTCGGCAACGCCTCACCCGGCGTCTGGCTCGCCCCGGCCCGGCTGCTGCCCGACGCGCGCCGCACCCTGCGGCGCCTGGGTCTGGCCGAGTACGTCCACCTGTTCACCTCCGACTACGCCGGCTTCGCCGACCTGAAGGAGGCGGTCAGCTCCTGGTGGGACTTCACCGCCATCGAGGCGCAGTACGCCGCCTTCACCGGCACCTACCAGCCGGTCGCCCGGGAGCTGCGGCAGGAGTCGCGCCTCGACGAGGTCGAGGCGTTCCGCGACTACGTGCCGATGCTCACCGACTGGCGGCGCCTGCCGTACCTCGACCCCGGACTGCCGGTGGAGCTCCTGCCCGACGACTGGAACGCGGTGGAGGCGCGCCAGATCTTCGCCGAACTCCACAGCCTGCTGGCCGAACCCAGCCTGCGCCACGTCGTCGAGGTCACCGGTCTGGAGCGGCAGGACACCCCCACCGGCGGCTGACCCGGCGTCAGGCGGACCGGCCCGGATTCCACCCGGTGTCAGGAGGACTGCCGCGGCACGACCTCGAACCAGACCCGCGGCAACGGCGGAGCGCTGCCCTCCTGCACCAGCCGGTCCACCGCCTCGGCCAGCAGTTCGGGGCTCGGCAGGTGGTACCGGATCGAGGTCAGCCGGGGGCGGACCACCTGCCCGAGCACCAGGTCGTCCGCGCCGACCAGGGCGATGTCCCGCGGCACGGCGACACCGCGGTCGCCGAAGGCCGCGCCGAGCAGCGCCGCGTACTCGTCGTTGTAGCCGAACACCCCGTCCAGCTCCAGCTCCCGGCACAGCAGCGCGATGGCGGCGGCAGCGTCGTCGGTGTACCGCATGGGCAGTGCGGTGACGCTCGCGCCGTGCTCCTCGGCGGCCCGCTGGGCCCCCGTCAGCCGCGGCCGGGCGAAGGCCGACAGTCCGCGCTCCGCCGGCATCACCACGCCGATCCTGGTCCGGCCGCGCTCCACCAGGTGCCCGATCGCGGCCGCGCCGATCTCCGACTGGTCCCCGACGAAGGTCGTCACGCCCGCCACCGGCGCCGCCGCGCCCGCCACCACCGCCCGTACCCCCGCGCGGGTGAGCACCTGCCCGGCCTCCGCGGTCATCCGGCTGTCGTTGACCGCGACCACCGCGACCGGCCGCAGCTGGGCCCACACCTGGGCGGCCGCGACCGGGTCCGAGGTGCGGTCGCCGTGCAGCACCACCGTGTAGCCGAGCCGCCCGAGCGCCGTCTCGACCTCGTCGATCCACTCGCTGAAGAGCCGGCCGATCGCCGACACTGACACCGGCACGACCACCAGGTCGCTGCGCCCCGCCCGCAGCGAGCGCGCGGCGGCGTGCGGCACGTAGCCCAGCTCCTTCGCCACGGCCAGCACCCTGGCCCGGGTGGTCTCGCCGACCCGGGCCCCCGGGGTCTCGTTCAGCACGAACGACACCGTGGCACGTGAGACCCCGGCGGCGCGGGCCACGTCGGCGCTGGTGACCTGGGGCGGGTTGCTCTGTTCAGTCGACATAACGATTGCATCATTCCAGGTTGCGTGAGTCTGGCGCTGCGCCGGGGGGAGTGATACCAATGCTTACACGTGTTATCACGATGCGAGCAGGGCACCCCACCGGGTGCCGCGCACGGCCGGCGTGAGGACCACCCCGCCGCTTCCCGACCGCTGCCGTGTTCCCCCACCTCCTCGTCGCCGCGCCCCCGCGCGGCCCCGCCGAACCGGAGCCGACCATGAAAGCCACCACGACGGACTCGGTCCACAGAACCGCCCCGGCCGCCGAACCGCCGGCCGCCACCCGTGGGCTGCTCCCGCTGCTGGCCCTCGCCAACACCTCGATGTTCGCCCTCTACCTGGGCGTCGGCTCGGTCCTGATGCCGCTGCAGATCGAAGCGATCGACCCCGCGAACAAGGTGGCCACCCTGGGCATGATCGGCGGCGTCAGCGCGATCTTCGCCACCCTCTTCAACCCGGTCGCGGGCGCCCTGTCGGACCGCACCGGCCGGCGCGCCCCCTGGATCCTGGGCGGCGGCCTGGCGGCGCTGGGCACGATGGCCCTGCTCGGCAACGTCCACACGGTGCTGCTCGCCACCATCGGCTGGTGCCTGGGGCAGGCCGCGATGAACATCTACCAGTCCGCGGTCACCGCCGTGGTGCCCGACCGGATCCCGCGCGCCAAGCGTGGCACCGCCTCCGCCGTGGTCGGCCTCGGCCTGCCTGTCGGCGGCACCCTCGGCGTCCTGGTCGCCTCGCAGAGCGTCCACAGCCTGCGCACCGGCTACCTGGTGCTGGGCGCGGTGGTGGCCCTCGCCGCCGTGCTGCTCACCGCGTTCGGCCGCGAACCGCGCCGCGCGCCCCGCCCCGCCGCCCCGCTGCGCCAGCAGTTCCAGGCCTTCCTGTCCGCCCTGGCCAGCCACGACTTCCGCTGGGCCTTCATCGGCCGGGCGCTGATGGTGCTCGGCTACTTCCTGGTGGTCAGCTACCAGCTGTACATCCTGACCGACCACATCACGCTGCCCGCGGGTCTGGAACCGACGGAGGCGATCGCCGTCCTCACCCCGGTGTCGATGGCCGCGATGGCGGTCTCCACCGTCGTCGGCGGGGTGCTCTCCGACCGCTGGAACCGCCGCAAGCTCTTCGTGGGGGTGTCCGCCGCGCTGGCCGGGCTGGTGATGGCCGTTCCGGTGATCAGCCCCAGCTGGACCGGCATGATCGTCTTCAGCGCCCTCAACGGGCTGGCCTTCGGCTGCTTCATGGCGGTGGACACCGCGGTGGTGACCCTGGTCCTGCCGCGCGCCGAGGACGCCGCCCGTGACATGGGCGTGCTGAACATCGCCAGTGCCGGACCGCAGATCGTCGCGCCGTTCGTCGCCGCCACCGTGATCGGCCATCTGGGCGGCTACACGGGGCTGTTCCTCGTCGGCGGCGCGCTCTCGCTGCTCGGGGCACTGGCCATCGTGCCGATCCGATCCGTCCGCTGAACCGCCCGCCCGCCCACCCACCGACACCGAGGAACCCATGAACACCGAGGAACCCCTGCACACCGACATCGACGCCGCCGCCGACCGCGACCGCGAGGCCGCCGTCCACAAGGCGCTCGCCCGGCTGTCGCTGCCCGCCAAGGTCGCGCTCCTCGCCGGGGCGGACATGTGGTCGCTGCCCGCGAACGAGGAGATCGGGCTCGGCCGGCTGGTGATGTCCGACGGCCCCGCCGGGGTGCGCGGCGAGCGGTGGACCCCGGACGACCCGTCCCTCGCCATCCCCTCGCCCACCGCGCTCGCCGCCACCTGGGACGTGGACCTGGCCCGCCGCACCGGGCGCCTGCTGGCCCAGGAGGCCCGTCGCAAGGGCGCCCACGTGGTGCTCGCGCCGACCGTCAACCTGCACCGCACGCCGCGCGGCGGCCGCCACTTCGAGTGTTACTCGGAGGACCCGCTGCTCACCGGCGACATCGGCGCCGCCCTGGTCGCCGGCGTCCAGGACGGCGGTGTCGCCACCACGCCCAAGCACTTCGTCGCCAACGACTCCGAGACCGACCGCTACACCGTCGACGTCCACCTGGACGAGCGCACCCTGCGCGAGCTCTACCTCGCCCCGTTCGAGGCCATCGTCCGCAAGGCGCGCCCCTGGGGCATGATGGCCGCCTACAACCGGGTCGACGGCGTCGGCATGAGCGAGCACGACACGCTCAACAACGGTGTGCTGCGCGGCGAGTGGGGCTTCGACGGCGCCCTGGTCTCGGACTGGACCGGTGCCCGTGACACCGTCGGCTGCGCGCTGGGCGGACTCGACATCGCGATGCCGGGCCCGGCGACCGTCTACGGGGAGCACCTGGTCACCGCCGTCCGCGAAGGCCGGGTGCCGGAGCGGGTGGTGGACGACCTCGCCCGCCGGGTACTGCGGCTGGCCGCCCGGGTCGGCCTGCTCGACGGCGCGCCCGCGGCCGTCCCCGCCGACCGGCTCCCGGCCGCGATCGACGGCGAGGGGCTCGCCCGCGAGCTGGCCGCCCGGTCCTTCGTCCTGGTCCGCAACGAGGGCGGGATCCTGCCGCTGGTGCGGCCGGACCGGGTGGCCCTGATCGGCGCCGCCGCCGTCGAGGCGCGGATCGGCGGGGGCGGCAGCGCCCAGGTCTTCCCGACCCGGACCATCACCCCCCTGGACGGGCTGCGCGCCGCCGGCGTCGAGCTGGCCTACGCGCAGGGCGCCGACCCGCTGGTCCACCTGGCCCCGATCCGCGTCCCGCTCACCGCCGTCCTGCGCGGCGCCGCCGGCGAGGCGCTGGCCACCACCGTCGCCGCCGACGGGGCGGTGCGCTGGATCGGCCGGTTGCCCGGCACGGTGGACTTCGCCGACCTGGCGTCCGTCGAGGTGACCGGCACGCTGGTGCCGCAGGGCAGCGGGGTGCACCGGTTCGCCGTGCGCGGCGTGGGGCGCTTCTGCCTCCGGGTCGACGGCCTGGTGCTCTTCGACGACGTCCTCGAACTCGAGGGCGACGACCCGGCAGCCGCCTTCCTCGCCCCGCCGGAGCGGGTGTTCGCCGTCGAGCTGGCGGCCGGCGCCGCCGCCGAGGTCACTCTCGTGCACACCCTGCCGCCGGCCGCCGGCGTCGCGGGCTTCGGCCTGGTCTCCTTCACCCTCGGCCACGCCGCCCCCGGCCGGACCGGGGACGAGCTGATCGAGGAGGCCGTGGCGGCCGCCCGCGCCGCCGAGGTCGCCATCGTCGTCGTGGGGACCACCGAGGAGGTCGAGAGCGAGGGCGTCGACCGCGCCGATCTCACCCTGCCCGGCCGCCAGGACGAACTCGTCGCCCGGGTCGCCGCGGCCAACCCGAACACCGTGGTCGTGGTCAACGCCGGCGCCCCGGTGCTGATGCCCTGGCGGGAGCGGGTGGCGGCCGTCCTGCTCACCTGGTTCCCCGGCCAGGAGGCCGGCCACGCCCTCGCCGACGTCCTGCTGGGCCGCACCGAGCCCGGTGGCCGGCTGCCCACCACCTGGCCGGCCGAGGCCGCCGACGCCCCGGTGCTGCGGGTCGAGCCGCAGGACGGCGTCCTGCCGTACGAGGAGGGCCTGTTCATCGGCTACCGCGCCTGGCAGCGCGCCGGCACCGAGCCGGCCTACTGGTTCGGCCACGGCCTCGGCTACACCGACTGGGCGTACGAAGGCCTGGAGGCCCGCCGGGTCGAGGGCGGCACCGACCGGGAGCCGTACGGCGCGGCGGCCGAGGTCACCGTGTGGCTGCGCAACACCGGCGAGCGCACCGGCCGCGAGACCGTCCAGATCTACCTCGCCCACAACGGCGCCGACCCCTCGCGCCCCGACCGGCAGCTGGCCGCCTTCGGCACCGTCGAGGCCGCGCCCGGCGACCGGGTGGCCGCCCGGATGCGCATCCCGCTTCGGGCGTTCCAGACCTGGGACGCCACCGCCGGCGCCTGGCGGTCGAGGGCGGGCGTCCACACCGTCGAGGCCGGGCGCAGCATCGCCGACCGCCGTCTGTCGATCGCCTTGGACGTCCCCGTCCAGGGCTGACCGCGCCGCGGCGCCCGGGGGCACCCGCCGTGCGCGAGGTGCCCCCGGGCCCGCGCCCCCTCCCCGCCGTCCCGTCATGCGTGAGGACCAGACATGCCCCAGCCCCCCGCCGACCTGCTGATCCGGGCAGCGGCCGTGCACACCCTCGTCCCCGGTGCACCGATCCAGGCGGCCGTCGCCGTCACGGGCGACCGCATCACCGCCCTTGCCCCCGATCCGGCGGGCCTGGACGGGCTGATCGGTGCGCACACCGCCGTCGTGGACGCGCCGGACGCCACCGTGCTGCCGGCGTTCGACGACACCCACACCCACCTCATCTTCGCCGCCTACAGCGTCCACGACGTGCCCGTGCACCAGGCCCGGACCATCCCCGAGTTCCTCGACCTGATCCGCCGCCGCGCCGCCGTCACCCCACCCGGCGAGTGGATCCGGACCACCACCAACTGGCAGGAGCTCAACCTCCGCGAACGGCGGATGCCCACCCTCGCCGAGCTCGACGCGGCCACCACCGAGCACCCGGTGCTGGTCAAGCGCGGCGGCCACAACGACCTCCTCAACTCGCACGCGCTGCGCCTCGCCGGTATCACCGCCGAGACCCCCGAGCCGCCCGGCGGCCACATCCTCCGCGACCGCGACGGCCGGCCGACCGGGCGGCTGGTCGACACCGCCATCGCCCTGGTCGAGCGGCTCCTGCCCCGCCCGGACCTGGCCTCCCGGATCGACGGGCTGCGGGCGGCCTCCCGGGACTACGCGGCCACCGGCATCGGCACGGTGCGTGACTGCATGGTCCCGATCGAGGACCTCGACGTGCTGCGGGCCGCGCACCTCGCGGGTGCGCTGAGCGTCCGGGTGCGGGCCCTGGTGTCGGGGTTCGGGGTGCGGACCGCCGCCGACGCCGAGGACCTGCTGGACCGGATGGAGCCGTGGCGCGAGCGCGGCGACCCCTGGCTGCGGGTCTGGGGTGTGAAGTTCGGCATCGACGGCGGCATCGAGGCCGGTGCGCTGGAGCAGCCGTACGCCGACCGCGACTGCTACCACGGCCTGCTGCTGTGGGAGCCCGACGTGCTGGTGGAGGCCGTCGACCGGGTGGTCCGGCGCGGCTGGCGGGTGGGCGTGCACGCCTGGGGCGACCGCGGGCTGCGCATCCTGCTCGACATCTACGAGCAGGTGCTCGCCCGCCACCCCGGCCTGCCGCCCGGCACCCTGGTGATCGAGCACGGCGGCCTGGCCACCCCCGAGCAGCGGGCCCGTGCGATCCGGCTCGGCATCCCGGTGACCGTCCAGCACCCGCTGCTGCACGACGCCGCGGCCCCGCAGATCCAGGCCTGGGGCGAGCACCGCGTCCGCGACCTGTTCCCGCTGCGCGAGTGGATCGACGAGGGCGCGCTGATCACCGCCGGATCCGACTTCCCGGTCGGCCCGTACGGCGCGATGACCTCCGTGTGGGGGATGACGACCCGGCAGACCGCGGTCGGCGTCCAGGGCCCCGAGCATGCCATCGGCCGCGCGGAGGCCATCGCCCTGCACACCACCGACGCGGCACGGCTGCTCGGCGAGGAGGGGCAGCGCGGCGCCCTCGCGGTCGGCGCCCTGGCGGACCTGACGGTGTGGCCCGAGTCCCCGTACGGCTGCGCCGTCGACGCGCTGGCCGCGCTGCGCCCGACCCTCACCCTGGTCGGCGGCCGCGCCGTGCACGACCCGGCCGGCCTGGCCGGCGGCGCCCGCCCGCGCACCGGGTGAGCCCGGCGGCGGCGATCAGGCCGGCGGGATGTTGAGGTTGAGCCGGAAGGTGTTGTCCGGGTCGTACCGGGCCTTGATCGCCTGGAGACGGGCGTAGTCGGCGGGCGGGTAGGCCGACCTGACCCGGCCGGCCGCGGCATCGGCGCCGACCAGGAAGTTCACGCACAACTCCGGTACGGCCCACGGGGCGAGGGCGTCCACCAACCGCTGCTGCGCCGCGTCGACCACCGTCGGCGCGGCGCCCGGGGGGAGCGCCGAGGTCAGGTAGACGTTGAACTCGGCCTCGGGGTAGTGGCCGGCGGCGCACGGCGCGGCCGGCGGCCGGGCGAGGGCCCCTGCCAGGTGGCGCAGCTCCACGCCGTACGGGGCGTCGGCGTCCGGTCCGGCCAGATCGATGATCGCGTCGATGGCGGCCGGATCCGGGCGACGCACCATCAGCGTCCGGCTGACGCCGTGGAGCGGCTCGGTCGGGTCGCCGTGGATCGTCCCCGTCTCGGTGAGGGCGACCGGGCCGATGGTGTCCAGGAGCAGGCGGCCGGTTTCCCGCAGGGGCGCGAAGTGGCGCTCCCCCTCCCTGGCCCCGCCCAGGAACGCCAGCCGGACGTGGGCGATGTGGCGCCCCGCCAGGGCCGGCGGCAGCGCGGGGGAGTCCGGGAACCGCATCAGCAGGACCGAGGAGGCCACCTCGTCGGGCAGCTGCGCCGTCCGGGCGAGGTAGCCCTCCAGCACGTCGCGCGCGGTGGCGCCGTCGAAGTACAGCCCGCCGCCGTAGATCTCCGGCACGGGGAACAGCCGGACCTCGACGGAGGTGACGATGCCCAGGTTGTCCTTGCTGCCGCGGACGGCCCAGAACAGATCGGGGTGCCGGTCGGCGGACACCTGGAGGAGCCTGCCGTCCGCCGTGACCAGGTCGAAGGCGACGACGTGGGCCGAGCCCGTGCCGTACCGCCGCGACAGCAGGCCAAGACCGCCGCCGAGCAGGTAGGAGACGGCGCCGACGGCGGGAGCGGCGCCGCTCGGCGGCACCAGGCCGTGCACGGCGCTCTCGTGGATGACCCGCTCCCACGGCGTGCCGGCCTCGATGCGGGCGGTCCTGGCGAGGGGGTCGACGCGCACGCCGGTCATCCTCCGGGTGCTGACGAGCACCCCGCCGTCCATCGGGGCGGACGGCCCGTGGCCGGTGGCCAGCACCGCCACCGGCATCCGCCGGGCGGCGGCGAACCGGACCGCCGCGATGACGTCCGCGGTGCCGCGGGCGCCGACGATCACCTCGGGCCGGCGCTCCACGCCGAGCTCGAAGCCCGAGCGCTCCTCGTCGTAGCCGTCCTCGCCGGCCAGCAGGACCGGGCCGAGCACCGCCGCCCGGAGCGCCGCCGGCGTGGCGGGCGGCGGCCCGGTGGAGCTGTGAGCGCCTGCACTGTCGGTGGTCATCGGTCACCTCACCTCCGGTGACACCGGAGCGGGCCGGTGCACCGGCCAAATCTATCGTCGGTGCGGCGCGGCCGCCCCTTCGAAACCGCGGGCCGGGGCCCTGCGGCTGTCCACCGGCGGGCCCTCCACCCCTGGCCGGGTGGAGGGCCCGCGGGCGTGCGGGGGAGGTCAGTTGTCGGCGCCGGTCTGGCCGCCGGTCTGGCCGCCCGAGGCGGGCTTGAGCTGGACCCAGCCGGCCGTGCTGGGCACGCCTTCCTCGTTGAGCAGGAAGAGCATGTAGTAGCCGGGCGGGGCCGCGGCGGCGGACGGGGGCGCCTGCAGTTCCAGGAAGCTGCCGCTGCGGCTCTTGATCCGCAGGTCGAGGTGGCGCTGGCTGGTGTTGACCGAGTGGGTGGCGGTGGTCGGCGCCAGCAGGACCGCGCGGGTGACCTCGGTGGCGGTGCTGCTGCTGACCGTGATCTTCTCGTTGTAGCCGACGGTCGGGTTGAAGACGGTGCCGAGGTTCGGCCGGTTGCCCTGCTGGAGGTAGGCGGGCTCGTAGATCTCGATGCTGCCGTTCATGTCGTCCGTGATGTCGGGGTCGTTGGCGAGCTGCTGGAGCTCGTCGCCGGTCACCATGACCCGGCCGTCCGGCAGCACCACCGCGTTGGAGTGGTAGCCGCGCGGCAGCCGCTGGACGGGGCCGAGCCGCCAGTTCCCGTTCTGGTCGCGCGTCTCGGTCTGCCGGTACTTGAGATCGGCGTTGGGGTTCTTGTCGCCGTTGCCGTAGTCGCGGATGTCGAAGGAGCCGTTGACCGTGAGCAGGGTGGCGTCCGGCATCAGCAGGGTGTCGTCCTGGGTACGGCCGAAGGCGCGGGGCTTCTCGGTGCTCCACCTGCCGCCGACCAGCTGGTACGTGTTCGGGTCGTCCCGGTTGCCGCCGAGGATCAGCACCGAGTCGGGGCCCTTGAAGCCGGCGGGCAGCGGCACGGCGGAGCCGTAGTTGCGCTTCATGTTGTCCGGCCGGGCCGGCAGGTCGCTCCTGGTCTCGGTGGTGATGTCGAACAGCCACTGCTGTTCGGGCGAGCGGCCGAGGCCGTAGATCTTGCCGTCGCGCAGCGAGAACAGGTGCGGGTAGTCCCACGTGAACGGTGCGTCGGCCTTGAACCTGTCCACCGCGTACCCCTGCGGCCGGTCCGTCTTGAGGAAGGGCACCGGGATGTTCTTGGCGGGGAAGCGCTCGACGATCGGGGTGGGGGTGCCCCAGCCCAGCTCGGACTGGCCGGACATGATCAGCTGCCGTCCGTCCGCGCCGGTGACCACCGAGGGGTACCACCGCCCGACCGCCATGTCCTTGTTCTGGTACCAGACTTCCTGCCAGGGGTCGAAGACCAGGGACAGCTTGGCGCCGGTGCCGCCGTTGCCGCCGAGGTTGCCGCCGAAGACCCCCAGCATCCCGTTGGGCAGGAAGGAGTGGCCGGCGCAGAAGAACGGCGCGGGCCGGGGCTCGTTCTTCCCGTCCGGCATGTTGACCACCGGGGGAGTCACCTTGGTGAAGGAGCCAGGGCCGGTGCCCTTCGCCGGGTCCCAGAGGAAGGCGCGGCCGGCGTTCTCCTTGCCGATGGTGTCGGTCGGCGCGGGCTCCTTCTGGGGGTTGGTCTCGATCCGCTCGAAGGAGAACAGCAGCACCTTGCCGGTGGGCAGCATCGCGATGTGGGCGGCGAAGTCGGGGGACTGGAAGTACTCCCGGAACCTGCCGAACTCCGCGGGGTCGAAGCCGGCGTTGGCAGCCGCCTGGGAGGAGGCGAGCGCGTTCAGGCGCTCGGTCCTGGTGGTCTGCGGGTACTCTCCGACACCCTGCAGGGCCATCCTGGTCCGGGCGTGCTCCTCGGCGTGCTCCTTCCCGAGCGCCGCGGCCTCGTCCGGGTCGACCCGGACCGGTTCGGTCATCTTCGGTGCGAGCTCCGGCGCGGCGGCCGAAGGGGTGTCACCGTGGCCGCCGTGCTGCCCGAGGGCGGCCACCGGCGCGGCGGTGGCGAGCAGTGTGGTGGCGGTCGCGGCGGAGACGGCACAGGCTGCGACGGCGAGCAGCATCCTCCGGGAGGCGTGGGCCCTCCGGGTCGGCGGCTGCCCGCCGGGCACGGGCGGATTCCTGCGGGACATGGAACTCCTTGGGAACGGGAGGATCAGGAGGTGCGGGGGCGGTGGCGGAGTGCCTGGGACCGCGCCGGTCACCGGACCCGATGCGGGACGGATCGTATACGTTCGGTGACGACACTCAGTGTCCGTGGCCGGGTGTCCGTTGTCGCGGTGGCGCGCGCAGCCGGGTGAGCCTGCGTCAGGCGAATCGGTCAACGCCCTTCGTTCGCGGGGGTTTCCGGCGGGGGGTCGGTCGGCCGGGCGGGCTAACCCGCGATTCCGGCCTGGTAATGTTCGAGTACATACCATAATCTCCTGATCACCCTCCGCATTCGCGGGCCGGGTGCCCGGCTGCCCTGCCCGCGAGCCCGCGGGGCGCCGCCCGGCGTGCTCTCCGGGCCGCCTGGCGATCCCGGCCGACCCCTCTGGAGAAGACATGCCGAACGACCTGAAGCTGCGTGAGAGCGACGACATCCAAGGTGATGTGATCGCGGGTTTCAAGAAGGACCAATCGACGCTGCTGTTCCTCAAGTTCGAGGACGCCGCACGGGCCCGGACCTGGGTGAAACGCCTGGCCCCCCGGATCTCCACCACCAGACAGGTGGCCGCCTTCAACAGCGCCTTCCGCCGGGCCAGGAACAGCTCGGGCGGTGACGACCCGCAGTCGCTGAAGGCCACCTGGATCAACGTCAGCTTCACCTACGAGGGCCTGAAGGTCCTGACCGGCAAGGAGCCGCTGCCCTCGGTGCGGCCCGGCGGCACCTTCGAGGCGTTCAAGCAGGGCTCGGACAAGCGCTCCCTGGGCGACACCGGCGACAGTTCCCCGGAGAACTGGCTCTTCGGCGACGGCAAGGGCCAGACCGTCCACGCGGTGGTCACCGTCGCCTCCGACACCGTGGCGGACCTGCACGCCGCCGTCACCGAGCAGCGCGAAGCCGCGGCCCAGGCCAAGGTCGTGATCGTCTTCCAGCAGAACGGCGCCACCCTGCCGGGCAGCCGTCGGGGCAAGGAGCACTTCGGCTTCAAGGACGGCGTCAGCGAGCCGGGCGTGCTCGGCTACGACGAGCCGGACCCGCAGAAGCCCGAGTACGTCAGGGGCAAGCCCGGCACCCGGTTGATCCCGGCCGGCGAGTTCCTGCTCGGCCACGACCGGATCGGCGGGATCACCTACGACACGCCGCCGGACTGGGCCGTCAACGGCAGCTTCCACGTGGTCCGCCGGCTCGCCCAGGACGTACCGAGCTGGTGGGCGCAGGTCGCGGTCCAGTTGAAGGTCCTCAAGAAGGCCAAGGTGGTGCCGGACGAAGCCACCGGCGAGTGGCTGGCCGCCCGGCTGGTCGGCCGCTGGCGTTCGGGCACGCCGGTCGCCACCTGCCCGAACGCCGACATGCCGTCCAACGCGCTCTCGGCCGACGACAACGACTTCGGCTACCGCAACGACCCGGAGGGGTTCATCACCCCGCTCTTCTCGCACCTGCGCAAGACCAACCCCCGGGACGGCCTGCTCGAAGCCCCCGGCGCCGAACCGCTGCCCGAGAAGCCGGTGATGGACCGCCGCAGGATCATGCGGCGCGGGTCCCCGTACGGCGCGCCGTTCGACCCCGCCTCGGAGGGCCCGGGCGGGCCGGACTCCGCGCGCGGGCTGCTCTTCGTCTCCTACCAGTCCGACCTGGTCGAGCAGTTCGAGTTCATCCAGAAGGCCTGGATCAACAACCCCGACTTCCCGCCCGGCCGCGGGAGGAAGCCCGGCCCCGACCCGATGGTCGGCCCGACCGGCAAGGTCGCCTTCGAGTCACCGGGGGCCACCACCGAGCTGAGCTTCAGCCAGTTCGTCACCACCGAGGGGTCGGTGTACGCCTTCGCGCCCTCGCTCACCACGCTGCGGCACCTCGGCGACGGGCGGCTCACCGACCAGCTCCCGAGCACCGTCCGGCCGACCGACGCCTTCCTGCCGATCCCGGACATGCAGCGGGAGAAGGGCAAGAGCTGGTACTGGGCCTACGGGACCGGCGGCGACGGGGCGGTGTGCCGGACCATCTCCATCGCCGACGGCAACGAGCACAACGATCTGGTCGAGCGGCCCGACCGGCCGCTGACCACCTGGCCGTGCTACGACGGCGTGTCGAAGGTGGACGCGATCCTGCCCGTCCCGGACGAGCAGCGGGTCAACGGCAGGAGCCGGTACTGGCTGTTCCACAGCACCGAGGGCCGGCAGGTCTACCGGCTGATCTCGATCGCGGACCGCGCGGAGCAGGGGCTCGACCCCGCCGCCGCGGCCGCCCTGGACCGGCCCGACCGACCGATCTCCGCCTGGGCCTCGTTCGGCGGGATCGTGCAGGTGGACGCCTTCCTGCCGGTGCCGGACATGCAGCGGGTGAACGGGAAGAGCTACTACTGGCTGTTCCACACCCTGCTCGGGCAGCAGGTCTACCGGCTGGTCTCGATCGCGGACGGCAGCGCCCACAACGACGTCATCGAGCGCGGTGACCGCTCGCTGAGCCTCTGGCAGTCGCTGGCCGGCATCCCGAAGATCGATGAGTTCCTGGCCGTGCCGGACATGCAGCGGATCAACGGCCTGAGCCTGTTCTGGGTCTTCCACCAGGACAGGTACCGCATCATCTCGATCGCCGACGGCGCCGCGCACAGCGACCAGGTCGCGGTCGACGCCCGGCCGCTGACGCTCTGGCGGTCGCTGACCGCCTGACGGCCACGGAGCGGGCCCGGCCGGGCGGGGCGCGGCGGGTGGAGCCAGGTGTGTAACGAACCGGCAAAGTCCCGGGATGGGGCGGGTGGCCGGGCGCTCCTCCATCGCACACCGGCCCACTCATGAGGAGCACCCGTGGCAGAGCCTGATTCCGCGTCGACCCAGTCCTTCGGCGAGGAGACCGGCCGAGGCACCCGGGATCCGCGCGACAGCGGGCCGATCGAACCCTCGGCCGTGTTCACCCGGGCGGAAGCCGCCCTCCTGGGGCCCCCGCCCACCGGCATCGAACCGGGCCGCGCCGCGGCTCGCCCGGCGCGGACCGACCCCCGGCAGGAGCGGCTGGACATCCGCCGGCGCGCCGACGCGCTGGACGCCGCGGAGCGGATCCGCCGCAATCTGGCGGCCCTCATGCAGGCGCCCCTCGAAGCGGACCGGGCGAGGGAGTCGGCAGGGCCGGCCGATGGTGACCGCGTCCCGGTGCCCACTTCCGAGGCTCCCGGGCCTGCCGGGCCTGCCGGGCTGCGACGGGTGCGACGGGTGCGACGGGCCACCTTGTGGGTGTTGGCCGTGGGAGTCGTCGCCGTCGCCACGGCGGTGGGCGTGCCCCGGGCCGCCGACCGGCACCTGGCGCCGCCCACGCCGCCGAGGCCGGACTCCGCCGTGCGGGACCGCCTGCCGGCCGACCCCCTGCCCGACACCGCGCAGAGCCCGGCGCCCGAGAGGCTCTCGACCGCAAGGGCCTCGGCCGTGCCACGCTCCCCGGCAGTCCTGCCCGCTTCCGGCACGTCCGCCGGGCCGACCGGCTCGGACGCTCCGATCCCCGGCGCCGGCCTCTCCCCGTCACCCGGCGCCACGCCGACTCCTGTCCCCACCCACCACGTGTCCCCGCACCCGCCGAGCGGTTCGGCCGCCCCGTCCCCGTCCCCGTCCGCGTCGGATGGCACCACCGGGCCGCGCCCGTCGGACAGCGGGGCGGACACCGGGACGGCCTCGCCGTCCGTCGGCACCTCGCCCGGTTCCGGTCGCCCCGATCCGCCGGATTCCTGAGCGACCTCTGCGGCCCGGGGGCGGCGGCCGGGCTACTGCGGGGCGAGGCCGTTGGCCCACACTGCCGGGTCGTCGACGTTGTCCCGCGTGACGAGCGGCGCGGGCAGTTGGTCCTCCAGGCCGTTGGGCAGAACGACGATCTCCGAACCGTGGTCGGTCGGGCCCGGGGTGAAGTGATGGCCGGCCGCGCCCTCGCGCGCGTAGTAGAGCGCGTACCTGGCGTAGAGGTCGGCGGGCTGGGAGACGGTCGCGTCGATCTCTCCGGCGCGGATCGCGGCGAACTCGCGCGGGCTACCGTCGTTCGAGACGACGACCACGTGGCCGGGCTGCCCGGCCGGCCTGAGCAGCCCCTTCTCGCGCAGGACCGCGAGTGTGGGCTCCAGGAAGACGCCGCCGGCCTGGAGGTAGAGGCCCTTCACGTCCGGCTCCCGGGTCAGTGCGGCCCGCAGCTCCCGCCCGGCGACGTCCGCCTTCCAGTCGGTCACCAGCGCAATGACCTTGATCGCCGGGAACCTGGTCCGCATGCAGTAGGCGAAGGCCTCGGAGCGCTCGTAGCCGTTGATCGACTGCAGGTAGCCCTGCAGCTCGACGACCTTCCCCTTCCCTCCGAGCTTCGCGCCCAGGTGCTCGCAGGCCTTGCTGCGGGGTGGATCGGGATGGTGGGCAGGGCGGGCGGCGCAGGCTGCGGCTGGTCCTGCTGCCGCCCGTCGACCTCCTGATCTCCTGGCTCCTGCTGTCACGCCCGCACTGACACCCGTGCGACCAGGAGAGACCTATGAGCGGATCAACACAGCGCGTGAGCGCGGCGCTGCGGGACGTGGCGGCGAAGGCCCGTCCCGCCGAACGTGCCGCGGGCAGCAGACGACGGCCCAGAAGACCGGAGCAGGTGGTGCCCGCCGCACCCCCGCACGCCGGGGACCTGCCGGACCCCCAGCTCGAGACCCGGTCCGACGCCGAACTGACGGCGGACGTGCGCCGGGAGGGCGACGGTGGGGCGGCGCTGGCCGAGTTGTACCGCCGCCACCATCGTGCGGTGCTGGCGTACGCCCGGGCCTGCTGCCGCGACCCGCACACGGCCGCGGACCTCGCAGCCGAGGGCTTCGCCCGGACGATCCGGGCCGTGCGTTCGGGCAGCGGCCCTCAGGACGCCTGGCGGCCCTATCTTCTGACCGTGGTCCGCCGCGCCGCCGCCGACTGGGCCCAGACCTCCCGCCGGATCGAACTGGTCCCGGACTTCGATCGCTGGCTCGCCGACACCGCGAACGCGGACGGTGGGGAGGCACAATCGGCGGCTGCCCGTCCTGCTGCTGCCCTGGGGCGCCGCGGCGTACCTCGCCGCGCGGAAGGCGACGGGCGGAGCGTTGTCCGCGCGTGCGGCCGGGTTCGCCGCCCGGTCGACGGGCACGGTGCCGCGCGCGGCGGTCGCGGCTGCGGCGGGCACGGCCGTGGCGGTCGGTCTCGGCGTCTTCGTCCTGCTGCCCGGCGCGCCGCCGCCGGTGGCGCCGTTCTCGGTCGGGTCGGCTCCGGCCCCGCTCGCGTCCATGACCCCGCTGTCGGCACCTTGGGCAGCGCGGCCGTGGGGCCGAGCCCGTCGGGCGCCCGCCCGTCGTCCGCGCGGCCCGGCTCCGCCACCTCGTCCGGCCCGACCGCACCGGACGGGTCGCCGACGCCGTCCGCGACCCCCCGGGTGCCCGGTGCCGAGCCGCCGCAGCTCCTGGGACGGCCCGAGCCCGCTCAGACCGCCCTGGTCACCTCGTGGTCGGCCTGGGAGTCGATGTGGCTCCTGGCGGCTTCGGCCGCGGCCGCCGCGCGCCAGCTCGTCCCGTCCCGCTGCGCGGTGACGCGGTACCGCCTGACGGTCAGCAGCAGTTGATCGGTCAGTTCCCCGAGGGTCCGATATCCGCCGGCCTCGGCCAGCTGCTGGTGGAACCGGGCGTTGAGCTCAGGCAGTTGGTCGACGGCCCGCTGTCGTAGACGAGATCGGCCTTGCTCTTCACCGTGGGCAGTCGCTCCGCCCAGTTCTTCTGTCCCATCCGTGCATGGTATGCGATATCTCCTGGCGCCCCGGGCTCGAGTCACCAGCTGATCGCCGCGCAGGTCCGGCGCGGGCGATCCCCTCTGTCGACCGGAGATCTCGGCACGGCGGACCCTGGGGTCGACTTGGGCCCGGTTGCGCCGTTCGGGTGAGTGGATCGGCGGCTTCGCTCACGAGGCCCGGGCCCCGGCGGTCCGCTCCTCGGGCGGCGGGCCCGACCGGCCGAAGGCCAGCGTGACGACATCGCGCCAGTGCATGGGGGGAGCGGCCGCCGGAGCCCCGGGGCGCAGCCTCGGGACCAGCACCCGCAGCGCGCCGGGGCGCACGGAGCAGGTGACCGGGGTGGGCATGGTGAGGGCCTCGCCGTCCACGGCGACCGGGATCCGCTCCGCGTCCGAGCCGACGACGATCCGGCGGGAGGTCAGCACGAACAGACCCGTCGCCCTGGCACCGCGGAAGGCGACCTCCGCCGCCTGGGCCGCGTTGCCCACCCGGATCCCGAACGCCCCCAGCACGCCGAGGTCCAGCCGGGACCGGTGGCCGCCGGCGGCCATCGGCTCGGGGGCGGCGTAGGGATTGTTGCTGACCAGCAGGGCCTGCAGGGACTCCAGCCGCACCTCGTCCAGCGCCGCGTCGAGCGGGTGCCCGGTGTACCCGAGCAGGAGGTCGGGAAGGGCGTTCAGCGCGGTGCCGGCCTTGGCGTCCCGGTACTCCGGACGCTGCACGATGTCCGCGTAGACGCCGAACGAGGCCGTGTTGACGAAGGCGTGGCCGCCCACCATGCCCAGGTCGATCCGGAGCTCCTCCCCGTCGGTGAGCGCGTCCAGGCAGCGGGTCGGGTCCTCGCGGTCCAGGCCGAGGTCCATGGCGAAGTGGTTCCTGGTGCCAGCGGAGATCACCAGGAACGGCAGGTCGTGCTCGGCCGCCACCTCGGCCACCCGGGCCTGGGTGCCGTCACCGCCCGCCACCCCGAGCAGGTCCGCGCCCTCGGCCACCGCCGTCCGGGCGAGCGCGGCGACATCCGTCCGGACGGCCGGGTCCAGCAGGACGACGCGGGCGCCCAGTGCCTCGGCCTTCTCGACCAGGCCGAACCGGCCGACCTTGCCGCCGCCGGACTTCGGGTTCATGATCAGCACCGGCTGCCGGGGGCGGGTGCCGGCGACCGCCCGCATGCCCCGGGGTGGTCGCACCGCGCGCAGCGCCGACCGCGCGCATGCCGCGGCGGCCGCCCACAGCGCGATGGCGGCCAGTGCCGCCGGCCACACGTCCGCCCGGGCGTAGATGACCAGGACGGCCACCGGCACGGCCACCAGGAGCAGTGCCCCGGCGAGGCGCACCGCTCCGCGATGGGCCAGCATCCACCAGGTGCCCATGGCCGCGAGTGCCGCGGCGATCACCCCGACCACCAGGACGAGCAGACCGCCGGGGCCGCTCGCGGCCACCAGCGCCACCACCGCGCCCAGCGCGAAGGCCAACGCCAGCCGGGCCCACAGCCGGGCGCGCGCCCGGCGGTCGGACGGGTGTGACCGTGCCATCGTCCTCACCTCCTCCGGCCGGTCCGCTCCCGGCCGGTCCGCCGCCCCGCTCGGCCGGGTCAGGCCAGGATCTTGGCCTTGGCCTTGGCGTACTCCTCGTCGGAGATGTGGCCCGACTTGCGCAGTTCGGTGAGTTTGGCCAGCTCGTCGGCGGTGGAGCCCTCGCCGGTGCTGCCCGCGCTCTCGCGCACGTACGCCCGGAACTGCTCGTCGCGCTTCTGCGCCTTGGTCAGTTCACGCTCGCCCATGCCGCGCCCGCGGACGATCAGGTAGACGAACACCCCGAGGAACGGCAACAGGATCAGGAAGATGGCCCAGCCGGCCTTGGCCCAGCCACTCTGCGAGTCGTCGTGGAAGAGGTCGATGAGGATCCGGAAGAGCAGCATGAACCAGAGGATCCACAGGAAGAACCAGAGCATGGTCCAGAAGATGCTCAGCAGCGGGTAGTCGTACGCGAGGTTCATGGCGCTGATCTCCAGTCCCGGACCGGCTCGGGCCGGTCCGATGCATGGGTGAGGGTGAGGCCGAGGTTCGGGTCGGCATCGGAGCCGGTGGCGAGGTGCCGGTCGGCGGGCCGGGCCCGGCCGGGGCACCCGGCGTGCGTACTCATGACCTCATGCTGCGCGCGGGGCCGGGCTCCCGCATCCGATCGGCGGCCGACCAGTGGGCCGCCGTGCACCGGGAATTCCGCTCCGGAGCGTTTCGGAATTGCCTTCGACGCGCGGCGGAGCGAAATTCGGCAATTCACCTGATGGTCTTTCGGAAATGTGCGCGCGATGCATGGACGGGCCTGAAACCCGACAGTAACTTACCTGCCAGTAGTAGCTGTGGCTCGGCTCGCACAAACCCCACCCGTTCCCTCGCCCCCAGGAGGAACCCGTGCTCCGCCATGCCCGGAAACACCGCACGACCCGTGGATTCCACCGGACGGCCGGTGGAATCCGCCGGAAATCCACCCTGCTCGGCGCGGCCGCGCTGGGCGCGGCGCTCGCGCTGACCCCCGTCTGCGCGCAGGCCGCCACCTCCGCCCCCCACCACTACGTGGCTCTCGGTGACTCGTACGCCGCCGGTGCCGGCGTGCCGGGCCAGTCGGCCGGCCTGTGCCTGCGCTCCGACCACAACTACGGCCACCTGGTGGCGTCCGCCCTGCGGGCCGGCGCGTACACCGACGTCACCTGCTCTGCCGCCAAGGTGAGCGCGATGACGCAGGCCCAGTACCCGGACCTGCCGTCGGGCAACGCCCCGCAGCTGGACGCCGTCACCGCCGACACCGACCTGGTGACCATCGGCATCGGCGGCAACGACCTCGGGGTCGGCCCGCTCGGCATCGCCGAGGTGATCGCCGCCTGCGTCGGCGGCGCGGTGGCCAACCCGCTGGGCACGCCCTGCCGGGACATCTACCACCACGGCCACTGGGAGTGGTCCGGCTGGTCCGGCTGGTCCTGGCAGTACGGGAGCGATGACCTCCTCGACCGGATCGACGGCGCGGCGCCGCGGCTCGCGGACGTGCTGAACCGCGTCCACGCCAAGGCGCCCGGTGCCCGCGTGCTGGTGGTGGGCTACCCGTCCGTGCTCCCGGCCGACGGTTCGACCTGCGTCCTGGAGCAGCCGATCACCCCGGGCGATGTGGAGTACCTGCACGGCATCCTCGGCAGGCTCAACGCCATGCTCAGGTCCACCGCCGCCGCCAACGGTGCCGGCTACGTGGACACCGCGACCCCGAGCGCGCGTCACGACATCTGCTCGGACGACCGCTGGATCGAGGGCGCGCTGCCGGGCTCCCCGTCCGTCCCGTTCCACCCGAACGCCACCGGCGAGAAGGCGATGGCGGACGCCGTCCTCGCCGCCCTGCGGTGATCCCGCCTCCCCTCGGGATCCGAAGCCGGTCCATGCTCGGGCGGACGGCGACGCGGAGCGGCGGGCGGGAACCGCCGCACCGCATCGCCAACCGGGCCGGCAGGATAGGTTCGTGGCCATGACGACTGCCAGCGCCGCACCGGTCGACGGGCCCGCCGTGGGGACGCTGCTCAGGGGCTGGCGCGAGCGCCGGCGGATCAGCCAGCTGGAACTGGCGCTCAAGGCCGACAGCTCGGCCCGGCACATCAGCTTCGTCGAGACCGGTCGGTCCAGGCCCAGCCGGGCCATGGTGCTCCGGCTGGCCGAGCACCTCGACGTCCCGGTCCGGGAGCGCAACACGCTGCTGGTGGCGGCCGGTTACGCGCCGGCGTTCACCGAGACACCGCTGCGGGACCCGGCGATGGTGACCCTGCGGACCGGGCTGGAGCGCCTGCTGGCGGCCCATGAGCCCAACCCCGCCCTGGTGTTGGACGGCGGCTACGACGTGGTCACCGCCAACCGGGCCGTCGGGTTCCTGCTCGACGGCGTCGCCGAACACCTGCTCCGCCCGCCGATGAACGCCATCCGGCTCACCCTGCATCCCCAGGGCCTGGCGCCGCGCATCCACAACCTCCGGGAGTGGCGGGCGCACCTGCTGGAGCGGATGCGGACCCAGCTGGCGATGCGCCCCGGCGCGGCGCTGCGGCGGTTGTACGAGGAAGCCGCCGCCTTCCCGCTCCCGACCGGGCGAGCGGATGGGCGAGCGGCCGGGCGGCCGGACGGCGGCTCCGACGCAGGCTCCGCAGCCGAGCACCCGGCCGAGCTGTACCCCTACGCGCTGCCGCTCAGGATCGAGGCGGGCGGCCGGCTGCTGTCCTTCCTCTCCACCGTCACCACCTTCAACAGCCCGATGGACGTGACCGTCTCCGAGCTGGCGGTGGAGACCTTCCTGCCCGCCGACGCGCCGACGGCCGAGGCCCTGCGCCGGCTCGCCGGGCACCGAGACCTCAGGCCGCCGGGAGCCGGTCCAGGAAGCCGCTGACCGAGCTGATCCGGCCGTCCTCGGCGAGGGTGATCACGTCGAACCCGGCGACGGGCGCCGAGCCGTCCGCCACGGAGACCAGCTCCCAGCCGAAGCGCACCAGGTCGTGGTGCCCGTCCGGGCTGCCGTGCGGGCGGAAGGCGAAGCCCGGGAACTGCTGCCGGGCGCCGTCGATCACGGCCACCAGGCCGTCGTGGCCCCGCACGGCGGCCAGCGGGTCGGTGTAGCCGGCGTCCTCGGTGAAGGCCGCGGCCACCGCCTCGGCCAGCTGCTCGGCACTCTCGGCGTTCCAGGCGGCGAAGTAGCGCTGCACGGCCTCGTCGTACGCGGTCATGGTGGGTCCCCTCGTCTGATCGGGCGTCACCGGGCCCGGGAGGGCCGGTGAACCGCTTCGGTACGACCACCCTCGCGCACCGCGCCGAGGGGGTCGATTACCGCCGGGGTAATGGCGCCCGGTCGCCGGCGGTGGTGCCGGCGGTGGTCGTGCTCGGCACCGCGCCGCACCCGGCGGCGTCAGTCGAAGGCACCGGGATCCCCCGGCTCGCTCTCCAGGGCCTCGCGGCGGACCTTCAGCAGGACCATGAAGAAGAGCCCTCCGGCGAGCAGCAGGCCGACCACGATCAGCACGGAGACGAGGGCGTCCGGCGGCGTCACCAGGACGAACAGCGCGACCAGGGTCCACACCAGCGCGCAGAGCGCGACCGGCAGTTCGAGGCGCCCGAGGTCGAAGGCGCCCTTCCTGCGGTCCAGGCGGCCGCGCACGGCCAGGTAGAGCACGATCGTGGCGCCGTAGATGACGGCCGGCAGGATCGTCGAGGCGGTGATCAGCTTCAGCAGGGCGGCGCCCGGCAGCGCGACCATCAGGAGCAGCCCCAGGGCGAGGACCAGGACGGTCGCGGGGATCGGCGTCCGGGTACGGGGGTTGACCCGTCGCATCAGCCGGTGTGCGGGGAACCGGGAGTCGCGCGCCATCGCGAAGACCAGCCGCGAGCACGCCACCAGCACCACGATGCCGGCGCCGAAGAACGCGAAGGTGATCGCGACCAGCAGGGCGCGCTCCGTGGCGGCGCCGAGGTGGTCCCGCATGATCGCGGCGACCGGTGAGCCGTCGGCGCTGATCCGGGGGACGTCCTCGATCGCGACGGTGAGCGAGATCAGGAAGAGCAGGCCCAGCAGGCCGGCCGCCACCACCGATCCCACGATCGCGCGCGGGACGGTGCGGTAGGGGTCCTTGGCCTCCTCGGCCAGGTTGGCCGCGGAGTCGAAGCCGACCAGGGTGGCCAGGCCCATGATCATCCCGAGCATCAGCCCGCCGCCGACGGCGAAGTACTCGGGGTCGCCCTCGGTCACGCCGCGGGAGAGGAGATTGCCGGCCGCACCGTCGCCCGTGACACCCACGGCGATGGCCAGCGCGACCGCGACCACCACCACGAGTGCCAGTTCCAGCCCCACCGCGACGGTGTTGATCACGCTGACGAGCCGGGTCGAGGCCACCGCGAGCACGGTCTGCACCAGCAGCACCACGAGCGTGATCGACCGCGCGGTGCCCTCGTCCGGGGCGAGCCCGGCCAGGGGCATGAACGCCTGGCTCGCGAGTGCGTTGTCGATCGCCACCACGGCGATCGCCAGGTAGCAGAAGGTCAGCCAGCCGAACCACCAGCCGATCCGCGGGTTGCCCAGCCGCGAGGCCCACTGGTAGGAGGACCCGCTGAGCGGGATCCGGGCGGCGAACTGCGCGACCACCAGCGCCACCAGGGTCTGCCCCACGGCCGCGACGACCCAGAGCCAGATGCCGACCGGCCCGGCGGTCGTCAGCACCTCGTCGTAGGTCGCGAAGATGCCGACCGCCACCGAGATGAACGCGAAGGAGATCGCGAACACCTGGAAGGAGCCGAGCGTGCGCTGCAGCTCCTGCCGGTAGCCGCCGAGCTCGACGGAACTCTCGTCGTCCTGTGCGTCCGTCGGAGCCTCGGCCACCTCGGCCACCTCGCCTTCGTCGGCCCTGCCCGATCCGGTGCGAGGCAGGTGCCTGCTCAGTGTCCCGGTTCGACGGCTCATGTCGGCTTTGTTCCGGATCCGACGCGGCCGGGACGGTGCGCACCTCGGCGCGTCCGGGGTGTCCGGGGTGTCCGGACGCCGGGGCGGCGCTGCGGCCGGCTCACTCGGCGATGGCGTCGAAGACCTCGGTCATCGCCGCGAGCGTGTGACCGCTCACGAAGGCGTCGCAGTGCGGCAGGGCCGCCGCGATACCGCCGGCCAGCGGGGCGTAGCCGGGGGCGGCCTTGCGCGGGTTGACCCAGACCACACGGTGGGCCAGCCGGCCGAGGCGGGCGGTCTCGCGGCCCACCGCTGCGGGGTCCGCACCCTCCCAGCCGTCGGAGAAGATCACCACCACCGCGCCGCGGGCCATCCCGCGTCGGCCGAACCGGTTGGTGAACTCCGCCAGCGACCGCCCGATCAGGGTGCCCCCGGACCAGTCGGGCGCGGCGCGTCCGGCCCGGCGCAGGGCGACGTCCGGCGTGGTGTGCCGCAGCACCGGGGTGAGCCGGGTGAGCCGGGTCGCGAAGACGAAGATCTCGACCGCCAGCCCGCCGCCGGCCGGCGAGCAGAGCCGGGAGAAGAACCGCAGGTAGACCCGGGTGTACGGCTCCATCGAGCCGGAGATGTCGCAGAGCAGCACCAGCGGCCGGCGCCGGAGCCGACCGTGCGAGCGGGCCAGCCGGACGGCCTCCCCGCCGGTCCGCAGGCTGCGCCGCAGGCTCCGGCGCAGATCGATCCGGCGGCCCCCCGGATCGGCCTCCCGGCGCCGGGTGCGGCGCAGCGGGACCTTGATCGCGAGGCCGGCCAGCAGCCGGTCCAGCTCCGCCAGCTCGCCGGCACCGAACCGCCCGAAATCCTGGTGCGCCAGCGACTCGGTGGTGCTGCCGGCGAGCCGCAGGACGCCGCTGCCGGTACGGTGCCCGGCGCGGTCCTCGCCGGCCTCCGGGCGCGCGCTACCGCCGGCGAGCGGCGCCGCCGAGCGGCGCGGCGGCGCCGGGGTGGGTGCGGCCGGGGCGGGCGGACCTGGTTCCAGGCCGGGCAGCGGCGGGTTGCCGGGGGAGCCGCGGCGGTCGGCCGGGTCGCTCGCCCCACCGAAGACCAGGCCGAAGACCCGGTCGAACCCTTCGAGCTGGGCCCGCCCGGTGACGAACACCAGCCGGGCCGTCCAGTAGAGCGTGGGCCGGTCCACCGGCGGCAGCAGGCGCAGTGCGTCCAGGAACCGGGCCGAGCGCTCGGGCGTGACCGGCAGGCCGGCCCGGTGCAGCGCCGCGCCGAACCGGGCGGCGAACGCGGCCGGGTCGAAGAGCGGTTCAACCATCGGGTGCGCCGACCAGCCAGGCCAGACCGCGGTCGCGGACCAGGTCGTGGTCCTCCCGGTACTTGACCAGGACGCCGAGGGTGCGCTCCGCGGCGTCCTGGTCCAGCTGTTCGACGCCGAGCAGGGTGAGCGCGGACACCCAGTCGATGCTCTCGGCGATCCCGGGCGGCTTCTGGATCTCCAGCGTGCGCAGCCGCCGGACGGCTGCCGCCACCTCGGCCGCCAGCGCGGGCGTGGTGCCGGGGACCCGGCGGCGCACGATCTCGATCACCCGCTCGGTGTCGGGGTAGTCGATCCAGTGGTAGAGGCAGCGGCGCTTGAGCGCGTCGTGCAGGTCGCGGGTGCGGTTGGAGGTCAGTACGACCACCGGGGGGACGGCGGCGCGCACCGTGCCGAGCTCGGGGATGGTGACGCCGGCCTCCGCCAGCACCTCGAGCAGGAAGGCCTCGAAGTCGTCGTCGGCCCGGTCGATCTCGTCGATCAGCAGGACCGCGGGGGTCGGGCCGGGGTGGGTGAGCGCGGCGAGCACGGGGCGGCGCAGCAGGAAGGCGTCGGAGAACAGGTCGGCCTCCTCCAGCGCCGTCCCGCGGCTCTCGGCGAGCCGGATGCTCAGCAGCTGGCGCGGGTAGTTCCACTCGTACAGGGCCTCCGCCGCGTCCAGCCCGTCGTAGCACTGCAGGCGGATCAGCGGGCTGCCGAGCACGGTGGCGAGCGCGCGGGCCGCCTCGGTCTTGCCCACGCCCGGCTCGCCCTCCAGCAGCAGCGGCTGGGGCAGCCGCAGGGCGAGGTAGAGCGCGGTGGTCAGGCCGGTGTCGGTGAGGTAGCCGGTGGCGTCCAGGGCGGCGCGCAGGGTGGGGGGATCCGGCACGGCGAGCGCGACGGCCCGGCGGGCGGCGTCGGCCGGCGACGGCCGGACGTCCTCGGTCACGGCGGCCTCCTCGGTCACGGCGCCTCCTCGGTCACGTGGCCCGCTCGGGCTCGGCGGCCCGGGCGGCAGCCGACTCGAACCGGTCGCGGCAGCCGGCCGAGCAGAACCAGTGGCGGTGGCCGCCGGCGTCCGAGTACGGCGTGTCGGCGACCACGGCCACGGTCATCCCGCAGATCGGGTCGAGGGCCTCGCCCGGTTCGGCGGCCGGCCCCGAACCGCGCGGCGGGTCGGCCGGGTCGGCCGGCGCGGGCGCCGGTTCGCTGTGCACCGCGACGGCGTGCCGGGAGGCCACCAGCTCGGCCAGGATCGACACCGCGATCTCCCCGGGCGTCCGGGCACCGATCCACAGCCCCGCCGGGGTGTGGATCCGGCCGCGCTCCTCGGGGCCGAGGTCCAGACCGGCCAGCACCGCCGCGCCGCGCCGGCCGCTGGCGACGAGTGCCACGTACGGGACCTCGGCCCGGGCCGCGGCGGTCAGCAGCGCCTCCTCGTCCCGGCCGTGCGAGGCGACCACCACGGCCGCGACCCCGTCGAGGGCCCCCGGCGCGGACTCCGGCGACGCGAACTCCGGTGCCGCGGCGGCCCGCACCTCGTACCCGAGGCCGGCGCCCAGGGCGAGCAGGCTGCGACCGATGGGAGTGTCACCGAGGACCAGCACCACGGGCGGTGGGCGCTGCGGCTCCAGGAAGATCTCCAACTCCCCGCCGGACAGGCAGGGGTTGGCCACCACCAGGGTGCCCTCCCGCGGCCCCTCCCCCGTCCGCGCCCCGGCCGCCGCCTCCCGGTCGGACCCGGCGACCGCCCCGGCGGCCTGCGGCGAGATCCGCAGCAGCAGCGACTCCCCGCTGCGCAGCAGCCGCAGCGCCTGCAGCCGTACCGTGGCCTCGGCGCAGACCCCGCCGACGAACCCCTCGATCCGGCCGTCCTCCAGCACCAGCGCGGTGTCCCCCGGGTGTGCGCTGGTGGGGTGCAGCGCGCGCACCACGGTCGCCTTGACGAACGGCACCTGACCGGCACTCAGCTCGGCCATCCGCTGCTCCAGGGCGCCGGTGCTCACTGCGGGGCCTCCACACCCCCGTGCATCGCCTGCCAGACCCGCCCGGGGGTGAGCGGCATGTCGGCGTGCCGGACCCCGATCGCGTCCAGCACCGCGTTGACCACCGCGGGGGGCGAACCGACCGTCGCGGACTCGCCGATGCCCTTGGCGCCGATCGGGTGGTGCGGCGAGGGGGTGACGGTGTGGTCCAGCTCCCAGGCGGGGGCCTCCAGCGCGGTCGGCAGCAGGTAGTCCATGAACGACCCGGACAGGCAGTTGCCGTCCTCGTCGAAGCTGATGAGCTCCATCAGCGCCATGCCGATCCCGTCGGCGAGGCCGCCGTGCACCTGCCCCTCGATGATCATCGGATTGATCCGGGTGCCGCAGTCGTCCACCGCGATGAACCGGCGCACCTTCACCTCGCCGGTGCCCGGGTCGACGTCCACCACGCACACGTACGCGCCGTACGGGTAGGTCAGGTTGGGCGGGTTGTAGACCGTGGTGGCCTCCAGGTGGCCCTCCACGCCCTCGGGCAGCGTCAGCGACCCGTGCGCGGCGAGCGCGATCTCCTGGATCGTCCTGGTGGCGGAGGGGTCGCCCTTGACGAACCAGCGGCCCTTCTCCCACTCCAGGTCGTCGGGCGCCACCTCCATCATCGCGCCGGCGATGATCCGCGCCTTGTCGCGCACCTTGCGGGCGACCACCGCCGCCGCGGCGCCGGAGACCGGAGTCGAGCGGCTGCCGTAGGTGCCGAGCCCGAACGGCGTCTGGTCGGTGTCGCCGTGCACCACCTCGATGTCCTCCGGCGGGATGCCCAGCTCCTCGGCGACGATCTGCGCGAACGTCGTCTCGTGGCCCTGCCCCTGGCTCTGCACGCTCAGGCGCACCACCGCCTTGCCGGTCGGATGGACCCGCAGCTCGCACCCGTCGGCCATGCCCAGGCCGAGGATGTCCATGTCCTTGCGCGGGCCGGCGCCCACCGTCTCGGTGAAGAACGACAGGCCGATGCCCATCAGTTCGCCGCGGGCCCGCCGCTCCGCCTGCTCCCGGCGCAGCGCCTCGTAGCCGGCCCGGTCCAGCGCCTTGCGCAGGCAGCCGGGGTAGTCGCCCGAGTCGTACTCCCAGCCGGTCTTGTTCCGGTACGGGAACTGCTCCGGACGCAGCAGGTTCTTCATCCTCAACTCGGCCGGATCGGTGCCGAGTTCGTCGGCCAGGCAGTCCACCATCCGCTCGATCAGGTAGACCGCCTCGGTGACCCGGAACGAGCAGGCGTAGGCGACCCCGCCGGGTGCCTTGTTGGTGTAGACCCCGGTGACCTCGCAGTGGGCCGCCTCGATGTCGTACGAGCCGGTGAAGATGTGGAAGAAGCCGGCCGGGTACTTGGTGGGCTGGGCGGTCGCGTTGAACGCGCCGTGGTCGGCGAGTACCTTGACCCGGACGGCGAGGATCCGGCCGTCCCGGGTCGCGGCGATCTCACCGCGCATGTGGTAGTCGCGGGCGAAGGAGGTGCTGGTCAGGTTCTCGGAGCGGTCCTCCACCCACTTCACCGGCTTGCGGGTGAGGATCGAGCCCACCACCGCGCACACGTAGCCCGGGTAGATGCCGACCTTGTTCCCGAACCCGCCGCCGATGTCGGGGGAGATCACCCGGATCTTGTGCTCCGGCAGGCCCGCGACCATCGCGTAGAGCGTGCGGTGGGCGTGCGGTGCCTGGGTGGTCTCCCAGAGCGTCAGCTTGCCGTCGACCGGATCCATGTCCGCCACGCAGCCACAGGTCTCCAGCGGCGCGGGGTGCACCCGCGGGTAGAGCATCTCCTGGGCGACCACCACCTCGGCGCGCGCGAACACCTCGTCGGTGGCGGCCCGGTCGCCCGCCTCCCAGTCGAAGATGTGGTTGTCGGTACGGCCCTCCTGGTCGTCGCGGATCACCGGGGCGTCGGCGTCCAGCGCGTGGCGGGCGTTGATCACCGGGGGCAGCGGCTCGTACTCGACGTCGATCAGCTCGATCGCGTCCCGGGCCGCGTAGTGGTCCTCGGCCACCACGAACGCGACCTCCTGCCCCTGGAAGCGCACCTTGTCGGTGGCCAGCACCGCCTGGGTGTCCATCGACAGGGTGGGCATCCAGGCCAGGCCCAGGCCCGCCAGCGTCGCGCCGGTGATCACCGCCCGGACCTTGGGGTGCGACTCGGCCGCCGAGGTGTCGATCGAGACGATCCGCGCGTGCGCGAACGGGCTGCGCAGCACCGCGCCGTGCAGCATTCCGGGCAGCTGCACGTCGTCCACGTAGTGGCCCTTGCCGCGGACGAACCGCGGGTCCTCCTTGCGGTGCAGCCGCCCGTACCCGATCGGGCGCTCCGGCTGCTCCTCGGGCTCCCGGTGCTCCTGCGCCGGCGCGGTCTCCTGGGCGGTGCTCACGGCGTGCTCCCCACGGGCCGGGCGGCCTCGGCCGCCGGGTGCTCCGCGGCCCACCGCACCGCGCGGACGATGTTGAGGTAGCCGGTGCAGCGGCAGAGCTGGCCGGAGATCGCCTCGCGGATCTCCTGCTCGGACGGATCGGGGTTGCGGTCCAGCAGCGCCCGGGCGGTGAGCATCATGCCCGGCGTGCAGAAGCCGCACTGCAACCCGTGCTGCTCGATGAACCCCTGCTGGACCGGATCGAGGCCGTCGGCGCCCTCCAGATCCTCCACGGTGCGCACCCGGTGCCCGGCGGCCATCGCCGCCAGCACGGTGCAGCTCTTGACCGGCTCGCCGTCGAACAGCACCACGCAGGTGCCGCAGTTGCTGGTGTCGCAGCCCCAGTGGGTGCCGGTGAGGCCGAGGTCGTCCCGCAGGAAGCGCACCAGCAGGTGCCGGGCCTCCACCTCGGCGGTCCGGTCCTCACCGTTGACGTTGATGGTGACCTCCATCGTCACGCCTCCTCTCCCTCGGACCGGGCGGCTCGCACGGCCCGGTCGGCCCGTTCGGCGGCCAGCAGCAGCGCCCGCCGGGTGAGTTCGCCGACCAGGTGCCGCTTGTACTCGGCGCTGCCCCGGCCGTCGGTCTGCGGATCGCAGTCCTGGGCGGCGATCCGCCCGGCCTCGGTGAAGACCTGCTCGGTCGGCTCCCGGCCGACCAGCGCCTGCTCGGCCCGCCGGTACCCGACCAGCGAGGTGCCGACCGCGGCGAGCCCGATCCCGGCCCAGCCGATCCGCCCCTCGGCCAGCGACAGCGCGGCGCCCGCCGCCGCGACCGCCCAGTCCCCGGACTTGCGCTCGACCTTCCGGTAGGCGCTGCCCGCGCCCGGTCGCACCGGCACCCGGACCTCGACCAGCATCTCGCCGGCCCCCACGGCGGTCTCGTACGGGCCGCGGTAGAACTCCTCGATCGGCACCGAGCGCCGCCCGCCCGGCCCGAGCACCACGGCCACCGCGCGCACGGCCGCGCAGACCGCGGAGAGGTCCTCCGCCGGATCGGCCTGGCAGAGCGAGCCGCCGATGGTGCCGCGGTTGCGCACCGGCGGGTCGGCGATCACCCGCTCGGCGTCGTGGAAGATCGGGAAGAGGCGGCCGACCAGCTCGGACTCCAGCAGGCTGCGGTGCCGGGTCAGCGCGCCGATCCGCAGCTCACCGCCCTCCAGCCGAAGGTAGTCCAGCTCCGCGAGGTCGTTGATGTCGACCAGGAACTCCGGACGGGCCAG
Source organism: Kitasatospora sp. NPDC049258 (assembly GCF_040678895.1). Classification (NCBI taxonomy): domain Bacteria; kingdom Bacillati; phylum Actinomycetota; class Actinomycetes; order Kitasatosporales; family Streptomycetaceae; genus Kitasatospora; species Kitasatospora sp. NPDC049258. The sequence goes on from NZ_JBFAQT010000002.1 coordinate 198,907, forward strand.
CCGCAGCTTCATCATCGGCAGCAGGCTGTGCCCCCCGGCGATGACCCGGGCCTCCTCCCCGAACCCCTCCAACAGCGCGAGCGCGTCGTCCACGCTCCGCGCGCGCCGGTACTCGAATGACGCGGGAACCTGCACGGCAGCCTCCTGACCGGTCACGGGCCACGGCCACCACGGTCACGGCCCTTGCGCCGCCCCGGCCGGTACGGCCCGGCGGTGCGCCCGAGGCGGACGGTACGGCCGAGGGTCGCCCGCCGGACACCGGTGGTCAACGGCGACTGAAGGGAATGGTTAAGACGAGGCCGCCGCTGACTCCAGTGGGCCCCGCGAGGGCACGGCCGGGCGGGCGACCGCGGGAGGCGGCGATGACCCTCACGCAACTCAGAGCCTTCGTGGCGGTGGCGCGACTGGGCTCGGTCAAGGCCGCGGCGCTGTCCCTGCGGGTCAGCGAGCCCGCGGTGTCGGGCGCGGTGGCGGCGCTCCGCCGCGAGCTGGGCGACCCGCTGTTCGTCCGGGCGGCCGGCGGGATCGCGCTCACCCCGGGCGGGCGACGGCTGGCGGCGGGCGCGGCCGAGATCGTGGGACTGGCCGAGGAGACCCGCCGGCGCGTCCGCGAGGCCGGGACGGAGACCTCGTACCTGCGGGTGGCCGCCACCGAACCGAGCGCCGAGCAGATCGTCCCACCGCTGCTGGAGTCCTTCGTCCGCCGGCATCCGGAGGTGGAGTCCAGCACCCTCGCGGTGCCCGCCCGGGTCCTCACCGAGCTGCTGCTGGACCGTCGGGCCGACGTGGCGATCGGCCCCGCCCCGGCTGCCGCCCCCGGCGGCGGTTCCGGCGACGGCGACGGCGACGGGTCCGCGGGCGACCAGGACCCGGCGCCCGAGGCCGTCGAGCACCTCCCGTTCCTGAAGTTCCAGCTGGTCGTGGTGGCCGCGCCGCGCCACGCCGGTGCGGGCCTGGAACGGGCGGGCGACGGGCCGCTGCGCCTGCCGCTCAGCCGGCTGCCGCGCGAGCACTGGCTGCTCGGCCCGGGGCAGCTCGATCCGGCCACACCCGGCGGCGCCTTCCTGGCCAGGCACGGCGTCGGCGAGGCCAGCGTCTCGATCTTCCCCAGCACCACGGCGGCGCTCAACGCGGTGGCGGCCGGCGACGGGCTCTCGCTGACCCTGCTCCACCTGGTCCGCGACGAACTGCGGCACGGCACCCTCACCGTGCTGGACATCCCCGGCACCCCGGTCAACGGCGTCCTGCGGGCCAGTGCGCTGCGCGGCGACCGCCGCTCGCCGGCCGCGTCCGCGCTGTGCCGGTTCGTGACCACGCCCGCCGCGCTGCGCAGCCTGCTGAGCCGGAGCACCGGGGTGCCGGGCGCCCACTTCCACCCCACCGTGCACGTGAGCCTGTGGAGCTGACCCGCGAGCGCGCGCGCCGCGCCTGAGCGATCCTTGAACTGCACGTCGACGAACCGGCGAGGAGGCCCGAGCGCATGGAGTTCACCCACGAGTTCCGTGTGAGCCTGCCGATCGAAGCGGCCTGGGAGCTGTTCACCGACATCCCGCGGCTGGCGCCCTGCATGCCGGGTGCGCAGCTGACCGCCGTCGAGGGGGACCGCTACCGCGGGACGGTCAAGGTGAAGGTCGGACCGGTCACGATCGTCTACCGGGGCGTGGCCACCTTCGAGGAGCGCGACGACGCCGCTCACACCGTCCGCCTCAAGGCCTCCGGCCAGGACACCCGTGGCCAGGGCAACGCCGAGGCGCACATCACCGCCCGACTCGCACCGGACGGCGAGGGCACCCGGGTGACCGCGCAGACCCGGCTGAGCATCACCGGGAAGGCGGCCCAGTTCGGGCAGGGGGTGATCGAGGAGATCAGCAAGAAGCTGCTGGGGAGGTTCGTGGACTGCCTGGAGCAGCGCTCGGACACCGGCCCCGCCGAGGCCACCGCCGGCCCCACGGGCCCCACCCCGACCGTCAGCGTCCCCACCGTCGGTGCTCCGACCGTCGGTGCTCCGACCGGCAGTGCCCCGACCGCCGACGCGCCCGCGAGCGCCCCCACGGACGAGCCGCTGGACCTGTTGGACGTCGCCCGCGGTGCGCTGCTCAAGCGCCTGGTGCCGGCCGCCGCCGGGGCGCTGATCGTCCTCGCGCTGGTGGTCGGGCTGCGGCGGGCCCGGCGCTCCGGCCGGTGCTGCCGCCGCTGCGGGTGACACCGTGCGTGACGTCCTGGACGAGGTGTACCCGTGGTACCTGGCCGGTGAGACCGTCGGGCTCGCCACCGTGGTCAGCACCTTCCGCAGTGCGCCGCGCGCCCCCGGGGCCGCGATGGCGGTGTCCGGGTCGGGCACCGTGGTCGGCAGCGTGTCGGGCGGCTGCGTGGAGGCGGACGTCTACGAGGAGGCCCGGGAGACCCAGAGCACCGGCCGGCCGGTGCTGCGCCGGTACGGCGTGAGCGACCAGGACGCCTTCGAGGTCGGGCTCAGCTGCGGCGGCACCATCGAGGTCTTCGTCGAGCCGGTGTCCCGCCGGACCTTCCCCGAACTGCCCGCGGTGATGGCGTCGTTGACCGCCGACGAGCCGGTCGCGACGGCCACCGTGGTGGCCGGCCCGGCCTCCGGCGCGGGCTCGCTCGGCGGCCGGCTGGTGATCTGGCCGGACCGGACCGCCGGCACGCTCGGCTCCCCGGCACTGGACGGCACGGTCACCGTGGACGCGCGCGGCCTGCTCGACCACGGCACCAGCGCGCTGGCCCACTACGGCCCGGCGGGGCAGCGCCAGGGCGAGGAGGTCGCGGTCTTCGTCGGGTCCTTCGTCCCGGCGCCACGACTGCTGGTCTTCGGCGCCCTCGACTACGCCGCCGCCGTCGCCGAGTTGGGCAGCTACCTCGGCTACCGCGTCACGGTCTGCGACGCCCGTCCGGTGTTCGCCACCGCGGCCCGCTTCCCGCACGCGGACGAGGTGGTGGTGCGCTGGCCGCACGAGTACCTGGCCGAGGAGGCGGCGGCGGGCCGGCTCGACGATCGGACGGCGGTGGCCGTGCTGACCCACGATCCCAAGTTCGACGTGCCGCTGCTCGTGACCGCGCTACGACTGCCCCGGCTCGCCTACGTCGGCGCCCTGGGCTCCCGCCGCACCCACCTGGACCGGCTCGTCCGGCTGCGCGAAGCCGGCCTGGGGGAGGGGGAGTTGTCCCACCTGGCGGCCCCGGCCGGGCTCGACCTGGGCGCCCGCACCCCGCAGGAGACCGCGGTCTCCATCCTGGCCGAGATCATCGCCACCCGCTGGGGCGGCAGCGGGCACCGGCTGACCGCTACCGCGGGCCCGATCCACACCGGCGGCGCACCCGACGAACGCCCCTCGGCCGACGGCCGGGCAGCCGCCCAGGCGTAGCCCCGCGCACCCGCACCCTCGCTCCCTGGCCGGCCACCGGATCGGCCTCGGTCGCCAACTACCTTGAACTGCAAGGGAAATGGTCTTGCGAATCGAGGTTTCGCGCCGGCTGTTCCTGGCGAACCATGTCAACCATGGGCATGTCACCGGTCGCCGGTCATCCTGCTGTTGCCGTCTTCCGCGAACCCCGAGGCGGGCGGCCCACCCCGGAGCTGGGCCGGCGGGTCGAAGCCGAGGCGAGACGGACCGCGCGCGTGCTGGCCGGGGTGCCGACCCACGCCGGACCGCAGGAGCGGACCGGCCGGCTGCGCCGGAGCGCCGCGGCGGCGGGGGAGTTGGTGGCCGCACTGGCGGCGCTGGCTCCGGCCGTGGCCGGTGAGGGACTGCCGGCGGAGTCGACCAGCCAGTCGTTCTTCCGGGTCCGTGAGGTGGAGCTGTCGGACCAGCAGGCCGCCCTGCACGGCGTCCTGGTCGTCCACCGCGGGCTGCGGGACCTCTGCGACGCACCGCTCTCGGGCGCGGACCTGGCAGGGGAGCTGGCCGGCATGCGACTGTCGGTACTCGACCTCACCGGTGCGGCGCCGGGGGGTGCCACCGACGCCGGGCAGCCGGTGGACGTCCCCGAGCCCGGTCCGGGGCCGTCGCGGGAGAGCGTGTGGAGCGCCCGGTGGCTGATCGGGCACCAGGTCCACGTCCTGTTCAACGTCTGCGCCGCGGTCGCCGTGGCCGACGCCACCCGCCGGCTGCGGCAGGGCGACGCTGCTGCCGCCCTGCTGCGGCTGGCGGACGCGACGGTGTACGTGCGGGGATTCCCGGCGGCCATGACCCATGCCGGCACCGTTCCGGCCGACTACTACCTGGCGGCGATCCGCCACACCATGGCGCCGCCGTCGGTGGACGCCCCGCTGAGCGGTCGCCAGCACCGCGGGTACAAGCTGTTCCGAGCGGCGATGAAGGACCTGCTGTCGGTGGTTCCGGACCCCTACGAGCAGCTGGCGGCCCGCGCCCCGGAGCTGGCCGAGGCGCGCGGCGCACTTCTGGAGGCCGACCTCGTGGACGCCGAGCGGCACGTCACCCTCGCGTACTCGATGGTGCAGCTGCGCCGGTCCATCGCCCAGCAGCCCGAAGGCCCCGACAACGCCGTCGCCGAACTACGGCTCATGCGCCACCGCCGTGCGGCCCGGTACGCCTCCCTGATCCGATTCGGGGACCACTACGTCGCCGACGCCGTGGCCCGCCTGCGGCACCCATGACTCCGCGCGTCCGCCGCCCGTAGCCAGGCAGGAGACCCTGATGCCCGAGACGACGCCCGGCACCACCCCAAGCAGTGTCATCGCCGACCGGACGCTGGATCCGGCCGCTGCCGGCGCGTGCGACCGGCTGGCCCGCGCCCTGTGCGCCGGCGGGGACGGCCGGGTCGACAGCCCCGCGTGGGTGGCCCGGGCCAGGGACGCCTGGGAGGACCTTCCGCCGGCGCTGCGCCGCGCGGTGGCCCGCTTCCGGCGGCACTCCGGTCCGCACGGCACCCTGGTGATCGGCGGCCTGCCCGTGGATGCGGCCGCCCTGCCCGCCACCCCGACCGTGCCCGGTTCGGTCCAGCGCCGGGCGACCGTCCCGGCCGCGGTGCTCACCATGGTGGCCTGCGGACTCGGCGAGCCGCTCGCCTACCTGGCGGAGAAGTCCGGCGCCCTGGTGCAGGACGTCGTGCCCGTGCCGGGGCAGGAGAGCTTCCACGGCAACGCCGGGTCGGTGCCGCTGTCCTTCCACACCGAGAACGGCTTCCACCCCCATCCGCCCGACCACGTGGTCTTCCTGTGCCTGCGCGCCGACCACGACCGGGTCGCCGGCATGCGCGTGGCCGGCATCCGCCGAGCGCTGCCGCTCCTCACCCCGGCCAGCCGGGAGGCCCTGTTCGCACCGGAGTTCATCACCACACCACCGCCCTCCTTCGGCCGCACCGGCGCGAGCGGTCCGGATGCCGAGCCCCGGCCGGTGCTCGCGGGGGCGGCCGAGGACCCCGACATCCGGATGGCCCAGCTCGTCACCACCCCGCTCACCGCCCGGGCCGCCGCCGCGCTGGCCGAGTTCGGCCGCGCCTGCGAGGCGACCGCCCGCACCCTGCGCCTGAGCCCCGGAGACCTGGTCGTCATCGACAACCGCGTCACCGTCCACGGCCGAACCGCGTTCCGGCCCCGGTACGACGGAGCCGACCGCTGGCTGCAACGCACCTACGTCACCGCCGATCTGCGCCGCTCCCGGGACCACCGACCTGGCGACGGCCACGTGCTCGCCCGCTGACCGGTCAACAGGGAGCGCCGGCCCGCAGGTTGGCTCTCGGGCCGGCCCACGCGTCGGCCTTCGGTTCGGCCTTCGGTTCGGCCCCGAGGTTGGCCGGTTTTCGGTGCCGCGCCCGGGGCCGGAGGGCGGCGGCGGCACGCGGGGCACCGTCGACCGTCGGCCCGGATGCCTTCCGCAGCCGGTTGAAACGCTTCTGCAGGCGGGGGAGTTCGGCAGTGGAAGCGTCACTCTTCGGTGAGGTTTGTACACTTTCTTTCAGCCATACTCGTCACCTGCTGTAGTTGTTCGTGTCCGCAAAGTGTTCGCCTGGCTAGGCTCCTCGCAGCGGACACGACAGGCCCGTCGCCGAGGCCGGCGCGTGCTTCCGCCATTTCCCTTTCCCACCAGTCGAGGGCGGAACGCTGTGGCAGCACGCGTGGAGGACGTTCGGAAGCTACTCGACCGGGCGGCGGGTGGTTCGGTCGAGATCCCGGTGTCCGTGTTCGCCGACCCCGACGCCGCGGCGCTCGTCTTCCCGGGCGGCGCGGTGCGGATCGACGGCGCGGTGAGCGATCCGCAGGCCCTGTCGGTCGGCGGGCAGGCCAAGGTGACCGCATCCTCGGCACCGGTGGACGTCGCCTTCACCGTCGACGGCGAGTGGGTGACCGGCACGGTGGCCGCGGTCGACCTCGGCGAGGGCCGCCGGCTCGTCCTGGTCGACGGCACCCCGGCGGGCACCGAACTGCCCGCGGGCGCCTGGGCGCTGACGGAAGGCCGGGCACTGCGGCTGACCAGGCGCACCCCCGCCCCGCCGACCGACCCCGAGCGCCTGGACGGCCTGGGCCGAGCACTGCCCTCGGTGAAGCACCGGGACGGCGCCGCCCGCGACCGCACCCCCCAGGCGCTGGTCACCGAGCACGGCATCCTCACCCCGCGCCCCGGCCCGCGGCGCCGCAAGGGCATGCGGGTCCTGGAGGCGCCGACGGTGCGCGGCTGGTCGCCGATCGGCACCCCCGGCGGCGACAACGGCCTGAGCGTCGACTACTACAACCCGCCGCTGCGGATCGCCGGCGCGCTGACCGCACTCCCGGCCTCCCCGCCGTACAAGACGGTGGTCGGCGGCGTCCTGCTGGTCGACACCGGCGCGTTCAACGGCTCGGCCATGGGTGCCTACGTGGTCCCCGACGGCACCGGCGCCGATCCGTCGCTCTTCGCCTACGGCTCGCTCGGCAGCCAGGTCGGCTTCGGCCCGCCGCTGTTCCAGGTGCGCGGCATCTCGGCCGGGTTCGGCTGGAACAGCCGGGTGCGGGTCCCGGCCGCCGACGCGCTGGGGAGCTTCCCGTTCCTGGTCGCGCTCGACAACCCCGGCGAGATCGGCGCCGACGACGAGGAGGTCGACCCGCTCAAGGTCCTCGGCGAGCTGATCAGCGGCTCCAACCCGTGGGTGCGGCCGCAGGAGGGCGACCTCTGGTTCGCCGCGGGCCTCGCCTTCGACTGCTTCGAGACCTTCCGCGGCCACGCCATGGCGCTGGTGCAGACCGGCTCCGACCTGACGATCAGCCTGCTCGGCGTGGCCGGGATGCAGCTGCCCACCAAGAGCGACAAGAAGATCGCCCGGGTGGAGATCGGCATCGAGGCGACCCTGCGCCCGACCGCGGGGGAGCTGAGCATCGGTGCCGCCTTCACCGAGAAGACCTTCCTGATCGACCCGAACTGCAAGCTGCGCGGCGGCGTCGGCATGAAGTTCTGGTTCGGCAACCACGCCAACGCCGGCGACTTCGCCTTCATGCTCGGCGCGATCCCGGCCGGCCGGGAACTGCCCACCCGCTACCCCCGCCAGCAGCCCGCCGGTCTGACCTGGGGCGTCGGCTCCACCGTCAACATCACCGGCAACGCCTACGCCGCCTTCACCCCCAAGTCCCTGATGGCCGGCGGCTCCCTGGACGTCGTCTTCCAGTCCGGGATGCTGCGCGCCTGGCTCACCGCCCGGGTGGACGCCCTGCTGGAGTGGAACCCCTTCTACTTCGACGTCGGCATGGGCATCCGGGTCGGCGTCTCCGCGACCATCAAGGTCTGGTTCGTCAAGATCAGGATCTCGATCGAGGTCGGCGTCAGCGTCCGGGTCTGGGGCCCCGCGGTCGGTGGCGAGGCCACCGTCCACCTCTGGTTCATCTCCTTCACCATCGGATTCGGCGCCGGCCGCCGCAACCAGGCCCCGGCGCTGGACTGGGGCGGCTTCCAGGGCATGCTGCCGCCGCCCGAGAACATGGTCCGCACCACCCCGGTCGCCGGATACACCGGCGAGGGCGCCCCGGCCACCCGCGGCGCGGTCAAGCCGTGGCTGGTCAGCAACGGCGGCTTCACCTTCACCGCCGACACCCAGGCCCCCGTCAGCAAGGTCTACCTGAACCAGGGCGGCGACAGCATCGAGGTCGCCGGCGACAGCGCGGTGGACATCCTGCCCATGCACCAGCGGGGCAAGGGCAGCGAACTGCGCGTCTGGCTCAGCTACAACGGCCTGGCCGCGAGCCTGACGCCATGGGGCCGCGCCGTCCTGCGCGGCAACGTCCCCAACGGCCTGTGGGGTCAGCGGCCCGACGCGCCGAACGACGGGATCATCCCCGACCGGGTCCTCGGGATCCGGCTGACCTCGCCGCCGGTCGACCACGGCACCTCCACCGGGTTCCTCGACGAGCAGGCCATCTCCTTCGACCCGATCAACCCCGACGGCAACCAGCCGCTGTCCGCCGCCGACCCGGCCACCGGCCCGACGCCGACGCGGCCCGGTGGCGTCATCGCCGCGATCCAGGACGGCATCGACACCGCCGCCACCCGCGCCGGCCGCGCCGCCCTGGCCCAGGCCCTGACCGCTCTCGGCGCCGACCTCGGCACGCTCGACACCGACCTGAGCGCCTACGCGAACGCCGCCGGCACCGCCTTCACCGCCGAGCCGATGCTCGTCGCCGGCTGACCCCTCGCCCTCCGCCGCGCCCTGTCGAAAGGCACGCCCCGTGACCACCACCTCCGAACCCGCCCCCCGGCCGCGCACCACCGCGCCGGGAGCCGAGCACCGCACCCGGTTCTTCGACCACCGCATCCCGTCGCTGTACGCCGGCCGGTACCGGATCGACAACCGGCAGGTCCTCAAGGACCTCGACGGCGCGGACCGCGTCATCGACGCCACCCCGCAGCCCTTCGACGTCGTCCAGCCGCGCTTCAGCTTCGACCCGACCGGCATCAACGCGCAGTTCCCCGTGCCGGACGCGGTCGGCACCTACAGCCAGACCCTCGCCCACATCAACCTCGACGCCCCCGGCCTGCCCTGGAACCGTCCGCTCGGCCCGGGGCAGCCCGCCGCCGTCCCGTGGATGGCCCTGCTGCTCTTCCGCGAGGACGAACTGCCCGAGGACCCGGACGCCGTGGGCCTGGTCAAGACCGGCACCGTACGCCGGCTCCTGGACGGTGCCCTGGGCGCCGGCAAGCCCCCCGCCCTGCCGCCGGAGAGCCTGCGCCCGGACGAGTACGAGGAGGAGTGCGCCACCGTCCTCGTCCCCAAGGCGCTGTTCGACGCGGTGAAGCCGCTGCCCGTCGAGCTGGGCTACCTCGCGCACCTGCGCGAGGGCGGCCGCCCCGACGCCACCCGCGCCGGGGCGGACCCCGAACCGGACGAGGGCGAACTCAACGCCGTCCTGGTCGCCAACCGCTTCCCCGCCGCCACCGGCGGGCGCCACGTCGCGCACCTGGTCTCGCTCGAAGGCTTCGACCGGTACCTGACCACCCCCGCGCCCACCGAGGGCGTCCGCCTGGTCTCCCTCACCAGCTGGTCCTTCACCACCGAGCCGGACTCCGGGGTCGGCTTCGGCGACCTCGCCCAGCACCTGGCCACCACCGACGGCACCACCCCGCGCCCCGCCGACCAGCTGCGCCTGCGCGTGCCGACCACCGCTCCGGCCAACCCGGCCGGCCCGCAGCAGGAGGCCCTGGACCGGATGGCGGGCGGGGCCGTCGCGCTGCCGCAGCGCCTGGAGACCGGCGAGCGCACCCTCGCCTTCTACCGCGGCCCGCTCACCGCCCAGCCGGCCCGGAGCCTGCCCGCGCCGGCCGCCACCCGGCTGGACTCCCCGGGCGAGGCACTGATCTACCTGCGGCAGTACGGCGTCTTCGACACCGCCTACGCCGCCGCGTTCACCACCGGCCGCACCCTGGCCCTCGCGGACGCCGAGTTCCGCACCGCCCTGCTGGAGTTCCGCTCCGCGGCCCGGAGCGCGGCCCGCCGCCTGGCCTCCCACCCGGAGCTCGCCGCCGGCGCCGTGACCGCCCTGACCGGCCGCCACCTCACCGCGCCACTCGCCTTCGAGGCCTTCGACCGCCTGCTCGCGGACGGCGACGCACGCTCCGGCGGCGCCCGTCTCGTGCAGGCCCTCGACCACGCCGGGCCGCAGCTGCGCGCCGGCCGCCGCCGCACCGCTGCCCGTACCGCCGCCCGCACCCGCCGCAGCATCGGCGACGCGCGCACCGTCCTCGCCCAGCCCGGCGTCGCCGCCCTGCTCACCCAGGCCGCCCCCGACGAGTTCGCGAAGGTCACCGCCTGGCTGGACGCGCTGCGCCGGCTGGAACTGCTGAGCCTGTCCCACCTGGTGCCCGACCCGCGCGCGCTGCCGGCGGAGAGCATCCGCTTCGCCTACCTCGACACCTGCTGGGTGCGGGCGGCCGTCGACGGCGCGCTGAGCGTCGGCGTCGGCCACACCCTGGACGCCGACCTCAACGCGCTCGCCACCGGTGGCGGGCCGGTCCCGAAGTGCGCGGTGTTGATCAACTCCAGCCTGGTCCCGAACTGGCCCCACACCATCGTCACCGCCTACCAGGGCGCCCGCGCCGTCGAGCCCGTCCGCGACGCGGTGTTCGGCCTGGAGACCCGCCTGCTGCTCTTCCCCGAGGTCATCGACCGCTTCGAGCTGGCCGAACCACCGCGAGGACTCTGCTTCGGCATCGGCGATGTCGGCACCATCGAACTGCGGGAGATCACCGGGGACCGGATCGGCCACCCGATGGGGGAGTTCCCGCAGCCGGCCGGGTTCGCCCGCTTCCTGCGCGCGGGCGGGCAGGACGTGCTCAACGTCGAGGGCACCGGCGACGCGCTGCTGACCGCACTGTCCCGGGCGCACGGGCTCCAGGGGACCGCGCGGATCTCCTCCGCCCAGTTCGCCCTCCAGATGATCAACGCACCGCAGGCGCAGACCTTCTCCCGGCCCTGAGCCCCGCCCACCCCGCAGCGACGAAAGGACCCGGGCCATGTCCGTGGACAACACCCTCATCGTGCCGGTCGAGGTCGCGGCCCTCGCCGTGAACCGGCAGACCCGCGACACGGGCACCCCGCACGTGTTCCACCGCTGGATCACCAACTTCAAGGACATCGGCGACGGCGTCGCCCCCGAGCCCGCCCCGTTCTCCAGCCCCGAGGAGTGGACCGGCCGGGAGGACCGCCTCGGCGTCTACCTGCAGTGGGAGCTGCCGGCCGCGCTCACCCGCGGCCGCCACGACGAGGAGGAGGGCATCGGCGACTTCCCCCTGGTGCCCAACCGGTGGCTCGTCGTCCGCCACACCGACAGCACCCGCACGCTCAAGGCCTGGATCGTCGAGAGCGACTACCTCGACCCGATGGACGGCAGCGTCTCCTTCCAGAACCCCGACTTCGTGCCCGGCCCCGACGCCGAGGAACCCGCCGCGACCCTGATCGGCAAGTGCCACGAACTCACCGGCCCCTGGCGCGAACCCACCGATCGCCGGGCACCGTTCCTCACCGCGATCGGCCCCGGGCTGCTGACCTTCTCGGTCTTCCAGCCCTACAACAGCAACGTCTTCTCCCTCCACGACTCCCTCCTGGACACCCCCGGGGCCGAACTGCCCGGGCGGGAGCGGCTCAGCTACTTCGTCGCCGGCTGGTACGCGGACGCCGGCAGCGACATCCTGGCCGGCACCGACGACCTCGCCGCGCTGCTGGAGCGCCTGCAGTGGACGCCGCCCGTCGGCTCCGGCAGCGGCATCCGCTCCTCCGTCTACTCCGGCACCGTGCTGGGCCTGGACTGGGACCTGGCCGGCCCCGTCCCCGACTCGCCCTGCCCCAGGCCCGCCGACGTCACCCCGATCGTGTCCAACAGCATCGCCGAGGCCGTCGCCGAACTCGGCGCCCAGGCGGACGGCCAGGGCGCCCTGTCCGCCGACGAGGCCGAGCTGTTCCGCGCGTTCCTGCTCGGCGGAATCGACGCGCTGGAGGAGCGCGACCGGCCCGAGGCGGACATCCTCACCGACCGCCGCGCCCACGACAGCGCCTTCGGCCCGGTCGCCGGCGGGTACCGCTGGTTCATCGGCGAACGCGGCGAGGAGACCGGCCGCAGCACCTCCCGCGCGGCCCGGGCCGCCGAGGCCGACACGGTCGCCGAACTCAACCGCCGTCAGGCCGCCCACGACACCGCCGAGGCCGAACTCGACGCCGCCCGCGAACACCTCTACCACCTGTGGTGGCTCGGCCACCTCAAGAAGAAGTCCGACGAGTTCACCGGCCGCATCGACGACGAACTCGACCCGGGCAACGCGCAGGGCGCCGCCGGCCGCGTCGTCGCCCTCGCCCGCGAGGTGGCCCGGCAGCGCGCCGAACTGCCCTGGGGCAAGAGCGAAACCGACCTGGCGGCCCGCATCGACACCCTGTACCCGGCCTACGGAGCCCGCGCCGCCCGCCGCCTGATCCGGGTGCCCGCCGAGGACTTCGAGTACAGCGCCGACCCGGTCCTCACCCTGGAGGGCGCCAACCTCCACGCCCCGCTCACCCGCGACACCGCCCTGCCCTGCCGCACCCCCGAGCGCCTGGTCACCCGCGCCTCCGGCACCAGCACCGCCGACGTCGCCGCCGTCGCGGCCCAGATCAACCTCACCGGCGAGCAGCCGGCCGCCCTCCCCGCACTGCTCGCCGAGTTCCTCATCCTCGACCGCGCCCTGAAGTCCGGCGCGATCCGCGATGTCACCGGCACCCTTCCCGAGTACGGCACCGCGCCCTGGGCCATGCCCTGGCAGCCGCTGTTCCTGCTCTGGAAGGCCGAGTACTTCCCGCTGCCGCTGCGCGAGGGCGACACACCGCACTGGGAGTTCGTCGACGGCTCCCGCTACCGCTGGAAGGGCACCGGGGAGCCCGGCACCCCGCTGGTCGTCTCCGGCCGCCAGACCCTCGCCCCCAGCGCCGGCCACATCGTCGACGGCACCCTCCAGAGCTACGCCCGGGTGCGCGACCAGCTGTCCGCCGACGCCGTGCGGCAGGTCCGGTCCCAGGCCCGCGAGGCGAACTACCTCTCCCAGACCCTGGACGGCTTCGGCGCCGCCCTCGCCCAGCGCCAGCCCCTGGCCGGCCTCCAGCCCACCGGCGAACTCGCCGACCTGATCGGGAACGGCGACTACCCCCCGCCGGACCCCGGGCCCCTGAAGGCCAGCGACTGGGATCCCGACCCCGTCTCCACCTTCCAGGAGCTGCGCGCCGGCCAGCTCGCCTTCCTCGACCTGGCCGTCGTCGACCGCTTCGGACGCTCCGTCAACCTCATCACCGATCCGGCGCACTTCGCGCCCGAGATGCCCGACACCATGCGGCCGGCCCACCCCGTCAGCGGCTACGACTCCGACCGGCTGGTCGAGCTCGGCCCGCGCCTGCTCCAACCGGCCCGGCTGCGCTTCGACTTCCTCGCCGCCACCGGCGACGAGGACACCGACCTGACCCCCGGCGCCAACCCGGTCTGCGCCTGGCTGCTGCACAACCGCCTCGACCAGTCCCTCGTGGTGTACGCCCCCGACGGGGCCGCCCTCGGTGAACTCCGGGTCACCCTGAACGCCGGCGGCACGCGGGAGGTCTCCTGGTCCGCCCTGCCCGGCTCCGAGGTCGACCGGCTGGAGCAGTTGGAGCCGCTGGCCCCCCACCCGTACCGGCTGCTCACCGCGGTGAAGACCCGCGGCCCGCAGACCTTCGACGCGCTCCGCGCCACCGTCGACCGGGCGTTGCAGACCATCGACCCCGACGGCCCCGCCGACCCCGGGCTCGGCTTCCTGCTCGGCCGCCCGCTCGCCCTGGTCCGCACCCGCCTCACCATGAACCTGCGCGGACCGCTGCGCGGCGACGTCAGCTGGCAGAACCTCTTCGCGCCGGTCGAATCCGAGCTGCCCGGCTACCCCTGGGCGATCCGCCTCGGCGAGGCGCAGCAGAGCGACGACGGCCTGGTCGGGTACGTCCTCGACGACGACTACGAGCACTTCGAGACGGTCGTCGACCCGGCCGCCGGGGGTGGCGACTACCTGCGGCCGATCGGCGACCGTCCCAGCCTGGAGCTGGACTTCGGCGACCACAGCACCGCGGTCGCCACCGTGCTGCTGGACCCCCGGGCGGCCGTGCACGCCACCACCGACATCCTCGCCACGAAGCGGGTCTTCGTCCCGCAGGAGTTCACCGACCTGGCGATCGCCCGGATGTCGGTCAACTTCCGCACCGGCCCGCTCCTGGCCGCCACCACGGCCCTGCGCGGCCCGCAGGGCGCGACCGAGGAGACCGTCCTGATGCCGACCCCGGCCGGCGTCCTCGGCACCTGGACCTGGTCCGAGAACCGCGGCGGCGACTGGCAGAAGCTGCCGATCCTCAGCCAGGACCAGTACGACCTTCCCCTCGCCGAACCCGAGATCCGCTCCGGCTTCCTCACCCTGGACGACGCGGTCGCGCACAGCCGCGCCGAGCACTGACGACCACTGCGCCGCGCGCCGTCCCGGGAACGGGGCGGCGCGGCCCCCGCATCCGAGGAGAACCCCCGTGTCCGTCGTGATCCAGACCCGGAACGCCGATTCCGCCGCCGACGAGCCGCTGCTGACCTACCAGATCACCACCACCCCGAGCCCGCTGAAGGCTTCGCCGGAGAACCCGCAGGCTCCCGAGGAGATCGGGGAACTGATCATCTCCGTCGCCCGGCAGAGCGGCACCCCGGCCGATGTGGAGTGGATCAAGGTGAAGGTCCCGGCCGGGACGATGGCACCCGACCTCGCCACCGACCTGAACAAGATCACCCCCCGGATCAGCCTCACCGGCTGGACCGTCCGACTGGACGGCGCCGCCAAGGAGTTCGTCTGCGCGCCCGCCGGCAGCCACGCGCCGATCGGCCCGGACACCGGCTTCACCATCCAGCTGTCCGACATCCCCGTCAGCCGCAAGGTCGGCACCGCCCCGATCACCGTCACCGAACGCTCCCGCACCGGGAACTCCGCCTTCCAGAACCGGTCCACGGTCTTCCACCTCGGTAAGTTCCCGGCCGACTTCTACCTGCGCAACTTCCTGTGCGAGCCCTCCATCATCCCCAACGGCGGCGACGTCAAGCTGACCTGGGAACGCTCCGCCAACGCCACCTACGAACTCCTCTACGGCGACGTCAACCGCGACGTCACCAACCGCACCGGCCTGGACCTCGAAGGCATCAAATCCGACACCACCTTCTACCTCCGCGCCACCACCGGCGATCCTTCCAACCCGGTCGTCCGGATCCTCTCCACCCAGGTCACCGTCATCAAACCCGACCTGAGCGTAGGTGACCTGGTGGTGAACGGCATGCTGTCCGTCCTTAAATCGGCGCAGTTCCAGCGGATTTACCCGACAAGAAACCGGACGTATCGGGTGACGAATGATGGAATTCTGCACGGCGTCGTCAGGGCGAATCCCGGCGCTTCGGCCCGGGTGTCGGTAATTCTTTACAACGACGATGGAACGATGGGGACGCAGGACCTCTATCTTTCGGAAGCGAGCGGAAGTACTGCCGTCTGTACGTCCTTCACCGTAGCCCTTGCCGGTCAGCAGCGAGTTGCTATCGCACTGTTCGACGACGGCTGGGGCCCGGGGGACGCCAGGTCGCTCCGGCTGGAGTGGCGTCCCTTCGGCCTCGGTGAGCTGGTCGAGCAATGATGTGGCCACTCCAGCTGTTTCGCGCCGTCACCGAACCGTCGAGGAGATTCCCGTGACCCTGGTTGTCCAGATGCAGAACCCTGTCGGTACTGCCGCGAATGATCCGTTGTTGTCGTATGTGGTGAGTACGACGCCGAGTCCGTTGAAGGCGTCGCCGGAGAATCCGCAGGTGCCGGAGGAGACCGGGGAGGTCGTGATCTCGGTGTCGCGGCAGAGTGGTACGCCGGCGGATGTGAGGTCGGTGCGGGTGAAGGTGCCGGCGGGGGTGATGTCGCCGGATCTGGCGACGGATCTGGCGAAGGTGACGCCGAGGATCACGTTGGCGGGGTGGAGTGCCCGGTTGGACGCTGCGGCGAAGGAGTTCGTGTTCTCGCCGGCGGCGGATCACACGCCGGTCGGTCCGGAGCTGGGGTTCACGATCCAGCTGTCGGACATCCCGATGAGTCGCAAGGTGGGCACCGCGCCGGTCACGGTGACGGAGTCGTCCCGGACCGGGAGTTCGGCGTTCCAGGACCGGACGGTCGTCTTCAACATCGGGAAGTTCCCGGCCGACTTCTATCTGCGGAACTTCCTGTGCGAGCCGTCGATCATCCCCAACGGCGGTGATGTGAAGCTGACGTGGGAGCGCTCGGCGAATGCGAAGTACGACCTGCTCTACCCGGGGGTGGAGCGGGACGTCACCGACCGGAGCGGCCTGGAGCTGGAGGGCATCAAGTCCGACACCACCTTCTACCTCCGCGCCACCACCGGCGATCCTTCCAACCCGGTCGTCCGGATCCTCTCCACCCAGGTGAGCGTTCTCAAGCCCGACCTGGACATCGGCAACCTCACCGTCAACGGGATCACCAGGACCAACGGTGCGGTGAACATGATGCGCATGCACCGACTTGCCACCATCGAACGGGACACCAGGTTCATCGCGCAGTCCGACGGTCTGGTGATCGCCACCCTCAATCCGAACACCCCGGGCGGGGCGTGCGAGGTTGTCACCAGCAACGACGCGCAGCAGATGAGCAACAGCAATCGGACAGTGGTGGGCCCCGTACTCGCCGGAATCCCGATCAGCTTCACCTGGAGCCAGCCAGGTCGCGCCAGCGCGACGCTCTACTACTTCGGTCATGCCATCGAGAAGCCTGTACCTGAGTAGCAGACCGGGGCAGCACAGTTCCCTATTCTCCGAGGAGATTCCCGTGACCGTGGTCGTCCAGATGCAGAACCCTGTCGGTACTGCCGCGAATGATCCGTTGTTGTCGTATGTGGTGAGTACGACGCCGAGTCCGTTGAAGGCGTCGCCGGAGAATCCGCAGGTGCCGGAGGAGACCGGGGAGGTCGTGATCTCGGTGTCGCGGCAGAGTGGTACGCCGGCGGATGTGAGGTCGGTGCGGGTGAAGGTGCCGGCGGGGGTGATGTCGCCGGATCTGGCGACGGATCTGGCGAAGGTGACGCCGAGGATCACGTTGGCGGGGTGGAGTGCCCGGTTGGACGCTGCGGCGAAGGAGTTCGTGTTCTCGCCGGCGGCGGATCACACGCCGGTCGGTCCGGAGCTGGGGTTCACGATCCAGCTGTCGGACATCCCGATGAGTCGCAAGGTGGGCACCGCGCCGGTCACGGTGACGGAGTCGTCCCGGACCGGGAGTTCGGCGTTCCAGGACCGGACGGTCGTCTTCAACATCGGGAAGTTCCCGGCCGACTTCTATCTGCGGAACTTCCTGTGCGAGCCGTCGATCATCCCCAACGGCGGTGATGTGAAGCTGACGTGGGAGCGCTCGGCGAATGCGAAGTACGACCTGCTCTACCCGGGGGTGGAGCGGGACGTCACCGACCGGAGCGGCCTGGAGCTGGAGGGCATCAAGTCCGACACCACCTTCTACCTCCGCGCCACCACCGGCGATCCTTCCAACCCGGTCGTCCGGATCCTCTCCACCCAGGTCACCGTCATCAAACCCGACCTCGAGATCGGCAGCCTCACCGTCCACGGAGACGCGGTTCTCAACGGATCACTCACCGCGAACGGAAACGTCGATCTTACGCGGGGAAAGGAGGTGAAGCTGTTCAGCGACCTTCACGTTGAACTCACCGGAAATCTCAAGCCGGGCGCTCCCTGGAACTATGTGTTCCCGTGCGACGGAATCATCACCGTGCTGCACACGCTGACCACCCACAGCCTCTACCGGCCCACGGATTCTGGCGGCTGGGGGCTTATCACCCATGGGAACGACGAATTCCGGCACCCCGTACGGAAGTCCTGGCGCCTTGAAGTCTCAGCCAGAACCAGCGGTAACGCCTCGATGCTCTTCTACCCCTTCGGAGCCCGCTCCTGATCGGGGGAGCGGCTCGCACTGACAGGTAAGGACTACCCGTGACCCTCGTGACCCAGACTGCAGAAGTGGACGCCGCAGCCGACGAAGCGTTGCTGTCGTTCGGGATCACCACCACCCCGAGCCCCCTGAAGGCGTCACCGGAGAACCCACAGGCGCCTGAGGAGGTCGGCGAGATCGTGATCTCGGTCGCCCGCCAGAGCGGTACCCCGGCCGACGTCGAGTCGATCAAGGTCAAGGTCCCGGCCGGGACGATGGCGCCGGACCTCGCCACCGACCTGGCGAAGGTCACTCCCCGCATCACCCTGACCGGCTGGAGTGCCCGGCTGGACGCCGCCGCCAAGGAGTTCGTGTTCTCGCCCACCGGCAGCCACGCGCCGATCGGCCCGGACACGGGGTTCACGATCCAGCTGTCCGACATCCCGATGAGCCGCAAGGTCGGTACGGCACCGGTCACGGTCACCGAGCGGTCCCGCACCGGGAGTGCGGCCTTCAAGGACAGACCCACCGTCTTCAACCTCGGCAAGTTCCCCGCCGACTTCTATCTGCGGAACTTCCTCTGCACCCCCTCCATCATCCCCAACGGGGTGACGTGCAACTGACCTGGGAGCGCTCCGCCAACGCCACCTACGAACTCCTCTACGGCGACGTCAACCGGGATGTCACCCACCGGAGCAGCCTCCCTCTCGAAGGCATCAGGTCCGACACCACCTTCTACCTCCGCGGCACCACCGGCGATCCTTCCAACCCGGTCGTCCGGATCCTCTCCGCCCAGGTCAGCGTCATCAAGCCTGACCTGGAGGTCGGCGACCTGACCGTCCACGGCAACCTCGGCCTCGCCGGGTACTCCCAGTGGATCGTCCCGCGGAGCACCACGACGTACACGGTCCCCTGTGACGGCCTCCTCGTCGTGGAGGTGGACAACAAGGACACCGCGAAGCGGGCCAACCTGCGGGTGCTGGTCGACCAGCCGCCGCCCAAGACCCGCCGGCCGCACATCTCGCTGCTCTCCCCCGGCCAGTGCCATACCTTCACCATCCCGCTCTTCAAGGGCAGGGACATCGCGGTCGCGCTCGGCTGGAACGAGGAAGTCTGGGTGAGCAGCACCCAGAGCGTGGACCTCTACTGGTATCCCTACGGTGGTTCCGGTGATCTCGCCGTCAAGGCGTAGCGGGGCTCGGTGGGAGGGCTGCGTCAGCCGTTGTCGTGGCGGTAGAAGTCGACGGAGACCTTGACCGGTCCGTCGTCCGTACCGGTCGAGAGCACCCGTACGACGGCGACGTCCCGGCTGGTCCGGGCCCGGACGCAGAAGGCGCGGCCGGGGCCGTGGGTGGTGAAGGGGAGTGCGGTGTCGGGCCGGCTGTCGATGCCCTTGACGCAGTCGGCGAGGGTGGGTCGGCTGCCCGCCGGGGCGATGTAGGCATCGCTGTCCTCGGGGACGAAGAACTCGTCGGTGGTGCGCCCGACGTACCAGGTCGCGGTGGACTGGGGGACGACGCTGCCGGCCGTGAGGTCGAACTCGTAGGTGTGGTCCGGTGAGGTGAGTTCGGTGCCGGTGTGGACGGCGGTGTAGTCGCCGCCCTCGTCCGCGCCCGGGTCCAGCAGGTAGCACGCTCCACCGGCGCCCGCCAGGAGAGCCACGGCGCCCGCCGCCACCGCAGCCCGGGCGCCACGGCGCGGGCGGGGTGCCGGCTCGCCGGCAGGTGCGGCCGGAGCGACCCGGATCGTCCGCAGGTCGGCCACGGCCCCCGCCGGGTCGAGGACGGTCGGCGGTGCCGCCGGGGCGGTGGGCAGTTCGGTGCGGCGGCTGATCTCGGTGCTGATCTGCTGCGGCAGCCAGTCTGGGGCCGGCAACTGACCGGCGTCCAGCAGGACATCGCGTTGATCGCCCGGACGATCGCCCGGTTCGAGCCGGTGGTCATGTGCGCGCCGGATCAGGACAGCGCCGCGACCGCGCGGTCCTGGTGCGGCCCCGAGGTCACCGTGATCACCTCGATCCCCACCGACGACCTCTGGATGCGTGACACCGCACCCGTCTTCCGGCGCGACGGCCGGGGCGGCCTGGACGCGATCGGCCTCAACTTCAACGGCTGGGGCAACAAGCAGACGCACGCCAAGGACGCCCTGGTGGCCGGGCGGATCGCCGCGTACGTCGGCGTCCCGTTCACCTCCGCCGCGCTGACCGCCGAGGGCGGCGCGATCGAGCAGGACGGCAAGGGGAACCTGATGGCGACCCGCAGCAGCATCATCAACACCAACCGAAACTCCGGCCGCACCCAGGCGCAGATCGAGGCCGCGATGTGCGCGGCCTACGGCGCGTCCAAGGTCATCTGGTTCAAAGGGATCGTCGGCCAGGACATCACCGACGACCACGTCGACGCCACCAGCCGGTTCCTCGCCCCGGGCGCAGGCCTGGTGCAGATGCCGCTGGCGAGCGACAACGACGCCTGGGCCAAGGGCGTCCGCCAGCAGTACCAGATCCTGTCCGCCGCCAAGACCTCCACCGGCGGCCCGATCGCGGTCACCCAGCTCCAGGGCCCCGACTACAACGTCATCCGCTCGACCAACCCGGACTTCGTGGCCGCCTACGCCAACTACTACGTCTGCAACGGCGCCGTCATCTCGGCCCAGTTCGGCGACACCCGCGCCGACGCCGCCGCCAAGGCCACCCTCGCCCGGCTCTTCCCCGGCCGGACCGTCGAGCAGCTCAACATCGACTACCTCGGCGCCGGCGGCGGCGGCATCCACTGCGTCACCCAGCAGCAGCCCGCCGCCTGACCCACCACCCCCCACCATGAACGGCCAGGCCGGAGCCCCCGGCCTGGCCGCGCTCCGTGCCGGCGACCGGCCCCGTGCGCGGCGGGGCTCAGCGGATCTTGATGCCGATCAGGCAGGTGTCGTCGTCGGTGTCCGCGCTGCTGTACCTCAGCAGGTGGTCGAGCCGGTGCTCCAACTCGGCCGGGTCGTCGGACGGCTGGGGCTTCTGGGCGGTGGCGCGCAGGTCGTCCAGGGAATCCTGGAGGGAGCGGTCCCGCCGTTCGATCAGACCGTCGGTGTACATCATGAGGGTGTCGCCGCTCCTCATCCGGAGCTCGCCCTCCTCGTAGTCGGCCTGGTCGATCGCGCCGAGCAGGATGCCGGAGACCCCGGACAGTTCGCTGGCCCGGCCGTCCCGCAGCAGCACCGGCGGCAGGTGGCCGGCCTTGGCCCAGCGCAGCACCTTGGTCTGCGGATCGTAGAGCGCGCAGACCGCGGTGGCGGTGACGCTGTCGGTCAGGTGGTGCGTCACGCTGTTGAGCCAGCACAGGAGTTGGGCCGGCCCTGCGCCGGTGGCGGCCAGGCCGCGCAGCGCGTTGCGCAGGGCGACCATGCCGGTGGCGGCGTCGATGCCGTGCCCGGCGACGTCGCCGACGCACAGCAGGACCTGGCCGGTGGGCAGGGCGAGGGCGTCGTACCAGTCGCCGCCGACCAGGTGCTCCTTCTCGGCGGGCCGGTAGCGGACGGCCACCCGCAGGTCGTGCAGGTCCAGCGGGCCGCGGCTGGGCGGCATGATGGCGTGCTGCAACTGCAGGGCGAGCCGGCTGCGTTCGGCGGACTGCTGCTCGCTGTGGGCGAGCTGGTCGCGGGTGGCCGCGAGGGCGACCTCCGTCCAGTGCTGGGCGGAGACGTCCTGGTAGGCGCCGCGGACCGCGGTGATCCGGCCCTCGGCGCCGATGACGGGCTCGGCGACCACGCGGATGTGGCGGGCGATCCCGTCGGCCCGCTTGAGCCGGAAGGCGGTGGAGGTCGGGCGCCCGTGGTGCAGGAGGGTGCGCAGGAACCGGCCGATGGTGTGCTCGTCGTCCGGGTGGGCGTGGGCGGGCAGGTGCTCGATCGGGATGGGCTCGGCGGTGAGCGGCAGTCCGTGCAGGTCGAAGAGGGTGTCGTTCCAGGCGATCTCACCGGTGCGCAGGTTCTCCTCGAACCCTCCGATCCGGCCGAGCCGCTGGGCGTGCTGGAGCAGGCTGGCGACCCGGGCGGCGCCGTCCTTGGCCCGCCAGAGCAGCACGACCTGGGCGCCGTGCCGGCTGATGTCGACCGCCGCCTCGGTGGTCAGCGGGACCCCGTCGACCAGGGCGGAGAGCTGCATCGCGGACGAACGGAACGACTCGCCGGTCGCCAGCACGTGTTCGATCTTCTCCAGCAGGCCGCCCGGCTCGGCGGCCAGCGGATACGCCTCCAGCAGCCGCGCCCCGGCGATGACGCTGCGGGGCCGGCCGGCGAAGTCGACGAAGCCGGGGTTGAGGTGCTTGATCAGGTAGTCGGTCGGCAGGTCGGCGGCGTCGAACACCGGCTGCAGCACCAGGCAGGGATCCGGCAGGCCGTGCACCAGCTCCAGCAGCTCGGTCGTCCGGGCGGCGTCCTCGGGGTCCGCGCCGCCGGCCGGGCGGGACTCCAGCGCGGTGGCGCAGAGCTCGGCCAAGGCCTCGAACTGCCGCTGCAGCGACTGCGATCGCGGCGGGAGCGCGTCCGGCCAGCAGATCTCCAGCACCCCGGTGATCCGGCCACCCGTACCGGCCGGGACGGCCAGCCGCCCGCCGGTGATCTCCCGCTGCCCGATCGAGGGCAGCCCCGCCTCGGCCGGCGACTCGTACGCCGTGGCGGCCCGGGCGATCAGCGCCTGGCGGGCGGGGGTGGGCACGCCGGGGGGTACGTGGCGCCACAGCGACGCCTCCTGCGGGTCGAAACCGGCGCTTCCCGCCAGGGTCAGGGACTGGTCGGCGTTGGCCGACCAGATCGCCACCGCCGAGGCCCCGAGCGGCCGCAGGGCATGGTCGAGGGCCGACCGGGCGACGGCCTGCACATCGCCGGCACCGAGCATGCCGGTCTCCGCGCTCCGCAGCCGCAGGGCCGGCGAGGGCTCGCCCGTGGCCGCCACGAATTCGCGGGCGATGTCGGCGATCCGGTCGCGGGCCGCCTGGTTGACCAGGTCGGCCGCCAGCTCCAGGACGGAGACGTTCGACTGGCCCGCGAGGTCCTCCAACTGCCGTGCGGCGTCGGCCGGTCCGTAGCCCAGCCGCTCGACCAGGATGCCCTTGGCGAGTTCGAGCAGCGCCCGCCCGTCGGCCTCGGCCCGGGCCCGGGCCAGCTCGCCGCGCAGGCGCTCGACGGTGGAGGTCAGCCGGCCGATGACACCGGCGTCGGCAGGTCCGGCCGGGGGCCGGTCGGCCGCTCCCCGCTGGGCGATCACCGAACCCGGGGGCGGGCCGGGCGCCCCGTTCGAGGCGTCGCCGTGGTCGGGGGCGTGGGGCGGTCGGTTGCCGACGTCCCGAGGCGGCTGGCTGTCGCGCATCGGTCTCTCCTCAGGTCGCACGGTCGTCGCAAGGTGGCAAGGGTGGCAAGGGTGGCCGGGTGGCAAGGGTGGCCGGCCGGCAGCGCCGGATCGGGTCAAGGGCCGGTCAGGGGCCGGATCGGCCTAGGGACGGAGCCACCGCTCGATGCAGGCGATCAGGTCGCGGGCGTCGACGGGCTTGGTGACGTAGTCGCTGGCGCCGGATGCGAGACTCTTCTCCCGGTCGCCCATCATGGCCTTTGCGGTGACGGCGATGATCGGCAGCCCGGAGTGCTCGGGCATCGCGCGGATGGCGGTGGTGGCGGCGTACCCGTCCATCTCCGGCATCATGACGTCCATCAGGATCAGGTCGATCCCGGCGTTGCGGGTGAGGGTGTCGATCGCGGCGCGCCCGTTCTCCGCCTGCAGGACCCGCATGCCGTGCAACTCCAGGATCCCGGTGAGGGCGTAGAGGTTGCGGTCGTCGTCGTCGACGACCAGGACGGTGCGGCCCGCGAGCGCGCCGTCGACGTCCGGGGCGAGCGGGGTGGCGGTGTCCTCGGCGCGCACCAGCGGCAGCACGTCGCCGGGCTGATCCGCGCTCAGGTGCAGGGCGATGCGCTCCCGCAGCTCGTCGAGGCTGGAGAGCAGCTCCAGCGGCTGCGCGGTGGCGCGCTCCTGCAGGGCCCGCTCCTGCTCGGCGCCCAGGCGCCGGTTGTTGTGCGCCAGCACGGGCACGCTGTGCAGCGCGGCGTCCCGGGCCATCTTCTCCAGGAAGTCCAGCGCCGCGCCGTTCGGGAGGTCCAGTTCCAGGACGACGCAGTGGCACGGTGTCGCGGCGAGCGTCTCCGCCGCCTCCTGGGCGCCGACCGTGGTGATGACCTCCACCGCACCGCGCGGGTCGCCGAGGTCGGCGTGGCCGGCCAGGTCGGCGACGGCGCTCTCCGCGACCAGGGACAGCAGGCCGCGCGGCCGCTCCTCGATCACCAGCAGCCGCTTGGGCTGGGCGGTCTCGGCCGGGCCGGTGTGCCCGGCCGGGTCGTCCTGGCCGGGCGCGGCCGCCTCGCTCGGCCCGGCCTCCAGCAGCTCCCGCGGGCGCTGGGCGCTCAGTTCGACGAACTCCGCCCTGGCCACCGGCAGGTAGAGGGTGAAGGTGCTGCCCTGACCGGGGGTGCTCTGCGCGGTGATGGCGCCGCCGAGCAGGAACGCGATCTCGCGGCTGATCGACAGCCCCAGGCCGGTGCCGCCGTACTTGCGGCTGGTGGTGCCGTCGGCCTGCTGGAAGGCGCCGAAGACGCCGTCCAGGTGCTGGGGCTCGATCCCGATCCCGGTGTCCACCACGTGGAAGGCGATCACCGGCCCGTGGTCGCGGCGGGCGACCTCCGGCACGTCCGCCGCGTCCGCGATCTCGATCCGCAGGTCGACGCTGCCCCGCTCGGTGAACTTGACCGCGTTGGAGAGCAGGTTGCGCAGCACCTGGCGCAGCCGGTAGTCGTCGGTGAGCAGCTCGGCCGGCACGCCCGCGGCGGTGCTGACCTGGAAGGTGAGGTTCTTCTGGCCGGTCAGCGGCCGGAACGTGGCCTCGACGTAGTCGAGCAGCTTGCGCAGCGGGATGTGCTCCGGAGTGACGTCCATCTTGCCGGCCTCGACCTTGGAGAGGTCGAGGATGTCGTTGATCAGCTGGAGCAGGTCGGAGCCGGCGGAGTGGATGATGCCCGCGTACTCGACCTGCTTGGCCGTCAGGTTGCGGGTCGGGTTCTGGGCGAGCAGCTGGGCGAGGATGAGCAGGCTGTTCAGCGGGGTGCGCAGCTCGTGGCTCATGTTCGCCAGGAACTCCGACTTGTAGGTGGAGGCCACGGAGAGCTGGTGGGCCCGGTCCTCCAGCTCCTGGCGGGCCTGCTCGATCTCCAGGTTCTTGGTCTCGATGTCGCGGTTCTGGGCGGCCAGCAGGGCGGCCTTGTCCTCCAGCTCGGCGTTGGAGGACTGCAGTTCCTCCTGGCGGGCCTGGAGCTCCGCGGAGCGGACCTGCAGCTCGGAGGTCAGCCGCTGGGATTCGCCGAGGAGTTCGTCGGTGCGGGCGTTGGCGACGATGGTGTTCACATTGACGCCGACGGTCTCCATCAGCTGTTCCAGGAAGGCCCGGTGCACCGGGGTGAAGTCGTGCACGGTGGCGAGCTCGATGACGCCCAGCACCTGGTCCTCGACGACGATCGGGAGCACGATCAGCGAGATCGGTTCGGCGCGGCCGAGGCCGGAGGAGACGCTCACGTAGCCGGCCGGCAGCCGGTCGACGGCGATGGTGCGCCGGCTGCGGGCGGCCTGGCCGACGAAGGACTCGCCGAGCTTGAAGCGGGTCGGGGTCGAGCCGGGCGGGAAGGCGTAGGACCCGATCAGGTTGAGGTAGGTGGTGCGGCCGGTCTCCTCGGCCAGGTAGAAGGCGCCGTACTGGGCGGAGACCAGCGGTGTGAGCTCGTCCATGATCAGTTCGGCGACCACCGGGAGGTCGCGCCGGCCCTGCATCAGGGCGGAGATCCGGGCCAGGTTCGACTTGAGCCAGTCCTGGTCCTCGTTGGCGCGGGTGGTCTCGCGCAGCGACTCCACCATGAAGTTGATGTTGTCCTTGAGGTCGGCGACCTCGCCGGAGGCGTCGACGGTGATCGACCGGGTGAGGTCGCCGGCGGCGACCGCGCTGGTGACCTCGGCGATCGCCCGGACCTGCCGGGTGAGGTTGCCGGCGAGCTCGTTGACGTTCTCGGTGAGCCGCTTCCAGGTGCCGGAGACGCCTTCGACCTCGGCCTGGCCGCCGAGCCGGCCCTCGCTGCCGACCTCGCGGGCCACCCGGGTGACCTCGGCGGCGAAGGCGGAGAGCTGGTCGACCATGGTGTTGATGGTGGTCTTGAGCTCCAGGATCTCGCCCCGCGCGTCCACGTCGATCTTGCGGGTCAGGTCGCCGCGGGCGACCGCGGTGGTGACCTGGGCGATGTTGCGGACCTGGCTGGTGAGGTTGTGCGCCATGAAGTTGACGTTGTCGGTGAGGTCCTTCCAGGTGCCGGCCACGTTGGGCACCCGGGCCTGCCCGCCGAGCGTGCCCTCGGTGCCCACCTCGCGGGCCACCCGGGTCACCTCGTCCGCGAACGCGGAGAGCGTGTCGACCATCGTGTTGATGACCCCGGCGAGGGCGGCGACCTCGCCCTTGGCCTCCACGTTGATCTTCTGCGACAGGTCGCCCTTGGCGACGGCGGTGGCGACCTGGGCGATCGAGCGGACCTGGCCGGTCAGGTTGGAGGCCATCACGTTGACGTTGTCGGTGAGGTCCTTCCAGGTGCCGGAGGCGCCGCGGACGGTGGCCTGGCCGCCGAGGTTGCCCTCGGTGCCGACCTCGCGGGCGACCCGGGTCACCTCGTCGGCGAAGGCGGAGAGCTGGTCGACCATCGTGTTGATGGTCTCCTTCAGCTCCAGGATCTCGCCGCGGGCGTCGACCCGGATCTTCTGCGACAGGTCGCCCTGTGCCACCGCCGTGGTGACCTCCGCGATGGAGCGCACCTGCGCGGTCAGGTTGTCGGCCATCACATTGACGGACTCGGTGAGGTCGCGCCAGGTGCCGGAGACGTCGCGGACGTCGGCCTGGCCGCCGAGCCGCCCCTCGGTGCCGACCTCGCGGGCCACCCGGGTCACCTCGCCGGCGAAGGCGGAGAGCTGGTCGACCATCGTGTTGATGGTCTCCTTCAGCTCCAGGATCTCGCCGCGGGCGTCGACCCGGATCTTCTGCGAGAGATCGCCCTGCGCCACCGCCGTGGCCACCTGGGCGATCGAGCGCACCTGCGCGGTCAGGTTGCCGGCCATGAAGTTGACCGAGTCGGTGAGGTCGCGCCAGGTGCCGGAGACGTCGCGGACGTCGGCCTGGCCGCCGAGCCGCCCCTCGGTGCCCACCTCGCGGGCCACCCGGGTCACCTCGCCGGCGAAGGCGGAGAGCTGGTCGACCATCGTGTTGACGGTGTTCTTCAGCTCCAGGATCTCGCCCCGGGCATCGACCGTGATCTTCTGCGACAGGTCGCCCTTGGCCACCGCGGTGGCCACCTGGGCGATGTCGCGGACCTGGGTGGTGAGGTTGCCGGCCATCGCGTTGACGGAGTCGGTCAGGTCCTCCCAGGTGCCGGAGACCCCGGGGACCTCCGCCTGGCCGCCGAGCCGCCCCTCGGTGCCGACCTCGCGGGCCACCCGGGTCACCTCGGAGGTGAACAGCGAGAGTTGGTCGACCATGCCGTTGAACACGGTGGCGATCTCGCCGAGCAGGCCGTCGGCGTCGTCCGGCAGCCGGGTGCCGAAGTCACCGTCGCGGACGGCGGTCAGGCCGGCCAGCAGCCGCCGCAGATCGGGTTCGCCGACCTGCGCGGCGCCGTCGCCTTCGCCCCGGCGGGCAGCCGGGGGTTTCGTCGAGCCGGCCATCGCGGTCGCCTTCCTCGTTGAGTGGCGGGCCAGCGGCCCGTCACCGACCATGCCGCTCGGGCTCGACCCGCGGCCGGGGCCACGTGACGAACTGTCGCCGGCACCTGAACGTACCGCCGGGGACGCTACCTTACGCGTTGCGTCGAGGGCGAACTCTTCCGGCACGGGCTGGGAAGGACGGCCGGGGGCCGGGGTCACAGCGCGACATCGGGGTGCAGTCGGGCCACCGTCCAGACCCGCTGACGCCGGACGGCCAGCGCGGTGAGGGTCAGGAAGGCGAGCCCGAAGCCCGCCAGGGTGAGGACGTCCCGCAGCAGGTGGGAGCCGAGCCCCCCGGAGATCGTCACGCGCAGCCCGTCCACCAGGTAGCTCATCGGCAGCAGCGAATGGACGGCCTGGAAGAACGCCGGGGTGGTCTGCATCGGATAGAGGCCGCCCGAAGCGGTGAGCTGGAGGATCAGCAGGACCAGGGACAGCACGTCCCCCACGGTGCCGAAGGCGGTCCGCAGGCAGTGGTCGATCGCCACGAAGGCCGCCGCCCCGAGCGCCAGCAGCAGCGCCGTCGCCACCGGGTGGATCGGATGCAGCCCCAGGGTCAGGTCGACCACGCCGTAGAGGACCAGGGCGCCGATCACACCGAGCCCCGCGCCGGGGAGCCAGCCCGCGACGGCGACCGTGGCGGCGCGGGTGCGGCCGGCCAGGGCCCGCAGGTTGACCGGCCGCAGCAGCAGATAGGCGAACAGCCCGAACACCCAGAGCGCGATACCGAAGAAGAACGGGGCGAGGCCGCGTCCGTACACCCCCGCCGGGTGCAGGTTCGACCGGTCGATCCGGACGGGGGTGCCCAGGACCTGGGCCGCCTGGGCGAGTTGGTCGTCGCTGAGGGCCGGGATCTGCTTCCTGCCGTCGTCGATCAGCCCCGACAGCCGGGCCGCGCCGCTGTGCGCCTGGTCGGCGGCGGTCCTGAGCGCACCGGAGCCCTGCTGGAGGGTGGTGAGGCCCGCCGTCACGGTGTCCGCGCCGCCCGCCAGGCTCTGCGCACCGGAGTCGATCAGCGCGAGCGGGGTCTGCGCGTCGCGGATCTGCTGCTGCAGGGCGGTGGCCGAGCCCTGGAGGTCGGTGGCCTGCTGGAGCACCTGGTGGGCGCGGTCGGCAGCGGTGGCGGCCCGCCCGTCGAGCTGCCCGGCCACGGCGTCCACGGCGCCGGCATCCCGTACGGCGCGCCGGAACACCGGGTCCTCGCGCAACTCGGGATGGGCGGCGGCCAGCTGGTCGAGGTCGGCCACCGCCGCCGCGGTGCCCTGCCGGACCTGGCCGGTGCCGCTGTGGACGGCGTCGAGGCCCTGCGCCGCCAGGTTCGCCGCGCTCACCAGCGCGCCTGCCGCGGCGGGCAGTTGCCGGGCGGCCGCGCGGTCGAGCGCCGCGGTGGCCCGGTCCACCTGCGCGGTGGCCTGGCTGATCCTCCGCGCACCGTCGGCGAGCTGCGCGGAGCCGTCCCGGAGCGTGCTGGTGGCATCCGCCGCGGCCGAACTGCCCTGCTGGGCGACCGTGGTGGCGTCCACCAGGGCCTGTGCGCCGTCCGCCGCGCTGCCCAGCTCGGCCCGGATGTCGGTCAACTGCCCGTAGAGGCCGCGGACATAGGCCTCGTGCGCGGCCGAGTCGACCTGGTCCTGGAGCTTGGACTGGACGACCTCGGTCATCAGACCGGCGATGTAGTTGTTGGCGTCGTTGAGTTCGATGTGGATCGCGGCCTGCTGCGGCTGGGTGTCCGGCCCGGTGGCGAGCCGGCCGCTGAAGTCGGCGGGGATGTCGACCGTGAAGTAGTACCGGCCGCTGCGCAGGCCGGAGCGGGCCTGCGCCTCGTCCACCAGCTGCCAGTCGAAGTCCCGGGAGGCCTTGAGCCGCTCGACCACCTGGGCGCCGGCGTCCACCCGCTGGCCCTGCCGGGTGTCGGCCGGCCGGTCCAGGTTGACCAACGCGACCGGGATCCGGTCCGTCCTGCCGTACGGGTCCCAGTTCGCCCACAGGTACATCGCCCCGTAGAGCAGGGGGATCAGGCAGAGCAGGAGCGGTACCCACCGCCGGAGGGGTCCGCGGAAGCGGCGCAGCTCCAGCAGGGCCAGCCTGATCGCGGTCATGCGCTCTCCCGGTGGTCGTGGTCGTGGTCGTGGGCATGGCCAGGGCCCTGGACAGCGGGCTCGGCGGTGGGCAGGTGGCCCCGGAGGCGCCGGGGCAGCGGCACCAGGACCGGTGCCGGATCGAGGCCCTCGGGGGCGTCCAGCGCGCCGGCCAGCACGGTGCACCCGGTGCCGCGGGCCCGGGCCAGCGCCCGCCAGAGCTGTTCGCGGTCGGCGGCCGGGCAGCCGCGCCCGACGTCGTCCACCACGACCGCCGCCGGGTGCGCGGCCAGCGCCAGGGCGACCG
Organism: Kitasatospora sp. NPDC049258; assembly: GCF_040678895.1. NCBI lineage: Bacteria > Bacillati > Actinomycetota > Actinomycetes > Kitasatosporales > Streptomycetaceae > Kitasatospora > Kitasatospora sp. NPDC049258. The sequence continues at coordinate 229,036 of NZ_JBFAQT010000002.1, forward strand.
CCAGCAGCAGGCCGTCCGCGGGGGAGAGGTCGCGCAGGAGCTCGTGCGGGCGCGGCCGAAGGCCCAGGAGCTCGTACGCCTCGGCGACCCGCCGCGTTGTCACCCGCCGGTCCAGCCAGCGGCGTTCCGCTTCCAGCTCGCCCACCCGGAGGCTGTCGTCCAGTGCGACGGCGGGCTCCGCGCGGGCCACCGCCACCAGCTCCTGGATCCGACCCGCGGCGCCGGGCAGCAGGTGTCCACCGACCTGGACGGCGCCCCCGCTCGGCCGCATCCGGCCCGCCAGCGCGAGCAGCAGGGACGTGCGTCCCGACCCGCCCGGGCCGTGCGCCACCAGCAGGCCGCCGGCCGGGACCCGCAGATCCAGGTTCTCGAACACCGCTCCTCGCGGTCCGCGCACACTCAGGCCGTGTGCGGTCACCTCAACACCGGAGATCTCCACCTACCGTCCGGTAACCCGAAATCCCGATCCGATGCCTGTGACGCGCGCCACACCCCGGGGTCGGTTGCCGGTCCGCCCGATTGGGCGCCCGTCCGCAGGGCAGGCGCGGGGTCGGCAAGGAACGCCGGATCGCTCGACCCGACCCGAAGGGAGACGCTCGTGAGCATGGTGAACGAGTCCATCGAGGTGGACGTCCCGCTGCGCAGCGCGTACGACCGCTGGACGCAGTTCGAGGAGTTCCCGCGCTTCATGGCCGGTGTGGAGGAGGTGCGCCGCACGGGCGACCGGAACTTCCACTGGACGGCGAAGGTCGCCGGCACCCGCCGCGAGTTCGACACCGAGATCGTCGACCAGGTCCCCGACCGGCGGATCTCCTGGCGCACGGTGGGCGGCGACGTCCGGCAGCTGGGAGTCGTGACCTTCCAGCGGCTCGACGACGCCCGCACCCGGGTGGGCCTGGCCGTGGACTTCGAGCCGCACGGCCTGGCGGAGAAGGTCGGCGACCTGCTCGGGCTCCCGGACCGGCAGGTCAAGGGCGACCTCAAGCGGTTCAAGGCCTACATCGAGGAGCACGGCCGGGAGGGCGAGGGCCGATCCGCCCGCGCGGCCCGGCCGGCAGCACCGGGGGACGCGCCGGTGCGCGAGCAACCCGGGGCGCGGATGACCGCCGAGGGCGCCCCGCCCCCGGTCGAGGACCCGGACGACCGGCGGCAGGGCTGAGCCGATGACCGTGCTCCCGGGTCCGATCCGGCTGCGGGGGTAGCCTCCGCATATGCGACACCACGACCTCGTCGTCCTGGGTGCGGGCTCCGGCAACGCCGTGATCGACGACCGCTTCGCCGGCCTCGATGTCGCCATCGTCGAGCCGGGGCCGTTCGGCGGGACCTGCCTGAACCGGGGCTGCATTCCGAGCAAGATGCTCGCCCGCACCGCGGACGTCGCGGACGGCGTGCGGGAGGCCGGCCGCTTCGACGTGGACGCCGTCCTGGGCGGTGTGCGGTGGACCGAGGCACGCGAACGCGTCTTCGGGCGCCTCGACCGGGAGGCGGCGGACGGCGAAGCGGGGCGGCGGCGCTCGGACTTCGTCACCGTCCACCGCGGCCGGGCCCGCTTCACGGGGGAGCGGGAGCTGCTGGTGGCAGGCGATCAGGGTGAGGTCCGGCTCCGCGGCGGGCAGATCGTGGTGGCGGTCGGCAGCCGCCCGGTGGTCCCGGCGGCCGTACGGGACTCCGGGCTGCCCTACGAGACCTCCGACACCGTGATGCGGCGCCGGACGCCGCCGCGGCACCTGGCCGTCCTCGGCGGCGGCTACATCGCCGCCGAGCTGGCCCACGTCTTCCACACGGCCGGCAGCCGGATCACCGTCGTCGAGCACCACCACACCCTCCTCGAGCCGCAGGACGAGGCGGTGTCCCGGGCCTACACCCGGATCGCCCGCTCCCGCTACCAGGTGCGCACCGGTGTCACGCTCACCCGGCTGGAAGGGGAGCCCGGCCGGCTGCGCCTGGTCCTCGACGACGGCTCCGCGGTGGAGGCGGACACCCTGCTGGTGGCGGTGGGCCGCACCCCCAACAGCGACACCATCGACGCCGACCGGGCGGGGATCGCTCTGCGGGAGGACGGCCGCATCGTCGTGGACGCCCACCAGCGGACCACCGCGCACGGCGTCTTCGCCCTCGGCGACGTGTGCACCCCCGTGCCGCTCAAGCACGTGGCGAACCGGGAGGCGCAGGTGGTCGCGCACAACCTGCTGAACCCCGGTGACCTGGCTGTCACCCGCCACGACGTCGTGCCCGCCGCGGTCTTCACCCGTCCGCAGATCGCCCAGGTCGGCCTGACCGAGCAGGAGTGCCGGGGCCGCGGCCTGGAGTACACGACCGCCACCCGCCGGTACGCGGACGTCGCCTACGGATGGGCGCTGGAGGACACCACCGGCTTCTGCAAGGTCATCGCCGACCCGGGCACCCGCCGCCTGCTGGGCGCCCACATCCTCGGCCCCCAGGCGTCCACCCTGATCCAGCCGCTGGCCATCGCCATGAGTCTGGGCATCGACGCCCCCACCCTGGCCAGGGCCCCGTACTGGATCCACCCCGCCCTCACCGAGGTGGTGGCCAACGCGCTGCTCGACCTCGGCCTCTGACCGCGCCGCCCTCCCGGGGACGACGCGGCCGGCCGAGCGCTACCAGCGGTACCAGCGGCCGCGGGTGCCGGACGCTCCGGTGCCACGGGCGACGAAGCCCACCAGCCAGACCACCAGGACGATCACGGCGATCCACCACAGTGCCTTCAGTGCGAAACCCGCGCCGAAGAGAATCAGCGCCAGCAGCAGTACCAGAAGAAGAGGAACCATTTTCCGACCTCCACAGTTGTCGTCGGACCTCGGCTGCCCCGTTCCGGGTCGGCCATTCGTGGGAATCCTCCGGTGTTTTCGGGGCGGCTCCTCCGGTGGCCCGGTGGCAGACCTACGGGATCTCGATGCCCGGCGAAAGACCCGGCCGGGCGGCCCAGGAGCCGGCACAGGGCACCGTCGGAGGCCGCCGCCGAACCGCTACGTCGAGGGGCGAGGAGCCGTGCGGCCGGGGCCCCATCGGATCGCGGCGGCGCCCGCGTAGTCGCCCGCGTGGGCGAAGCCGCCCAGCACCACCAGGTCGCCGTCCTTGACCCGTCCCGCGCGGATGGCGTGGTCGAGGGTGATGGGGATCGCCGCCCCGAACAGGTTTCCGCAGCTGTCGAAGGTGTCGGGGTGGCGGTGCGGCGGCAGCCGCAGCGTCTCCCGCCAGTTGCGCAGGAAGGTGCGGTTGGGCTGGTTGGTCACCAACAGGTCGATCTCGCCCGTGCTGATCCCGAGCCGTCGGCACAGGTCGGTGACCACGGCCGGTACCAGGCGGTTGCCGCGCTCGAGGACCGTGGCGACGGCGGCCTCGGTGAAGCCGATCCGCAGCTGGGATTCGCCGGGTTCCCAGTATCTGCGCCCGTCGTCGAGGACGGCCGTCATGTCGCCCCCGTGCTCGGCGATATGACGTGTCACCAGGTCGAGCACCGGAGAGCTTCCCGAGGTGGTCACGTACCCCACCCCGCAGCCGTCCCCGGGGATCGCGGCCTGGGCGAGCCGGCGCACGTCGGACTGGGTGAACAGCTGGCCGGCGGCGCTCTGGGCGTTGCAGATCAGCGCGGTCCTGGCGTCGGTGGTGGTGAGGATCTGCCGGGCCAGTTCGAGCATGTGGACGAAGGAGGCACAACCGGCGTTGGCCACGTCGATCAGCCACTGCGGCTTCAGCCCGAGCCGGCGTGCGACCTCGGTCCCGGCGCCCACGAAGGGGGTGTCCGGGAGCTGGCTGTGCATCAGCAGAACGTCCACCGCACGGATCTCGTCCGCCCCGTGCCGCTCGATCAGGGGCGCGACCGCGCGCTCGACCATGTCCACGTTGGTCTCGCCCACGGCCACGTGGTGCCGCAGCGGGGGGATCCTGAACATGGGACTGTCGCGGAGCCGGTCCTGCGCACCGGGGTACTCGGTGTAGAACTCGGCGGGCACCGGCTCGCCGGGCAGGTAGCCCGCGACGTCGGTCAGGCTGACCGTGGTCACCGCACCACCACCGTGGCGGGCGAGGAGCTGATCGGCAGGCCGCCCCGGTGGCGGTGTTCCAGGATCGCCTTGAGGTTCCCCATCTCCACCGTGTGGCCGGCGTAGAACAGGTCCCAGTAGTCGCCCACCCACGGGCGGTCCGCCTGCGGGGCCAGGCCGGGGTGGGGGTTCGCGTCGTAGTACGGGTGCCGGCAGTTGGTCCAGGTGATCACGGAACCGGGCTTGCCGAGCACCGACCGGGCCGGCAGGACACGCATCAGGTACACCATCCAGAGCTCGTCCCCCTGGTCCCAGGAGCAGTGGAAGTCCACCGTCATGGCCTCGGCGTTGGCCTCCACCCTGCAGTAGATCCGGGTCTGCTCCGCCAGCCGGTCGTCACCGACCCACAGCCCCGCCGTCCCGGTGGGTCCGAAGTTCCGCAGACTGAACGTCCACTCCTCCAGGTGGTGACCCTGCCGCAGGTACTCGTAGGCCTGGGCCGGCGGGCAGTCGACGTATTCCTGGATCGTGCAGTAGGTCCCGTAGACCTCCCCGTGCGGGTAGGCGGGCCGGGTCAGCTCCGCACAGCGGGCGAGCAACTGCTCCAGGCCGGTGTTCTCGACCCTGGTCAGTCCGGGGACGTCAGCCAACACGGATCGGTCCGCGCTCATGAGCGGTCTCCTCGTTCTCGGCCGGCCCGCGGCCGGCGATGTTCAGGAAGGGGAGGAACGGCGGTATCTCGCAGGGGTCGAAATCCAACGTGACGAAGGCGGGACCAGGGCAGGCGTTGCTCCGCAGCAACGCCTGCCGCAGCTGTGCGCCGTCCTCGGCCCGGGTCACGTCCAGGCCGGGGAACATGCCCGCCACGCCCGCGGCGATGTCCGCCGGCCGGAACAGGTTGCCGGGGTGCGGGGCCCCGAGGAACAGCTGCTCACGAGTGGCGCACATGGCATGGGCGTTGTTGTTGAAGATCACGAAGGTGACGGGCGCGGCGTGCTCGACCGCGGTGTGGACCTCCATGCCGTGCATGAAGAACGAGCCGTCACCGGCGATCACGTAGGTGCGCTGCCCGGTGGCCAGCGCAGCGCCGATCCCGGCTCCGAAGGTGTAGCCCATGCCGCCCATGCCGACGGCCACCACGAAGCGGCCGTGGCGCGGGGCGGGGAGCAGGTGGATGACGCCGGCCCCGGCATTTCCCGCGTCCACGAAGACGTGTGCGTCCGGTGGCAGCGCGGCCTCGACCGAGGCCACCGCCGTGGCGTAGGAGGTGGCTTGGGCGGCCGGGGTGGCCGGGGTCGGCAGGGGGGAGGGGCCGGCATGGTCCGGGCACGGGTGCGAACCGGGAGCGAGGCGGGCGGCCAGCGCGTGCAGGGTGTCCCGGAGATCGCCGCGGAGCGAGATCCCGGGCACGAACGGCGGCTCGGGGTCGATGCAGACCAGCGGGGTCCCGGCCAGCTCCTGTTCCAGGCCGCCGCGGGCCAGGGCCGGCAGCCGGGTGCCCACCAGCAGGCAGGCATCGGCCTGCCGCAGGCACCGCACCACGTTCTGATGACCCATCACCCCGGCCACGCCGACGAACCTGGCGTCGCGGTTGTCGAAGACGTCCTTGGCGTCCGGGGTGACAGCCACCCAGGCGCCGAGCCGCTGCGCCAGGTCGGCCAGCTCCGCCCGCGCGCCGGCCGAGGCCACGCCCTCACCGGCGATGACCAGGACGCGGCCCGCCCTGCTGAGGACGTCCACCGCGCAGTCCGGGACGCGGGATTGCGTACGGACCGGGGGCGCGGCCGGCGGCGGCTCCCGGAGTGCGACCGGTGCCTGCTGCACGTCCTTGGGCAGCAGCAGCACGGCCGGCCCCTTGGGATCGCGTTGGGCCGCCGCGACCGCCCGGGCCAGCAGCTCCGGGACCGAGTCCGCCGCGTCGACCCGGGCGCAGAACCGGCTCACCGGGGTGAACAGCTCACGGGCGTCGAAGGAACCCGCCTTGCCGCTGGAGTCCTGGAAGGCTCCGAACCCCTCCTGCCCGGTCGGCGGTTGTCCCACGAACGCCAGCACCGGCACCCGTGAGGCGTACGCCTCCGCCAGGCCCGGCAGCAGGTTAAGCGCTCCACCGCCCGACGTCACGGCGACGACGCCGAGTCGCCCGGTGGCCCGGGCCTGCCCGTCCGCCATGGTGGCGGCGGAGAACTCGTGCTTGGCCACGACGGTACGGATCACGCCGCCGGTGGCGTGCAGGGAGTCGTACAGGTCCTCGATGTTCGCGCCGCCGACACCGAACACGTGCCCGACGCCGGATCTGACCAGCTCCCTCGCCAGGTAGTCGACGACCCGGACCTCGGCAGTCATACCGGACTCCTGTCGGACGGGTCGGGCCGGACGATGAGGCCGGACGGCGAGACGGTCTGGAAGCGTTGGCGGTACTCGTTCGGGGTCAGCTCCAGCGTTCGGCCGAAGGACCGGAAGAACGTCTCGGGGGCCGGGAAGCCGCAGCGCCGGGCGATCTGGGCGACCGGCAGTTCGGTGGTCTCCAGGAGCTTGCGGGCCCGGGCGATGCGCATCTGCTCGATGTACTGGCCCGGGGGCGTACCCACCTCGCGGCGGAACACCCGGGCGAAGTTCCGCAGGCTCATGTTGGCGCGCTCGGCGATCTCGGGTACGGGCAGCGGCTGTTCGAGGTGTGCGAGGATCCACTCCTGCGCGGCACGGATCGGCGCGCGATCGGCGAGCTGGGCCTCCAGCACCGCGCTGAACTGCGACTGGCCGCCGTTGCGTTTGAAGAACAGGACCAGGAACCGCGCCACCTCCAGCGCGAACGCCGCACCGTGGTCGGCCTCCACCAGGGACAGGGCCATGTCGATCCCGGTGGACACCCCGGCCGAGGTGACGAACCGGCCGTCCCAGACGAAGATCGGCTCGCGATCCACCGTCACGTCCGGGTACCGCTGGGCCATCTCCCCGCAGAAGGCCCAGTGGGTGGTGGCGCGCCGCCCGTTGAGCAGGCCCGCCTCGGCGAGCAGGAACGCCCCGCCGCACACGGAGGCGACCCGGCGCGACCGACCCGCCGCCCGGTCGATCCAGGCGACCAGTTCCCGGTCCGCCATGGCCTCCTTGAGACTCCATCCGCCCGGCACGAGGAGGGTGTCGATCGGGCTGTCGCCCGCGTCGAGCGGCTCCGCCGCGATCACCATGCCCGAGCAGGTCCGCACGAGCGGTGCGTCGGCGGAGACGAACTCGATCCGATAGCGCACACCCGTATCGGGGAGCCTGCGGTTCGCGGTGTCGAACACCTCGATCGGTCCCGTGATGTCCAGTGCCTGCGCACCGGAGTAGACCACTACCACCACACGTCGCTGATACACGGTCACAGCCTGTATCCGGCGCCGGACGACAGCAATGACGGTCTACTGACGAATTCGGCCACCGGGCATGGTCGACAGGCGTCGGACCGGCACTGAGCAGCACTGTTCACGGAGCGCGAGGGAGCGATGTGAATTGGGTCATAGCGGGGTGCACCCGCAGGCGCCGGGCCGATGGCGGGACGGCCGACCGCGCGGCCCCAGCACGGACCGGCGGGCGCCGGGCGACCACCCGACCGGGCCGTCCCGCCCGGTTCGGTCCTGGCCGTGATGGCGATCCGCCGGTCGCAGGGCCGTCCGGCGGTCTACAGGCTGAGGCTGAATCCGCGCAGCTGGTGGCGGGAGGTGACGCCCAGCTTCGGGAAGAGCTTGTAGAGGTGGTAGCCGACCGTCCGGGGGCTGAGGAACAGCTGGGCGGCGATCTCCTGGTTGCTCATTCCGCGGCCGACGAAGCGAACGATCTGCATCTCGCGCGGCGTGAGGCCGGAGAACGGCGTGGCCGCGTCCGGCGCGGCGGTGTCCGCGCCGCCGGCCGCGCGCAGCTCGGCCTTGGTGCGCTGCGCCCAGTGCTCCGCCTCCAGGGTGCGGAACTGGACCAGCGCGGCCTGGAGTTGGACCCTGGCATCCTTGATCCGGCGCTCCCGGCGCAGCCACTCCCCGTACAGCAGCCGGCTGCGGGACAGCTCGAAGGGTGACTGGGTGGGGGCGTCGATGGCGCGCCGGAACAGCTCATCGCAGTCGTCGCCGCGCCGCACCAGGGCCCGGCAGCGATCCAACAGCCCCTGGAAGTAGTGATGTTCGGCGCCGATCCGCCACTGCTCGTAGCGGCACAGGTACTCCTCGGCCGCCTGGTGGCGGCCGGCCCGAACCGCCGCCTCGATCAGGTCCGGCAGGACGGCGGCGGCCAGCATGAAGTGGGAGCCGGCGCGCTCGGGCAGCACCACCTGTTCCAGGAGCTCGACCGCGTCCTCCGGCCGGCCCTCGCCCAGCGCCAGCAGCCCCAGCGCCCAGTGCGCGATCGCCGACGCGGAGGCGATCTTGTGCTCGGCGGCGGCGGCCAGCCCGAGCTGGACCAGTTCGCGGCAGCGCTCCGACTGCCCGCGCAGCGCCGCCATCCAGCCCAGCAGTACGCGCAGATGGCAGGCCGCGCCCTCCTGGCCGGTCTCCTCGGCCAGCGCCAGGCCCTCGTCGCCGTTGGCCAGCGCGCTGGACCACCGGCCGGTCGCGATCTCCAGCGCGACCAGCGGGGCGAGCGTCATCGGCAGGGTGCCGACCTGGCCGCGCTCGCGCAGCGTGTCGGCTGCGGCCTCCAGCGACGTGCGGGTGCGCGCGGACTTGCCCAGCACGTACGGGTAGAGCGTGGGCGGCCACACCCACGGCTGCGGGTCCGCCGGATCCAGCCAGGCGAGCGTGGCCGGCTCGGCGTGCTCGGCGATGGTGTCGGCTTCCGGCACCCGCAGGTCCTGGTCGACCAGCGCGACCAGCCGTCGCCCGAGCCGCCGGACCGGGTGCTCGCCGGGCAGCGGCAGGTCCTCGACCATGCGGCCGATCCGCGCCATGGTCTCGGCGTCGTTGGCCACGAAGGCGCCGCGGGCGGCCATCACCAGCATGGTCCCGGCCAGATCGGGTTCGTCGGCCATGACGGGGAGCGCTCCCTCGACCAGCGTGCGGCAGGCGGCCGCCGGGTCGTTGCTGGCATGCTTGATCGATCCGCGCAGATGGGTGATCCGGGCCAGGCACCTCGGGTCGGAGGTCAGCGTCCCGGCCTCCTCCAGCAGCGCGTTCGCCCGGGCCGCCTGGGCGGCCCGCCAGGCGCTCTCGGCAGCCTCCACCATGTAGCGCTGGCGGTCCTGGGGGCGCGAGGCGAGCGACGCCGCGCGTTCCAGCGCGCCGACCGCGGTGGCCGCCCCGCCGGCCCGGCTGGCCCGCGCGGCGGAGGCCGCCAGCTGGGCGGCGAGCTCGTCGTCGGTGCCCGAGGTCGCTGCGGCCAGGTGTAACGTCCGCCGCTCCGGCTGGCCGGTGAGCACCTCGGCGAGCGCCCGGTGCACCGCCTGGCGCTCGGTGAAGGTCATCGCCTGGCAGGCCGCGGCGCGGATCAGCGGGTGGCGGAACTCCACCGTGTGGTCCTGGATCCCGACCAGCCCGGCCCGTTCGGCGGCGGCGCAGGCGTCGAGGGGAAGGCCCAGGTGCCGGGCGGCCGCGTCCAGGGTGCCGAGGTCGCCGCCCCCGTGCACGGCGGCCATCAGCAGGAAGACCTGGGAGGGGTGCGGCAGTTGCCGGACCCGGGCGAGGAAGGCCTCCTGGAGCCGTTCACCGAGCGGCAGCATCTCCGGCAGCGGCTCCAGGCCCCGGCGCTGGGCGTCGGTCAGCGCCAGCGGCAGTTCGGTGAGGGCCAGCGGGTTGCCGGCCGCCTCGCGCAGCAGCCGGTTCACCGTCGACTCCGCCAGCGGCAGTCCGGAGCGGGCCAGCACCCGGCGTCCGTCCTCGTCGCTCAGCGGTCCGACCCGCAGCACCGGCAGTTCGGGGGCGTGGAAGTCCTCGGTGCAGCCGTCACGGACCCCGAACAGCACGGCGACCCGGTCCGCCTCCAGGCGGCGGGCGAGGAAGCGCAGCGCGTCACGGGTGGCCGGGTCGAGGAACTGGGCGTCGTCCACGACCGCCAGCAGCATCGGGTGGTTCTCGGCCGCCTCGGTCAGCAGGGTGAGCGCGGCCAGTGCCACCAGGAAGCGGTCGGCGTCGGTGTCGGCCATCCCGAAGGCGCCGGCCAGCGCGGCGGCCTGCGGGGCCGGCAGGGTGTCCAGCCGGCCGAGCAGCGGGCGCAGCAGCTGGTGCAGGCCGGCGTACGGCAGGCCCATCTCGATCTGGACGCCCAGGCAGGAGAGCCGCATCAGGTCCTTCGGTGCCTGGCCGACGACGCTCCGCAACAGTTCGGTCTTGCCGATCCCGGCCGGCCCCCGCAGCACCAGGACCCCGCTGGACCCTTCCCTCGCACGGTCGAGCACTCTCGTCATCAGCCGTTTCTCCGCGTCGCGGCCTTCCAGCCCCGATCCGCACAGTGTGCTCACGTCCCGTAACCCTTCGCCTTCGCGATCCCCATTCCTGGTCCGACGGTTGACCCCTCGACCGCCGTAAGCGGAGAGTAACAGGGGAACGGATCTGATCAATCATAAGATCACCAAATACGCACAGGGTGTGACAGGGCCAGACCTTCGGCGGGGCGTCAACCCCGTCGTCCGGCGAGGATCTGACGGGCCGGCACGGACGCTGCGCCGCCCGGGGTCGACCGGGCCGCCGGGAGGTCGGCCGAGCTGCCGGGCGGTCGAAAACGACGCCGTCCCAACCAGCCTGACCAAACGTCATCCACAGCTCCGACATAGCAGCTTCACAGGCGGACGGCGTGCGTCCCGCGCCACCGGGCGAGCATGGATCGGCCTTTCCGTCGGGTGCGCGGGGCAACTACGTGAAGTAGTCGTCGGTGAACCGGCACCCGGCGGCAGACAGGGGGAAGCGGGCGGGTGAAAGTGCCCCTCGAGCTGCCGCGCCCTCGCTTGCGACGCCCATCGGCACAGTGCGAGGCTGACCGCGGCATTCAACCGGCGGGGCAGAGTTCTTCGGTATGTCCGAACCGGACGTCGAGCCGGCCGGGCGAGCGATTTCGAAAGGAACCACCGTGCCGCACGTCGAGGCCTCGGACGGAGTCCGCATCGCCTATCAGGTCCGTGGTGACGGCCCCCCGCTCGTCCTGCTCGCCGGCCAGGCGAACGACCACCACTGGTGGGACGGCGTCCGTGACGACTTCGCCGGCGCCCGGAGCACCGTCACGATCGACTACCGGGGCACGGGGGAGAGCGACAGGCCTCAACTGCCCTACTCCACCGAGCGGTTCGCCGACGACGTGGTCGCGGTCCTCGACGGGCTGGCCGTACGGCGGGCGGACGTGTACGGCACGTCCATGGGCGGGCGGGTCGCCCAGTGGCTGGCGGTCCGGCACCCTGGGCGGGTACGCGCCCTGGTGCTCGGCTGCACCTCGGCCGGGGGGCCGCACGCCGTCGACCGCAGCGGTGACGTCCGCAGGTCCCTGATCCGGCCCGATCCCCTCGAGGTGCGCCAGACCCTGCTGGAGCTGATGTACACCCCGGCCTGGCTCGCGACGCACCCGGGCCCGTACCACACGCTCGGCGACCGGAGCATGCCGGCGCACGCCCGGCGCGGGCACCTGGTCGCGAGCGACGGGCACGACGCGTGGGACGCGCTGCCCGGCATCGTCGCCCCGACCCTGGTCCTGCACGGCACCGACGACCTGCTCAATCCCACCGCCAACGCACCGCTGCTGGCCGCCCGCATCCCGGGCTCCCGGCTGGAGTTGATCCAGGGCGCCCGGCACGCCTACTTCGAGGAGTGCCGCGAGCTCGCCGGCCCGCTCGTCCTCGACTTCCTCGACCAGCAGGCGCCCCGGCGGTGACCCGCGGTGACTCACGCCACCGGCGGCGCACGGCCCGGGTCGGCACAGCTCACTCCGGGGTGATCGACACGACGATCTCGCTCTTGACCTGGGCGAGCCGGCTGATCACCGCGCGGGAATCCCTGCCGCGGACGGCCGCGATCGCGATCGCGTCCGAGGACTGCGTGGGGTGCACGACGGCGTCACCCGGGCGGTAGGGCGTCGTGAGCTGAAGCAGCCAGTCGGCCTGCGGGAGCGCGCGGTAGCCACCGAACCGGCCCAGCGCCGGCGGGTAGATCATGGACCAGCCGGTCGCCGGCAGGTCCGTGCGGGCCCGGTCGCCGCCGGCCGGCACGGCGCGCCCGATCTGCGGCAGGACGCTGGCGAGGAGCAGCGACATCCCGTGGCGGTACCGGAACCCGGCCTCGATCCCCGCACCGCCGGGGCGGCCGCCCAACTCGCAGAACACCGGCCTGCCGTGGTCGTCGAGGAAGGCTTCGAGGTGTGCGGCGCCGCTGAACCAGGGGATGCACCCGAGCACCGCGCGGTTGAACGCCAGGAGGGCGTCGAGGTCCGGCCCGTCGTCGAGGGTGTGCGACCGGATCTGCCCGTCCAGCGGGAACGTCTCGTGCGAGTCCAGGTACTGCGAGACGGAGACCGCGACCGGCACGCCGTCGCTGACCACGCTGTCGATGTGGAACTGGCGCCCCGCGATGAACTCCTCGGCCTCGTACCGGTCCGGGCCGGCGATTCCCCGCCGCTGCAGGCCGACCAGCTCGCTGCGGTCACGGACGATGTGCACGTCCAGGGAGTTGCAGCCGTGGACGGGCTTGATGACGATCCTGCCGAACCTGTCGAGCAGCTCCGCCGCCTGGATCGGTTCGGAGATCTCCATGAACTCCGGTACCCGGATGCCGTGCGCCGAGAAGTGGCGCTTCATCGCCACCTTGTCGCGGAGCAGCAGGGTGTGCTCCGTGCCCCGGCCGCCGGCGCCGATGGCCTCGCGCAGCCGCGCCGCCGGCAGCAGCAGCCGCTCCTGGGTGGCCACCACCCAGTCGAAGTCCAGGCCACCGACCAGCTCGGGCAGCGACACCGCGAGCTCGGCATGGGTGTCGATGTCCACCGGGATGCGGCGGCTCACCTGGCCGGGAGCCACCCGGGCGAGGTCCCGGGGGCGCGCGAGCAGGGTGACGTCGAATTCGTCCGGGGGGAAGAAGGGGCTGCCGTCGACATGGCGGTAGGCGTCGTACCCAAGGTGGCTCACCAGAGCCACTCGCTGACGAGTCACTGCTCCTCCGTATTCACGCCGACATCGGTATTGATTCCGGCAGTTGTTCCGACGTCATCGCTCCGGCCCGGACGGCCCGGTGCGCCAGCCAGGATCCGGCGGCGAGGGACCCGGCCGCGAGGACCAGCACCGCCCCCGGCCCGAGTGCCTGGGCGACCACACTGCCGACCGCGGCCCCGGCGGCTCCGCCCAGCGCCATGAACGAACTGATCCACGCCAGCGTCTCCGCGGCCATCTCCGCCGGGGTCAGCTCGCCGGCCGTCGCCCACAGGGCCACGAAACTGGGGCCCAGCGCGATGCCCATGAGGGCCGCGGCCACGACCAGGACCGCCGTCCAGGTGAGGCTGGCCGCCACCAGGAGGGTCCCCAGGCACAGCACGGCCAGCGTGCGGGGCAAGGTGGCCTTGACCGACCACCGCGCCGGCAGGGCGCCCAGGACGAGACCACCCGTCACGCTGCCCACCGACATGCAGCTGAGGAGCACTCCGCTCATCAGCGGTGACCCGTGCTGCTGGGCCCAGGCGGGAAAGGCCAGCTCGATCGCGCGGACCGCGAGGAAGAAGGCGATCGAGGCCGCCATCATCCCGCGCAGCGCACGGTGGCGCAGCGGGCCCAGCCAGTGGCGCTCCCCGGACCGCGGCGGTGTGCGGCGCTCCGGCAGCCCGCGGGAGAGCAGCAGCAGGACCGCGACGGCCGACAGCAGCCCGGAGGCGGCCAGGCCGGCCCAGGGCGCGACGACCACCACCAGCAGGGCCGCGATCGTCGGACCCACGATGAACCCCAGGTCGGCCAGCATGGTGTCCAGCGACAGGGCGGTGGTCCGGAGCGCGCCCGTGGTCATCTGCTGCCACATCAGCCGGGTCACGATCTGGATGGGGGGAGCCGCCAGGCCCGTGAAGAAGGCGATGGCCAGGGTGGCGGCGAACGGCCCGCGGGCGCGTTCGTTCAGCACCAGGGCGGCCAGTGCGACCAGGTACGCGACGAGCGCCGGCGCCATCCCCCGGGTGTAGCCGTGGCGGTCCATCAGCCGGCCCCTCAGCGGGAGGGCGGCTCCGGCCAGCGAGGACACCGAGACCACCACGGCGGCCTGACCGAGGCCCCGGTACTGCGCGACCCCGAGCAGGAGGGCCAGCGAGGAGACGCCGGGCTTGAGCTTGCCCGCGACCGCCGCGAGCAGGGACGAGCCGAAGCGGGGCAGGGCGAAGAGCTCCCGGTACGAGGACAAGGACTTCATCGGGATCAGCGGACCGGTTCGATCACCAGTTCCACGGTGTCGCGGACCGCGGCCAGGCGCCGGTGCAGCTCCTCGGGGTCCGGCGCGGACACGCTCACCATGAGCGGAACGGTCCGGATGCTGTCGGTGGTCGGTACCCGGTCACCCGCCCGGTAGTTCACCACCAGCTTGTCCACGCCGGGCAGACGCTCCACCTTGTCCAGCCCGCGGACCTCCACCAGACGGCCGGCCGGCCCGTCGTTGCGAATGGCGTTGGCGCCGCAGAAGCCGTCCAGCTTCACCGGCGCGGCCACGATCTTCGGCACCTCGCCCAGCCGGCAGGCCAGGGTCTGGCGGTGCGGGTCGAGATCGCTGTGCGTCATCCACGCGTCGATCATGGGGTACGCGGGCAGGCGGGCGCCCAGCTCGATCAGGTAGGCGTCGCCGGCCGAAATCTTGATCTCGGTGTGACTGGGGCCCAGGCTCACGCCGAACGCGTCCAGCACCTGGCGCACGTAGTCGACGGCGGTCTGCCGGTCGGGGTCGTCCTCGGGGATCTGCGCCCAGTCCCAGTAGGGGAACGAGTAGTCCCGGTCGTCGGGCTGCCGGTACTCCCAGATGTCCACGATGTGGTGCACGCCGTCGTGCGAGAAGAAGTTCACGCCCAGTTCCCGGCCGCGCACGTACTGCTCGACCAGCCAGCCCTGGACCGGCCGTCCGAAGTGGTCGGTCGGGTGCAGGGTCGAGAGGTCCTCGGTGTCCTGGGGCCGGCCCAGCAGCCGGGTGCCGTGCGACGCCGCCCCGGCCGTCTGCTTGACGAAGGCGGGAAAGCCCACGGCCTGCGCGGCACCGGCGATGTCGGCCACGTCGTCGACCAACACGTACCGGGGAATGCGCAGCCCCGCCCGCGCGGCGGTCTCCCGCATCACGGACTTGTCCCGGCGGGCGAGGGCGAGCCGCGCGCCGTTGCCGGGCAGGCCGTACTCCTCGGCCAGCGTGTCCGCCTTGTCCACGGCCACGTCGAAGGCGGGCACCACCGCGCGGATGTCGGCGCCCGAGGCGGCGAGTTGCGCCCGGATCTCACCGAGCTCCGCGGCGTGGATGCTGAGTGTGTCACCCGCCGTGTGGTCGGGCCAGCGGGCCTGGATGTGCTCGCGGGGCATCGTGTAGACGGAGATCACGGCCAGTCCGCGCTCGGCCACCCGGGATTTGAAGTTGATGCTCGCCCCGACGGGATCCATAAGCACGACAGCGGGAGTTCCCCGTAGCGGGCTGGTCATGATGCTCCTTGTGACGTCCGGTTCGATGCGCAGGTACAGGAATGCTCGCCGGCCCGCCCGGCCGGGTCGTGTCGTGTCGTGACGACGACGGTCCGGGCGACCGGTGTCGGCTCACATCGCGTCGCCCGTCGCATCGCCCGTCGCGTCCTCGGCGCCGGCCTCGTGCGAGAAGTACCCGGTCGAGGACTTCGCCCCGTCGGCCACGTGGGAGCCTTCCTGGATCTGGTACAGGGAGTTGAACTCCGCCTGCGCGATCGGCAGCCGCCACACGCCGGCCTCGCTGCGCACCGTCCTGGACGCCTGGCCGCGTACGAGCTTCGCGGTCGGCTCGTTGTGCGCGGCGTGCGGACCGTAGTAGACGGGAAGGGCGTCGGCCGCGCGGTAGGACGGGATGAAGACGCGGCGGTACAGGTCGGAGAGGTTCTTCTCCGACGAGTGCAGGAGCAGGGGGTGGATGAACACCACCGATCCCGCGGCCCCCTCGCAGTCGACGATCGCCGAGTCACCCAGACCCACCTGTGCCGGCGACGGGACCTTGCCCACGAAGTGGCCCCGGGACTCGTGCTCGAAGAGGCCGTGCCGGTGCGAACCGGGGACGACCCGCAGGCACGCGTTCGCCCGGGTCGCGTCGTCGAGATAGATCAGCGTGGCGACCAGGTCGGTGTTGGTGTGCGGGTAGAACGCGAAGTCCTGGTGCCACTCGACGACGCTGCCCACGCGCGGCGGCTTCACGTTGAGCTTCGAGTACTGCAGCACGATGTCGGGGCCGATCAACTGCTCCACCGCGTCGAGGAGTCGGGTGTCCTCCGCGATGCCGGCGAAGAGCTCGTCCCGCGAGGTCGGCGCCCAGATGCGACGGGCCTTGGAGCCGTCCTCCGGCTCCGCCTCGGCCATCTGGGCCAGATCGGCGGAGGACAGCAGGCCGTCGACCACGGCCCGGGCCTTCGCGACCAGTTCGGCGTCGAATATCCCGTCGACAACGCAGAACCCGTTCGCGCGGTAGAAGTCGACCTGCCGCTGGCTGAGGGTGTTTTCCATTGAGTAACCCTTTCGCACGGTCACCTGGTAGCTCCCGCTGATTGTTGCCCGCCAATCAGAGCACGCCGCCGCCGCTCGCCACAAGACAATCACCGCTGCCCCGAGCGGCAGTTGGGCCGATCGACAAGCGCTCTTCTGCCGCTCTTCTGCCGGGCTTCTGCCGCCGGCCCGCGGGTATTTCTTGGCTAGTGTTGGCGCAGCGCTTGCCCCGCTGAGTCCTCGGCGCCTTCACGGTGTCGCCGGTGAATGACCAGTCGTATCACACATATCCGGTCCGGCACTTAACGGAGAAGAACCATGAGATTGTCGACGCCACGGTCGATCGTGCTCGGCGGGATCGGCGCGGACGCTCATTCGGTCGGCCTCACCCTGCTGAAACACGCCATAGCCGAGGCGGGCCACGAGGTCCACTTCATGGGCACGCAGAACAATCTCGAGGACTTCTTCAGGTGCGCGGCCGACGCGGATGTCGTGATGATCTCGTGCATGGACGGCCATCTGCGCCACTATCTGAAGAAGTATCCGGACCTGATGGTGAAGTACCCCGACATCGACGCGCTCTGGTACGCCGGCGGAAACCTCGACGTGGGCAGTTCCGAACGGATCCGCGGTGAAGCGCGCCGGCTGGGCTTTCGCCGGGTCTTTCCGACCTACGTCGACATTCCGACGGTGCTCCAGGTCCTGGACGAGGATCTCCTGACCAGGCGTCCAGCGGTGCGTGGCAAGCCCGCTCCTCCCCCCTGGCCCACCCGGCCGGGCACGGCGCCACCCGACCAGCGGCTGACCGTGGCGGAGTTGGAACAGCAGCGCCCCGAGGTGCTGGAGTCCTGGCCGACCGGTGCGCGGGCGAGGCACCTGGCGGACAACGCGACGTTTCTGCTCCGGCAGCCGTCGTTCGCGCACGCGCACGCGCCGCGGCCCCGGGTGCAGCGACCGTTCCTGATACAGCCGCGCTCGGGCGTGGCGCTCGCCGGCGACCAGCGCACCGCATTCGTGGCCCTGCGCCGCGCCGGCGCGGACGTGCTGTCCTACCAGATCGATTCGCTCACCAGGAACAACGAGTACCGGAAGGCCGGCGAGGCGATCGCCGAGAGCCGGGAGCGCGGGGCCTCCACGCTCAACGGATTTCCCATGGTGAATCACGGCGTCGACGTGCTCCGGCAGATGATCTCGGAGGTGCGGACGCCGCTGCAGACCCGGCACAGCACGCGTGACCCGCGACTGCTCGCCGAGATCTCCTGTGCCGGTGGTGTCACCGGTTTCGAGGGCGGCGCGATCACGTACAACATTCCCTACTTCAAGGACTACCCGCCGGCCCTGTCGCTCCGAAGGTGGCAGTACGTCGACCGGCTGGCCGGCCTGTACCGCGAGAAGTTCGGCGTGGTGATCGACCGTGAATTCTTCGGCACCCTCACGGCGGTCCTGATCCCGCCGAGCCTGGCGATCGTCGTCAATGTGATCGAGGCCATGCTGGCGGCCACCCAGGGCGTGGGCTCGGTCTCCCTGGGCTACGCGGAACAGGGCAACCGGTCGCAGGACATCGCGGCGATCAGGGTCCTGCGCGAACTGGGCCAGAAGTACCTGGCGAACCTGGGACACCCCGGGGTCCAGGTCAACATCGTGTTCCACCAGCACATGGCGGCGTTCCCGCGGGAGCGGGAGCGGGCGACGCAGCTGATCGTGGCCTCGGCGGTCACCGGCCGGCTGTCCGGGGCCACCCGGCTGATCGTCAAGACACCGGTCGAGGCGACCACCATTCCGTCGGTGTCCGACAACCAGGAGGGACTGCGGCTGAGCCGGCTGGGCGCGACGGAGGCGGACGGCGTCGAGGTGGACGAGCAGACGGTGCGCGAGGAGGCCACCGTCCTGCGGGCCGAGGTGGACCAGATCCTCGAGAGCGTCCTGCTGGCCGGCGACGGAAGCCTCACCGAGGGCGTGGTGAAGGCGTTCGCGCGCGGCTACCTGGACGTGCCCTTCTCGCCCAGCATCTACAACCGCGGCGAGGTGCTGACGGCGCGGGACGTCAACGGCGCGGTGCGCTACCTGAACACCGGCCGGCTGAGGTTCAGCTCCGACGTGATCGAGTTCCACCGCAGCCGGATGAGCGAACGTCGCAGGACCGAACAGCCCCCCGTGCGGCGCGACTGGCAACTCGTCGAACGCGATGTACTGCAACTCCCGTCGGGAAATTATCGGACATGGCCGCTCGACGCATGACCAGCGGTTCCTGATCTCGTCACAGAAACGGAAATTCACGATGGCAGAGACATTCACGATCCCGGAATTCACGATCCCCGGCGCGGCGGCCTCGGCCCTGCTGGCGCGGGGCGTGGCCGCCGACACGCCGCTGGACAGCTGGCCGACCGAGGCCTTTCCGGCGACCGGCCCGGAGCTCCTGGCGCTGCGTGACGACATCGCGTCGGCCATCGGCGGGGCGGCGGGCAGCGCCATCGTGCGGGTCGACCCGGACGGGCTCGGCGACGAGGACCTCTGCTCCCTCTACTGGAACTTCTTCACGGCGCTGCTCCGCCCGGTCGAGCAGTACAGCTCCGGCGAACTCATCTACCCCGTCGAGGTCAAGGCCGGCGCCGCGGAGACCAGCCACTACTCGAATTCCAACAAGGCGGGCAACTACCACACGGACGGCACCCTGCTGCCGCAGCTGCCCGACGTCGCCTTCCTGTTCGGCCTCTCCGCGGCGACGGGCGGGGAGACGCTGCTGATGGACGTCAACGGCCTGGTCGAGCGGCTGGCCGGGATCGACCCGGCGCACGTCGCCGAACTGAGCCGGCCCGTGCCGTTCGACGTGAAGGACCAGACGGCCGGAATCAGGGTCAAGCGGCAGCCCGTGCTCACGCCCACGGCCGACGGCTACGAGCTGCGCTACGTCCGCCTGTACATCGAGCAGGGCTTCGCCGCCGAGGGCACGCCGGTGCCGGCCGAACTGCTCGCGGCCATGGACGCGTTCGACGAGGTCTCCGCCGTCGCGGCGGTGGACGCCGAGTGCGTGCTGCTCGAGCGCGGCGTCGGCCTGCTGTGGGACAACCGGCGGATGCTCCACGGCCGGCGGCCCTTCCAGGAGGCCACCTCCAGCCGCAGGCTGCGCCGGGTCTACGGGGTGCGGGACGCCGGACGGGCCGCGTAGCAGACCGAGGAAGAGTCACCTGCCGCGCGAGTCGCCTCGCGCGGCGGCACCGCCAAGTCGAAGGAGGCAGCACCGCATGTCACGTACCGTTGATCTCTCGCACCCGCTGGCACCGGGCATGCCGCACGCGCGCACCGTCCCGGCCCCCGAGTTCACCCCCACCAACACGTGGGAGGAACACCGGATGCGGGTCATGCGACTGAACATCCCGACCCACATCGGCACCCATGTGGACGCTCCGTCGCACTTCGTCGAGGACGGCGCCACGGTCGACCAGCTGCCACCGTCGACCCTGATCGGCCGGGCGTACGGCATCGAGGTGCTGCGGGAGGCCACCGGTCCGATCACGGCGGCGGACCTGGAGTCCGCCGTCGCGGTCGATCTCGAACCCGGTGACGCCCTCCTGATCCGCACCGGCTGGGACGACCGCTACGCCGACCCGGCCTACATCGACAAGCACCCCTACCTCACGGTCGACGCGGCCGAGTGGGCCGTCTCCAAGGGGCTGCGGCTGGTCGGCATGGACACCATGAGCCCCGAGATACCGATGAGCATGCGCCGGCCGGACTTCCCCTACCCGGTGCACCGCACGCTGCTGGGCGCCGGCACGCTGATGGTGGAGAACCTCGTGCTGCGGGAGGTCACGGGTCGGTGGTGCACGCTGTTCATCGGCGTGCTCAACGTCCTCGGCGGCGACGGCGCGCCCGCTCGGGCCCTGGCCGTGCTGGACTGAGCAGCCGGACCACCGTGAGGAACGGCCGGGCGCGGACGACCGCGCCCGGCCGTTCGCCGTGCGCGCGGAAAGGGCATGTGCCGCTGCCCGGGCGGCAGTTGCGCCGGTCGATACGCGCTTTTCTGCCGCATATCTGCCGCTGGCGGACGTGCCTTTCTCGGATAGTGTCGGAACGTCGATCTCTCCGTACTTCTCTGCTTGAGGTGTTCAATGTCAGAGACATTTCAGCCGGCCGCCGATGACGGGCGATCAGCTACCGTCGAAATCCTGGACTGTACGCTCCGCGACGGCAGTTACGCCGTGGACTTCACCTTCACCGAAGGTACGATCAGGAACGTCCTGACCGGTCTCGAAGGATCGGGTGTCCGGTTCGTCGAGCTGGGCCACGGAATGGGCCTGAATGCCGCCGGGCGCGCCTCCCGTCCCAGCCTGGTCTCCGACGCGCGCTGCTTCGAGATCGCGTCCGAGACGCTGTCGAGCGCGAGTTGGGGGATGTTCTGCATCCCGGGGATCGCCGAGCTGGATCACCTCAGAGCGGCCGTGGCCGCCGGTATGCAGTTCGTCCGGATCGGCGTGGACATCACCGCCGTCGCACCGGCCGAGGATTTCGTCGCCCTCGCCAGGGACCTCGGCATCACGACGTTCGCCAACCTGATGAAGACGAACGTGCTCGACGCCGGCGGTGTCACGCGGGCGGTCCGGCAGTGCGCGGAGTACGGCGCCGACGCCGTCTACCTCGTCGACTCGGTGGGGGGCTACCTGCCGGCGGACGTCTCCGAGCTGTTCGACCAGGTCGGTCGGTCGACCACGGTGCCGCTGGGCTTCCACGGGCACGACAACCTGAGCCTGGCCAACGCCAACTCGCTCGCGGCGGCGAGGGGCGGTGCACGGTTCGTGGACACGACGCTCGACGGCATCGGCCGCGGCGCCGGCAACACCGTCACCGAGACGTTCGCGGCCACCCTCCACGCCCAGGGCGACCGCAGCTACGACTTCCGGGCGCTCGCGGAGCTGAGCGAGTCCGTCGTACGCCCGTTGGAGCGGCTGCACGACGACCGCACGTACCAGCTCGTCGGCGGCATCACCCGAACGCACTCCACCTTCTTCCCGCTGATCAGCAGGTGCGCGAAGACCGCGAACGTCGACGTGTTCGAGCTGATGGCCGCGGTCGCCGACATCGACCGGGTCCACCCCGCGGAGGACATGGTGCTGGAGGCCGCCCGTGCGATGGCCGCGCGCCAGCCGCTCACGTTCATCCCCTGACCATTCCCACACCTGGCCCGAGAAGAGTTTCCGTGGAACCGAACGACCCGGTGAACGACCCTGCGAACGTCCCGGTGAACGACCCTGCGAACGTCCCGGTGATCCTGTTGATCGACCCCGCCGACAGCAGGAACGGGCACCACTACGAGGCCGCCATCCGCGATCTCGGCTTCGCCGTGCTCCCGCTGTCCACGGGCCTGCCCGCGGTCGCCGGCGGGCAGAGCGACCTCGACGACGGGCGGTCGCTGCGGGCCGGCGACGTGGCGGACGCCGTCCGGCAGGTGCGGGCGACGGGGCTCGACGTACGAGCCGTCGTCCCCGCCAACGGGACGAGCCTGCACGTGGCCGACGAGATAGCGGCGGGACTCGGCCTGCCCGGCAACGACCCCGCGCTGGGCTGGGCGCGGCGCAACAAGGCGGCGATGCGGGTCAGGGCTGCGCGGACGGGGGTCCGGGTGCCGGAGTTCCGGCTGGTCCACTCGCTCGACGAAGTCCCGCAGGCCGCCCGGGAGATCGGCTTTCCGGTCATCGTGAAGCAGACGATGGGTTCGGGCTCCTTCGGCGTCTCGGTGGTCGCCGACGAGGCGGCCCTGGACGGGGCGACCGAGGCACTGACCGTGGACCGCAACGACCAGCCGATGACCGAATGGCTGGTGGAGCGCTACGTCCGCGGGCGCGAGTACGCGGTGAACTTCTACAGCGCCGACGGTGAGCACCGGATGGTCGACATCTGGGAGTACCGCCAGCCCGACGACCGCGACTACGACTTCCCCCTGTGGGACATCATCCAGATCGGTGCCGACCATCCCGACCACGCCCGGGTGGAGGGGTTCGTCAAGCAGCTGCTCGACGCCTTCGGCATCCGGCTGGGCCCCAGCCACATCGAGGTCAAGTGCGGTGACGACGGGGACGAGGTCTACCTGATCGAGCTCGCGGCCCGGTTCTCGGGCGGCCCCGCGGTGGAGATGTGGGCGAGGCACTCCGACCTGCGGCCGTTCCACGAGGCCGTGGAGTGCTACCTCGGCCGCCGTCCGCACGTGATCGACGGGGATCACGGGTTCCGGGCGGTGCTCGGTTCCGTGGTCGTGCGCAACGACGACGCCCCCGGCACGCTGGTGGCCGTGCACGGGCTGGAGGAGCTGGCCGCGCTGCCCGGCGTCGCCGATCTGCTCGTGGAGTTCCGGCCCGGCGACCACGTGCCGATCACCAACCACAACATGTGCATTCCGGTCAGCGCCTCGGTGTACGGCCCGGACCGGGCGACCGTGCTCCGTACCCTCACCCTCGCGCGGGAGGCGGTCGCGCTGGAGATCGCACCGGACCCTGCCGACCGGACCACGGTGGCACCGGGCGCCCTCGCCGGCGGCTGAGGGCGCCCGGTGCCACCGTCGGATCCTCGACGTTACCCGGCAGGCCCCAGCCTGACGGTGTTGCGCAGGGTGCCGACGCCCTCGACCCGGGCTTCCACGGTGTCCCCGTCCTGGATGACACCGGCGCCGGGGGTGCCCGTGGCGATCACGCTCCCGGCTTCGAGCACCATGCCGCCGGAGAAGTAGCCGACCTGCCAGTAGGGGTCGTACATCATCGCCGACACCTGGTTGGACGCGATCGTCCGCCCGTTGACGACCGTGGAGGTCCGTACGGCCGAGAGGTCGGGGATCTCGTCGGGGGTGACGATCCAGGGGCCGAGGCTGCAGAAGGTGTCGAAGGCCTTCGCCCACGGGATGTGACGGGGGTTGACCCGGATCGCGTCCTCGGCGGTCATGTCCAGGACGGTGGTGTAGCCGAAGATGACGGACGGGGCCTGCTCGGGCGACACGTCGCGGCAGGTGGTTCCGATCACCACGCCGAGTTCGGCCTCGGCGGTGACGCGCTGCGACTGACCGGGGAGCAGGATGTCGTCGCCGTACCCGATCACCGTGGAGGACGGCCGCAGGTAGGAGCCGGGGGCGTCGGTCGGCTGTCGCACCCCCAGGTCGTCGGCGTGGCGCAGGTAGTTCAGGCCGACGCCCCACAGCTTCGGCGGGCACCGGTAGAGCGGCCCGAAGTCCGGCTCGCCCGGCGCGGCCGGCACCTCGAGATCGGGCAGGGCGGCGATCGTGGCCGCGAGGGCGACGGCCTCGCCCTTCACGATGATGTCCAGCATGGTGGGGCCGTAGCGCGTTCCCGCGGTCGCGTTGACGACGCTCAGCGTGGCGATCCCGCCGGGCACCGACACGCCGACGTCCTCACCGGTCTCGGTGCGGAGAGTACAGAGTCGCACTGTCTTGTCCTTCCTGGTGGGCCCGGATCATGCGGCTGCGTGCTGTCCGGCGATGGTGTTCCGTCCGGCGACGCCGGCGATGTTGAGCACCCCGAACTTCGCCACGTCCTGGTGGTCGACGCGGCGGAGGATGCCGAGGATGAGGAGGTGGTAGATGTCGTCGGCGCACTCCGCGGCCGTCCGGCCCGTCCGGTGTGCCACCTCCGGTATCGACCAGTAGCCGTCCGCCTCGCGGGATGCCGGATGGGATGGCGGATGGGACGTGGGGTGCGACATGGCCGACAGCAGGTCACGCTGGCGGCCGCTCAGGGTGGCGATGGTGTGGCGGACCGACGCGTAGGCGTCCGGCTGCTGGCGGCCGCCGTCGGGCCGTCGCGCCACGGCGAGCGGATCGGTGGTGAGCTGGTGGGCGAGCTGCCGCAGGGAGTAGATGAGACTCCAGTGGGCGGCGGATTCGAGCGCGGCCGGAAGGCCGTCCAGTGCGCGGCAGATCCGGGCGACGTCCGCGAGAGCGTCCGGGCCGGGGCAGAAGCCCGGCTGGACCCGCCTCGTCCGGGCGAGCAACAGCGCCACCGACGCCACCTCGCCCAGCTCCGCCGGCTCGGTGTCGGCGGTGGGCACCGCGAGCGGTGCGAGCGGGAAGAGCGTCTCCAGGGGCATGTCGACGGGGGTCCTCGTCGTGACGACGATCCGCAGCCGCGGGCATCCGGCCAGGAGCGCGGCCGTGAAGTCCGCCAGCTCGTGCCCCGGCCGGGCACCGTCGAGGACGAGGAGGCCGTTCGACTCCCCGACGGCCTCGACGAGGCGCCGACAGCTGTCGGGTCCGGGGGGCACGACCTCGCGCAGCCACGCGGGCCGCTCCGGCGCCCCGTGCGCCGTCCTTCCGCCGCGCAACCGGTCGTCGTCGAGGGGCAGCCACAGGACCGCCGTCCGCTCGGCCGCCTCGAGTGCGTGGGCGACCTCCAGTGCCAGCCGGGTCTTGCCGACGCCTTCGATCCCGGTGATCGTGACCAGGCGGTGGTGCTCGGCGCCGAGCATCGTCGTCAGCGCCGCCAGCTCCTGCTCCCGGCCGATGAACGGGCCGCTCATGGCCGGCTCGGCCGCCCCCGCCGCCAGGAGGCCGAGCGAGTGATCGTTCGTCAGCCGGTTCAGCTGGGGGGCGCTGAGACCGAGGGCGTCGGCGAGCAGGCGCAGCGAGTCCGCCCTGGGCTGCCGTACCCGCCCGTTCTCCAGATCGCGGATCGCCCGGACGCTGAGCGTGCTGGAGCGCGCCAGCTGGGTCTGGGACAGCCCGCTCTGCAGCCGCAGGTCGCGTAGCTGCCGGCCGAAGGGCGCGGCCCCCGTCCCGCCCCCGCCCCCGCTCCCGCCGGCCCGGCCCGGACGGAATCCGGTCGGGGCGTTCTGTTTGATCGACTCGCCGGCGGCGATGGTCGCCTCGCGGCGCAGGGTCATCGGTGCCTCCCGCTCCGAAGGCCGGGTGGAGATCCGGCCGCTTCCCGACCCGGATGGTGTTTCCATGCACGTGCTCCTCGGGGCCGCTGCCGCGGCCCGGTACGGGGCCGTGGCAGCGGCCCCGGCTCGGTCTGCAGGGGGCCGTGGCAGCGGCCCCGAAGAGGTATCAGGGTGCGGGTCGGTTCAGGGGCGCATCAGGTCGAACATCTCGGCCCGCAGCCCGGCGTCCTCGGCGAAGGCCCCGTGGTAGGCCGTCGAGGTCATCCGGGCGGCCGCCTTGATGCCGCGCATCGTCATGCACAGGTGCTCGCCCTTGGCGATGACGGCCACGTCCTGCGCCCCGCTGAGCGCGGCGATGTCCTCGGCGATCTCGGACACCAGCCGCTCCTGGACCTGGAGCTTGTGCGCGTGCCGATGGGCGATCCGGGCGAACTTCGACAGGCCCAGCAGCCGGTCGGCCGGCCGGTAGGCGATGGTCACCGAGCAGTTGAACGGCAGCAGGTGGTGCTCGCAGAGGGACCAGACCTGGATGTCCGAGACGATCACCAGCTGCCTGCTGCCCATCGACTCGAACAGGGTGCCGACCGAGCCCGGCTCGTAGTTGATGAATTCGCGCCACCAGCGGGCGAACCGCGTCGGGGTGTCGCGCAGCCCGTCGCGGTCGGGATCCTCCCCGATCTCCTTCAGGAGCTGCCGGGCGAGTCCGACCAAGGGGTCTTCCTCGCGCGGCTTCTCCGAGCCGACGTCACCCTCCTGCACCCACGTCGTCACAGACATTCAGGCATCTCTCCAGTCCGACCGGGACGGCCGTCGCTCGATTTCGGTGATCGGGTGGCCGGCTCCCGCCGGCCGGCCGGCACTTCAGGGCCGGTACTCGGCCCAGGTCTTGGGGGTCTCGGAGATCCGCACGGAGGTCAGCTCCGGGAACTCCTTCGACCAACGCTCGTAGAGCCACACCGCCAGGTTCTCGGCGGTGGGGTTGTCGTCCACCAGGTCGTTGAGGTGACGGTGGTCGAGCGTCCGGTCGAGCCACGACTTGAAGGGGGCCAACTCGCCGTAGTCGCGGACGAACCCCGTCGGCGTCAGTTCGGTGCGTGCGGCGCTCAGCTCCAGCTCGACGACGTAGTTGTGGCCGTGCAGCCGGGCGCACTGGTGCCCCTCGGCCAGGCCCGAGAGCTGGTGGCTGGCAGAGAACTCGAACTTCTTCGTGATGCGCAGTGTCATGTCTCCGATGCATCCTTCTCGCTTGATTCGGCCACGCGTTCAGACACCCCGCGTAGCGCCCCACAACAAGGTGTGCAGGCGTGTGGTGAGATTCCAGCCCCGTGCGATCACCGCGTCGGCGAGCCCGGCCATCGAGCGGCTCACCTCGGCGCCGGTCTGTCCCTTGGGCATGATCCAGACCGAGCCGAGGCCGAACTCCTCGACCAGCGCGGCCACCTCGTCCAGGTCGCCGGCGTCGCGGCAGACGAACTTGAACGTGGTGCCCTCCGTCGCGGCGAGGTTCTTCAGCGCGTCCGGCACGATCCGCCGGCCGGCCGCCTCGCCCGAGTGGGCCAGCTTGGGCGAGACGTTGAAGCGGACGCCCGCGGCCACCAGAGCCGGGTCCGCGGCATGCGTGCCGTTGGTCTCGATCTCGATCTCCAGACCGCGCGCCGTGAGCAGCTCGACCAGCGGGACCAGCCGGTTCTGCTGGCCGAGCGGCTCGCCGCCGGAGATGACGATCAGCTCGACGCCGAACGCGAGGAGCTCCTCGGCCACCTCACGGACGGGACGGCGGTGCAGCTCCTTGCGGGGGTCGTACTTGACCCCCGAGTCGCCCGCCCCGGTCCAGTCCCAGGTGTAGGGCGTGTCACACCACGTGCACGACAAGTTGCAGCCACCGAGCCGCAGGAACGCGCACCTGCGGCCCATGGAGCGCCCTTCCCCCTGGACGGTCGGGCCGAAGATCTCGTTGACTACGAGTTCCGGTTCCACGCGACACCGCTCCCTTCCGTGTCGGGGCCACCGACGAGGTGGCCGCCACCGGTCACTGCGGTACCACCGCTTCGCGATAGACCGTCGGGTCCGTGATCCCCAGGTCCGCGAACGCGCCGCGCCGCTCCACGCACGCCGCACAGGCGCCGCAGTGGAGGTCCTCACCGCGGAAGCACGTCCAGGTCTGCGCCCAGGGCACGCCGAGCCGCTCGCCGAGAGCGACGACCCCGGTCTTCGGCAGTTCGATCAGCGGGGCGAGCAGTTCGACCTCGGGCGTGAGTGAACCCTTGGTCGCCACCCGCTCCATCGCGAGGAACCGCCGCAGGAACTCCGGAGAGGTGTCGGACGGGCCGACGTCCTCGGCCATGACGCCGAAGGCGACGGCATCCGCCTGCACGGTGACCGCCAGCGCGAAGGCCACCGACAGCAGCACGGCGTTGCGGTTCGGCACGATGTTCGGGTTCCCGGAGACCGGCCGGTCCGGTCGGGGCACGGCCACGGACGGATCCGTCAGCGACGATCCGCGCATGACGCCGCGCAGCGAGCGCAGATCGACCTGCTCGTACGGCGCGCCGAGCCGCACCGCGGTGGCGGCGGCGAACTCCAGCTCCTTGCGGTGGCGTTGACCGTAGTCGACGGCCATCAGCTGGAGGTCGTGCCCCTCGGCCGCGAGGTGGTGCGCCATGGTGACCGAGTCGATCCCACCGGACACCACTGCAACGATCCTGCTCACCCTCGGGCTCCCTGGACATGGTCGGGCCGGACGTGCTCGGGCCGGAGCTGGTCGGGCGGGACACCGAGCTTCGCGAGGACCGTCCGCCGCGCGTACGCCGGCGAGCGCCCCTGGCCCGCGCCGATCGGAGCGGCGAGCGGCTCGACCAGCGTGTCGGGGTCGGTCTCGAAGAAGAAGACCAGCGACAGCAGTTCCTCGTCCGGAGCCGCCGGGCTGGGCGGCAGCACGCGGTGCTTCAGCGCCCGCCAGCGCCCGTCGGTCCACAGCTCCATCAGGTCACCGAGATTGACCAGGAGCGAGTCCGGGCTGTACGGCGGCGCGAACCAGCCGTCCTCCTCGGTCCACGCCTGCAACCCGCCCACGCCGCGCTGGCGGCTCAGCAACGTGACGGTACCCAGGTCGGTGTGCGGCCCGTTGCGGAACTGCCCGGGAGCGACCGCGCCGATGCTCGCGTACGACGGGTACCAGCTGGCGTTCTGCGTCCAGGTCGCCAGCTGCGCCCGCGAGGTGAAGAAGTCCACCGGCAGGCCCAGCGTGACGGCGAGCACCTCGTTGACCGCCTGCACCACCCGCAGCATGTGCGCCGTGTACGCGTCCGCGGCCGCCCGCAACTCCGGCAGCTCGACCGGCCAGCGGTTCGCCGGATAGTCGTACCGGTCCCGCCGCTCGTCGCCGGTGCGGTGACCGGGCCCCAGGTAGAAGGACTCGTGGAGATCCGGCGCGCTCGGAGCCTGTTCGCCCTCGCTCACCGGCACCCCGACCCCACCGGGCGGATGCATCTCGAGCCAACCGCCCTCGTACGCGGCCTCGATGGCGTAGCGGGCCTTGACCTCCGCCGGCAGTGCGAAGAACCGCTTGGCAGCGGCGCGGAAGTCGTCGGTCACGGCCTGCGGCACGCCGTGCCCGGACACCAGGAACATGCCGGTGCTGCTCAGCGCGGCGTCCAGCTCAGCGGTGATCGGGGCGCGATCGGCGTCGGAGGCCTTGCCCCACGCGGCGAGGTCGACTTCGGGAATCTTGCCTGGCACAGCCCTGGCCTCTCACTTGCTCCGCGCGAGTACCGAGCCCACGCAGGTACGGATGATGTCGAGACCCTCGTCCAGGTCGTCGTCGCCGATGGTCAGCGGGGGCATCAGCTTCGCCACGTCGGCGGCCGCACCGGAGGTCTCCATGAGCAGGCCGTGCTCGAAGGCCGCGACGCACACCGCACGGGCCGCGCCGGGCGTGGCGAGCCGCAGCCCGGCCGCGAACCCCCGGCCCCGGACCTCCAGGCCCGCCCCGGGGTGCTCGTCGACGAGGGCGCCCAGGGCCGCCGCGATCCGCGCCCCGCGCTCGCGGGTGGACTTCTCCAGCGTCCCGTCGCTCCAGTGGGAGCGCAGCGCCTGCGCCCCGGTCACGAAGGACCCGCTGACACCGCGGAACGTCCCGTTGTGATCGCCCGGCTTCCAGATGTCCAGGCCCGGCCGGATCAGGGTCAGGGCCAGCGGGAGGCCGAACCCTCCGATGGACTTGGACAGGCACACCAGATCGGGAGTGATCCCGGCGTCCTCGAAGCTGAAGAACGATCCGGTACGCCCGCAGCCCATCTGGACGTCGTCCACGATGAGCAGCACCTCGTGCCGCTTGCACACGCCGGCGAGCTCGCGCAGCCACTGCGCGTCCGCGACCTTCAACCCGCCCTCGCCCTGGACGGTCTCCACGATGACGGCGGCAGGCCGGTCCAGCCCGCTGCCGCCGTCCGAGAGCAGCCGGTCGAGCTGGCGCGGGCCGCTCTCCCCGATGCCCGGGTAGCCGTCGAAGGGCATCGGGGTCGCCAGGGTCAGCGTCACGCCGGCGGCCGCCCGCTTCGTCGCGTTGCCGCTGACCGCGAGGGTGCCCAGGGTCATGCCGTGGAAGGAGTTGGTGAAGCTCACCACCGTCTGCCGCCCGGTGACCCGCCGGGCGAGCTTCAGCGCCGCCTCGACCGCGTTCGCACCGCCCGGACCGGGGAACGCCACCTTGTACCGCAGCCCCCGCGGCGTCAGGACGACGTCCTGGAAGGTCTCCAGGAAGTCGCGCTTCGCCACGGTGAACATGTCCAGCGCGTGCGAGACGCCGTCCCGGAGGATGTAGTCCACCAGAGCCTGCTTGAGGGCGGGGTCGTTGTGGCCGTAGTTGAGCGCCCCCGCACCGGCGAAGAAGTCCAGGTAGGGCCGGCCGTCCTCGGCGAACAGCCGGCTGCCCTGCGCCCGGTCGAACACCACCGGCCACAGCCGGCTGTAGCTGCGCACCTCGGATTCGAGGTCGTCGAAGATCGTCATGCTGCCCTCCGCGCCTGGACCACGAACCAGTGCCGGTCGAGCCGGACCCCGCGCTCGCTGCTCGCCGACGCCACGTAGCGCTCGAACGGGGCCCGGTCCGCCGCCGTGTCGTAGTCCTCGAAGATCGGCACCTGGCGCAGGAACCTGTCGAGCTCGACCGGGGAGTGGTAGAACTCCTCGGTCCGGAAGGCCTTCTCCAGCACCACCGTGAAACCGGCCTCGGTGAGCTGCTCGGCCACCTCGTCCATCACCGGCCTGCCGTCCCAGCGGCCGAACTGCTGGCCCCGGCCGAAGGTCTCCTTCAGCTCGCGGACGTCCGCCTCGCCGATGCCCATGTAGATCAGATGACCGCCGGGCCGCAGTACCCTGCGGAACTCTCCCGGGAACAACGGCCCGCGCCGGGAGGTGAGCACATCGGCCTCCCCGTCGGGCAGGCCGGTCCGGGAGGCATCACGCCGCTCGAACCTGACCTCACCCAGCCCCACCTGAGCACGCCGGCGCCCGGCGGACTCCAGCATCGAGGCCGACATGTCGATGCCCAGGACGCTGCGGAACGCCGGGGCGATCCTCAGCAGGCTGCGCCCGTCGGCGCAGCCGACATCGACCAGCCGGCCGTCGGGGCCGCCGAGGCCCCTCGCCAGCTCGTCGAACGCGGCCTCCGGGTCACCGTCCGGGAAGACGTCAGTACGCAGCCCCCCGCTGGTGTATTCGCCGAACTCGTCGGCCACCCGCGAGTAGAAATCCGGGTCCATCGTCACCTACCTCGGGTCGATCGATACGGCAGAGCCATTGCGCGGAATCCGTTCGGCAGCTGGGTCGCAGCGCGTCCGACCACCGACGGCCGTCCCCCGAAGGGGCGCCGAGCTCGTCGGCAGGCCCAACTCTGCGGTGTCGCCCTATCGGCCCGGCATCCCGGAACATCCACGGCCGGCGGGGCGGGGATAGGGCGGTGATAGCACCGGCATGCGCCCACGATGGGCGGCCGGGCCAGGCTGGTTCCAGTACCACGGATCGCGAAGGAGAGCCGAGATGCCCGCCACGAAGTCACCGGCCGCCAGGACGCCGGCCGACGGCCCCACCGCCGGCCGCACCCGCCCCGGCCGCACGCCCCCCGGCAACACGCCTCCCGACAACACGCCCTGGACGTGACCGGCCGACCGCCGGAGGGGCGTCAGCCGACCGCCGTCACGGGCCGGCCCAGGACGGCGACGATGTCGGCCCGGACGGCGGCGGCCCCGGTGTCGTCCAGGATCAGCTCCCGGATCCGGGCCGATCGCGAGTAGTACTCGACGGCCCGTTCCGTGCGACGCAGCTCGACGTTGACCCGGCCGAGGTCGTGCAGCACGTACCCTTCCCCGACCAGGTCGCCGCTCGCCCGGACCATGGCGAGGACTTCGAGCAGGGTCCGCTCCGCCGCCTCGTACTGCTGCTGGTACGTCAGCAGCTGGCCCAACCGCCGCAGCGCGAGAGCCTGGCCCCGGTCGAAGCCGGCCGACCGGCAGATGCCGAGGGCTTCGTCGAGGTAGGAACGGGTCCGGGTGAAGTCCGCTCGCCGCATCGTGATCTGCGCCATCTCGCCGAGCACGTACGCCCGACCGATGACGTCCTCGGCCCGGACGAAGTCGCGCTCGGCGTCCTCGTAGAGGGCCAGCGCCCGATCGTCGTCCCCGTGGTGCCGCTCGATGCGCGCCAGATCACGCAGGCACAGCGCCCGGCCGCGTACCTCACCGACCCGCTCGAACATCCCCAGCGCGGCGCTGAGGTAGGGGACCGCCGCCTCGTGCTCGCCCCGGTGCAGGTACAGCGTCCCCAAGGAGCCGAGCACCGCCGCCTGGCCCCGCTCGTTGCCGGCCTCCTGCACCGCGGTCAGCGCCACCCGATGCGTGCGCTCCCAGAGGTCGGTACAGCCATGGGCCTCGAACAGTGTGACCAGCGTGGTGGCCAGCTCCCAGCACGACTCGTCCAGCCCGGACCGGGCCGCCAGCTCCACCGCGCCCAGCAGGTTGGCCTGCTCGCCCTTCAGCCACCCGAGCGGGTCGCGCAGGCACCGCCGGACGACGTTCTCCGGCGGATGCCAGCGTTCGGCCCGACCGGACACCAGCGTGTAGGTGCCGCCGTAGATCTCCTGGTGCGCCCGCTCGGCCAGCGCCATCCAGCCACCGACCATCCGCCGCACCGCCGCGAGGCGTTCCGCCTCGGGAATCTCCGCGGCCAGCCGCTCGTGCGTGAACGTCCGCACGATCGGCGACAGCGCGTACCGGATCTCCCCGTCCTGGTCCAGGGCCGTGATGTCGAGCAGTCGCTGGTCGATCAGCGGTTCCAGGAGATCACTGGGGCGCGGTGTGCGGTCGTCGACGAGCGCGGCACCCAGCCAGCTCGGGATCACCATGCCTTCGGCCAGGCCGAGCAGGCACAACAGGCGACGGTCGGCCGCCGCCAGGCCGTGGTAGCTGACCGAAAGACTGGCCCGGACCGAGAGCGTGCCGTGGGCCAGCTCGTCCAACCTGCGGGGCTCGTTCTCCAGCCGGTGGCACATCGAGGTCAGTGACCAGTGCGGGCGGGCGGCCAGACGTGCGCCGATGATGCGCAGCGCGAGCGGCAGCCCGCCCACCAGGCGGACGAGGACCCGCGCCGCCTCGGCCTCGGCCTCGACCCGGTGCTCCCCGATGATCCGTCCGAGCAACCGGAGGGCCTGCTCCGGGCTCAGCGGCTCCACGTCGAACCGGCGGGTGCCCGGCAACGCCGTGAGCGGGCTGCGGCTGGTGACCAGCACGCCGCTGCTGCCGGTGCCGGGCAGCAGCGGCAGCACCTGCGACTCGCTCACCGCGTCGTCCAGCAGCACCAGCATCCGGCGGTCGGCCAGCAGGCTGCGGTACATCTGCGCGCACTCGTCGAGCGAATCGGGGATGGCCTCGGCAGGTATGCCCAGCGCTCGGAGGAACCGCCCCAACGCCTGCGCCGGGTCCACCGGTTGCCCGTCCGGCCCGCGGAGATCGCAGTAGAGCTGCCCCTCCGGGAAGTACGCGGCCGCCAGCCGGTGCGCCACGTGCGTGGCCAAGGTGCTCTTGCCGGCGCCGGGTCTGCCGAGCACCAGGGCCACGCTCAGCGCCCCGCTGTGCCGGCCTTCGGTGACGGCCTCGCAGATCGCCGCGACGATCGTCTCGTCGGCGACGAGATCGCCGATGTCGGCGGGCAGTTGCCGAGGGGTGACGACGGGGTCGGGATCGGCGCCGAGCTCCTGCGCCGGCGGGGTGGCCGGCGGTGCCACGAGGGCCTGGGGTTCGGGCTGTTCGGCCAGTGCCAGCCCCGGGTCGTCGGTGAGGATCGCCTGCGCCAGGTCGCGCAGCTCCCTGCCGGGGTCAAGGCCCAGTTCCTCGGTGAGCAACGCGCGGCCCTGGTGGTAGGTTTCCAGCGCCTCCGCCTGCCGGCCCGAACGGTACAACGCCACCATGAGGTGCCCGCGCAGCCGCTCACGCAGCGGATGGCCGGCGACGAGCTGCATCAGCTCGCCGACCAGGTGCTCGTGCCGGCCCAGCTCCAGCAACAGCCGCATGCAGGTCTCCACCGCTTCCAGGTGGCTCTCGTCCAACTGCGCCGCCGTGCCGGCCAGCACCTCGCTGGGTACACCGGCCAGGCACCGCCCCCGCCACAGGCCCATCGCCGAGCGGAGCGTCTGCACCGCGGGCAGCTTCAGGCCGTCACGGGCCAGCGCATGTGCCTCCGCCACCAGGCGACGGAAGCGGCCGGCGTCGGTCGCGTCCTCCGGCGCCCTCAGCAGGTAGCCGTGGGCGCGGGTCTCGATGGTGGCGCCGACCCGCGCGTCCGCAAGTCCCTTGCGGAGCCTGGAGATGCAGATCTGCACCTGGGCGCGCGCGGTCTTCGGCGGATGGTGGGCCCAGATGGCATCCACCAGGGAGGCCGTCTCCACCACCCGGTTCAGCTCGAGCACCAGCGCCCCCAGGACGATCTCCTGGCGTCCCGGTGCCACGGACACGGCCCCCAGCCCGCCGCTCACCTCGAGCGGCCCGAGCACCCGGAAGGGAGCTGCCGGAGCGCCGCTGCCGACGTAACCTGACGAGTCTTCCATGCATACCCTGCTTCTGTGGGAGCAGCCAGGCGATGTGGTCCGGCTTGCGAAAGGGCTTCTCACCGCGGCGGTCAGGCTCGGTGCATCGGGGCGGCGGACATGACCTCATCGTCCAGTGACGGGTCACCGGTGGGCATCAGTCGAATGACCTGCGTTTGACCTGCGCACGTCGTAACCGTGCCTGGTCACGGCGTCGACGGCGGCGATTCGACCGGCAGGGCTCACCCGGGGCGGTAGTGGGTGA
The DNA here is from genome assembly GCF_040678895.1 of Kitasatospora sp. NPDC049258. Classification (NCBI taxonomy): domain Bacteria; kingdom Bacillati; phylum Actinomycetota; class Actinomycetes; order Kitasatosporales; family Streptomycetaceae; genus Kitasatospora; species Kitasatospora sp. NPDC049258. The sequence goes on from NZ_JBFAQT010000002.1 coordinate 263,850, forward strand.
GCAGCAGGGCGATGTCGTCGGAGCGGTGCGGGGAGCGCCGGGCCTTTCGCAGGAGTCGGTCGGCGAGTTCCTCGATGTCCTCGGCGCGGGCGTGGGCCAGTGAGACCCGCAGGTCGTCGATGCCCACGTCGATGTCGGTGCCGCGTTCCTCGACCAGGCCGTCGGTGTAGAGCGCGAGGATCGAGCCGCGGGGAAGGTCCAGCCGGGTCTCCGGGTAGGTGCTGGCGCCGTCCACGCCGAGGAGCGGTCCGCCGTCCAGCTCCAGCACTTCGGTGCTGCCGTCGGGTCGGCGCAGCAGGGGCGGGCAGTGCCCGGCGCGGACGGCGTAGGCACGGTCGGTGCCCGGATCGATGCGGAGGTAGCAGCAGCTGGCGAGCATCCCGGGATCGAGGTCGACCAGCAGCCGGTTGGTACCGCCCAGGACGGCGCCGGGCGAGTGGCCCGCCGTCACGAAAGCCCTGACCGCACTCCGCAGTTGGCCCATGACGCCGGCTGCGGCGACGCTGTGGCCCTCGACGTCCCCGACGACGAGGGCCACGCCGCCCCCGGTGGGGATCACGTCGTACCAGTCGCCGCCGATGTGCATCCCGCTGGTGCCGGGCAGGTACCGGCCGGTGGTGCGGATGCCGGGCAGGACGGGCAGACGGTGGGGCAGGAGTGCGTTCTGCAGGCCGTGGGCGAGGGCGGACTTCTCGTCGTAGAGACGGGCGCGTTCGAGTGCCTGGGCGATCAGACCGCTGAGCGCGGTCAGGATGCCCCGGTCCTTGGTGGTGAAGTGGTGGATCTCGTCGAACCCGAGGATGCAGGTCCCGACGGGACGGTTGGAAGCGATCAGCGGCAGGTAGGCCCAGGCTCCGATGCCTTCCACCGGGTGGGCGGGGCGGCCGGCGGCGAGATCCTGCGGGGACTCCACGAACAGGGGTACGCCGGCGGTCTGCGTCTGCGTCCCGGGCAGCGGCGTGTCGAGCGGTTTGCCTTCCAGCCAGTGCAGGAAGCGGTCGTGGTGGCCGCTGTGGCACAGCAGGTGCAGGCAGCCTTCCTCGATCACGTAGATGGCCAGGTGCTGACCGCCGAAGGCCGGCATGAGCTGGTCGGAGACGACGTCGCACACCTCGCCCGTGGTGACCGCCTCGGTCAGTGCGCTGCTGAGCTGCAGCACGTGGTAGATGGCGCCCAGGCGCGCGGGGGCCACCTGGGCGACCGGGGTCGCCCGGGCCGTCGGTGCCGGAGGGTCCACCGGTGGTCCGGAAGGCGCCACCCTGCCGGTCACCCCGTTGGCACCCGGGTGCAGGGAGAAGGCGAGCCACCGGTCCGGCGGGCGGTGGGCCAGGAAGGTGCTGGGCTGCTGCGAGACCATCGCGGCCCGGTACCGGTCCTCGTAGGTGGGATCGGACAGCCAGGGCAGCACATCCCACAGGCGGCGGCCGAGCAGTTCGGGGACGGGCGCTCCGAGCAGCTGCTCCAGGCTCGGGTTGGCGTAGGTGACCCGCCCGTCCGGGGAGAGCGAGAAGAGTCCGTCCCGGAGCCGTTCCACCGCGGTGAGTGCGGCGGCTCCGGCTCCGGCGTCGAGCACGCAGCCGACCAGGTGCCTTCGCACCTCCGCCCCGGGCGCCTCCGGCACGCGGCCCCACAGCTCGACGGTGCGGTACCCGTCGGCGGCGCGGACGCGCAGGCGCCGGGCGAGCACGCTGCCATCCGCGACGGCCACGCGGGCCGTGGCCCGGAGCGAGACCCGGTCGCCGGGGTGGAGCCGGGAGGCGAGCGTGTCGGCGCGCCCGTCGAAGGTGCCGGGGGTCAGACCGAAGATCGCGCAGAGTTCCTCGTCGGCGACCACCGTCCCGGTGTCGAGCCGCCAGTCGAAGAGGCCGACCCGCACGGCCGGTGCGGTCGGGGCCGGGACTTCGATGGGCACCGTCGTGGCGTCGTACTCGAGCGTGCTCCCGCGGGCCCGGAGGTCGGCGAGGGCGGTGCCGAGCCGGCCGGCGATGGCCCGCAGATGGCGGAGCTGCGCTCTGGACAGCCCCACGCACCCGGGCGGCGCCGTCCACACGACCGCCAGCGCCCCCAGCCTCTCCGGCCCGGCCCTGACCGGCACCGAGGCCGAGCCGAACGCGTACGGCAGGGCCACCGCGAGCTGGGGATAGCGCCGCATCGTCTCGCCGGCGTCGGCCAGGTGGACCGTCCGGCCCGACCGGTAGGCCGCCGCCACCGGGATGGGGCTGTTGACCGGGATGAGCCGCCAGCCACCGAGCAGGGAGGGCGATGCCCCGCAGGTGGCGGCCAGCACGATCGAACGGCCGTCGCGGGAGCGGAGGAAGACGCTTCCGGCATGGGCGCCGGTCGCCCCGACGGCCTTGACGACGGCCCCCACCAGGGCGTCCTCGCGTTCGGCCGTCACACCGGCGGCCTCCCCGGCGGCCGTGGCGGGCGATGCCCCCGGCTCGATCGGATCGCGCACACTCATGTCTCCCGCTGTACGTCCGGCCGGCCGCGCTGTCAAGGCGGGCCGGACATCCAGGGGTCGAGCAGGCGGCCGAGCTGCGGCGACCGGGGTGTCCCGGGCGGCCGGCCCGGGGCGCGTTCGACCCGCTCGGTGCCCGACGGGCGATCAACTCGGTTCTGCGGGAGACCCGTTCAGGTCCGACCGGCGATCCAGTCCAGGGCGCCGGGAAGGATGTCCTCGACCGGGGCGATGTCCGGGTACCACGTCCGCTCCCACTCCAGCGACACCCAGCCCTCGAATCCGTCGAGCAGCCTGCGGGCGGCCGCCAGGGGGACGGCGCCCGTGCCGAGCGGGACGGGCGTGGTGCAGGTGGCGGAGGCGGCGTCCTTGATCTGGACGCATGCGAGGCGGCCACCGAGCTGCCGCAGGGTTTCGGCGGGCTCCTCGCCGTGCCGCCACGGGTGCAGCAGGTCCCAGATCGCGCCCGCGTGCGGTGCGCGTTCCAGCAGCGCCGCGACGGCGGCGCCGGTGGGCAGTGCGTCGTGCGTCTCGACCAGGACCTTCGGCCCCTCGGTCGCGACCGCGGCCAGCCTGCGCGCCCCGGCGGCGAGGTCGGTGCCGCCGGGGAAGACCCGGACGAACTCGGCCCCGAGATCGCGCGCGAGTCGGAGGTCTGCCCGTAGCGCCGCGATCACCGGCCCGTCGTCACCGGGCTCGCAGACCCGGACGTACCCGGACAGGCAGAACGCGGGGAGTCCACCCAAGGTCCTGGCGGCCGCGGCCCGTTCGGCGGTGTCGAGGCCGGCGTGCACACCGGTGTCGGGGTGCAGGCGCAGCTCCAGCCCGTCCAGACCGAACCGCCGGGCCAGGCCCACCGAGCCGGTCAGCGGGACTCCCGGGGTGCCCAGGGTGCTCAATGCCAGTCTCATCGCGTCCTTCCGACGGGGCGCCCGCGGTCGACCTGCCGTGCCTGTGGGGGCAGCGTAGCCGGAAAGCGCTTACCGGTCGAGCGCCCGGAAGTCGTGATCGCGAGGCGATGCGATGGAAGCCCGAGCGCCCCTGGGCCGATCGCAGTATGTTTGTCCATGTTGATTTTAGTTCATATTTGGTCGGTCGGGCTGGCAGGATAAGCGGCATGACCTACCTTGCCGCGGACGACCGCTACGCCTCGATGACCTACCGCCGCGCCGGGCTCAGCGGCGTGCAGTTGCCCACCGTCTCCCTGGGGCTGTGGCACAACTTCGGCGACACCCAGCCGCTGGAGGTGCAGCGCGCCGTGCTGCGCCGGGCCTTCGACCGGGGTGTCACCCACTTCGACCTGGCGAACAACTACGGTCCGCCGTACGGGAGTGCGGAGCGCAACTTCGGCCACCTGTTCGCGCAGGACTTCCGCCCGTACCGGGACGAGTTGTTCATCGCCTCCAAGGCGGGCTACGACATGTGGCCCGGCCCGTACGGGAACGGCGGCAGCCGCAAGTACCTGCTGGCCAGCCTCGACCAGTCGCTGCGGCGGATGGGCCTGGAGTACGTGGACGTGTTCTACTCGCACCGCTACGACCCGGCCACCCCGTTGGCGGAGACGATGGGGGCACTGGACCGGGCGGTGCGGTCCGGGAAGGCGCTGTACGCCGGCATCTCCAACTATCCGGCGGCCGAGCACCGGGAGGCGGTGGCGATCCTGCGGGAGCTCGGCACGCCGGTGCTGCTGAACCAGGCCCGCTACTCCATTCTCGACCGCGGCCCGGAGGAGGGCCTGCTGGAGGCGGTCGGCGGTACCGGGACCAGCCTGATCGCCTTCTCGCCGCTCGCCCAGGGCCTGCTGACGGACCGCTACCTGTCGGGCGCCGTGCCGTCCGGTTCGCGGATGTCGGTCGGACACTTCCTCAAGGAGCAGGCGCTGACCGGCGCCAAGCTGGACCAGCTGCGCGGGCTGGCCGGGGTGGCCGAGAGGCGCGGACAGAGCCTGGCGCAGCTGGCCCTCTGCTGGGTGCTGCGCGACCCCCGGGTGGTATCGGTGATCATCGGGGCCAGCAGCGTGGCCCAGCTGGACCAGAACCTCGACGCGCTGAACGGCGGGCCGCTGGAGGACGCGGAGCTGGCCGAGATCGACCGGCTCGGCCGCTGACCGTGCGGTGGACCCACGCCTGCTCAACTCCGTGGACAGGCATGCGCATTCATGCGCGATCCAGCCGAGTTCGCATCATCTGTTGACGCCTTCAGGGGTTCTGCGTTGGACTGGTGCCTCCCCCTTGGAGCTCCCATGAGACTGCTCAGGCTGTTGACCGTAGCCGTCTGCACCGCAGCGGCGCTCGTCCTGCCCGGTGCCTCGTCCGCCGAGAGTGTCGCAGACGGTTCCGCCGCCGCCGCGCCGCCGCAGACCGTACCCGCGCTGCGCCAGTGGACGGCCGGCAGCGGCTCGTACACCTTCACCGCGGGGAGCCGGATCGTCGTCGACCCCGCCTACACCGCCCAACTCGCCGACGAGGCCGCCACCTTCGCCGACGACCTCGGCCAACTGGCGGGCCGTAGCGTCGCGGTGACCACCGGCACCGCCGGTGCGGGAGACATCGCGCTCACCCTCGGCGACGACACGCTGCCCGCCGAGGGCTACCGGCTGACCGTCGCGGCGGCGGTCACCGTCCGGGCCGGCACCGACACCGGCGCGTTCCTCGGCACCCGGACCGTCCTTCAGCTGCTGCACCGGTCGGCCACCGTGCCGGCCGGGACGGCAGTCGACTGGCCGGCCAAGGCCGAGCGCGGGCTGATGATCGACCAGGGCCGGAAGTTCTTCACCGTCGCCTGGGTGAAGCAGCACATCAAGGAACTCGCCTACCTCAAGCTCAACTACTTCCACTTCCACCTGTCGGACACCTACGGCTTCCGCCTGGAGAGTGCCACCCACCCGGAGATCGTCTCCGCGGACCACTACTCCAAGCAGGACATCGCCGACCTGGTCGCCCTCGGGCGGAAGTACCACATCACCATCGTGCCCGAGATCGACACCCCCGGGCACATGAACCCGATCGTGGCCGCCCACCCCGAACTCGCGCTGAGGAACAGCTCCGGCACGGTCGACCCCGCCTTCATCGACCTCTCGCTGCCCGGCACCTATACGCTGATCAAGGACCTGGTCGACGAGTACCTGCCGCTGTTCCCCGCCCCCTACTGGCACATCGGCGCGGACGAGTACGTCGACGACTACGGTCGCTATCCGCAGCTGCTGGCCTACGCCCGCGCCCACTACGGCGCGAACGCCACCGCCAAGGACACCTACTACGGCTTCGTCAACTGGGCCGACGCGCTGGTGCGGGCGGGCGGCAAAACCACACGGATGTGGAACGACGGCATCAAGTCCGGGGACGGCACCATCGCCCCCAACGCCGACATCCTGGTCGAGTACTGGTACGACTACGGCCTCACCCCCCAGCAGTTGGCCACCGCCGGCCACACCGTCGCCAACGAGTCCTGGACCCCGACCTACTACGTGCTCGGCGGAGCCAAGCCCGACACCGGATGGATGTACGAGACCTGGGCGCCCGACGTCTTCCAGGGCGGCCGGACCCTCACCGACCCGACGAGGAACCGCGGCTCGCTGATCCACGTCTGGTGCGACAACCCCAACGCCGAGACCGAGGAGCAGATCGCCGCCGGCATCATGTACCCGCTCCGCGCACTCGCCCAACAGACCTGGGGATCACCCAGGTTGACGGCCACCTACGCGTCGTTCACCCCGATCGCCGCAGCGGTCGGCCACAACCCCGGCTGGCCCGGCGCCGCCCAGCCCGGCAACCTGGCCCGCAACCGGCCGACCACCGCCTCCAGCACCGAGACCGCCGACTTCCCCGCGGCCCTCGCCACCGACGGCGACGCCACCACGCGCTGGTCCAGCGCCTACGGTGACCCGCAGTGGCTGCAGGTCGACCTCGGCTCCACACAGGCGGTCAACCGTGTGGTGCTGCGCTGGGAGGCCGCGTACGGGAAGGCCTTCCGGATCCAGCTCTCCGACGACGGCGCCACCTGGCGCACCATCCACTCCACCACCGCCGGCACCGGCGGCGTCCAGGACCTCACCGGCCTGACCGGCTCCGGCCGTTACATCCGGGTGTACGGCACCGCGCGCGGGACGGCCTGGGGCTACTCGCTGTACGAGATCGAGGTGTACGGGGCCGGCCCGACCCTCTCCCGGAAGCCGGACCTGGTCATACGTCAGAGGTAGCCGTCCTCGACCCAGTCGGCCATCCGCATGCGGGCCCACCATGCCAGGAACTCCTGGAAGCGGCCGGCGGCCCGGGGAGGTCCGAGGGGCGGTTCCTGCTCGCTACGGCTGCCCGGCGAGTCGGTGTCACCTCCCTCCAGGGGTCCTTCAGCGGACTCCATGACGCAGCCTCCTCGGACCGTGCCCTACCTGGCTTTCGTCTCGTCACACAGTTCATGGGCAGTCGGGACGGCTCGTGGGAGTGGTCGGGCTGCTGTCATCCCTTCTTGAGGACCGCCGGCGCCTCGGGGGGATTCCGTAGTCCTCGCAGAGCAACGCGGAGAGCCTCGTCACTCTCAGGAACGCCTCGCTGGTCAGGTCCTCGACGACCGACGGGTCCTGCACCCGGCGGGTGAGGTAGCGGCTGATCATCGGGGAGTGGAGGCGGTAGATGCAGCCGAATGCGTCGTGGTCGCCGACCTTCGCCCGAGCGGCCAGGTCCTCGATGTAGCTCTGGTCGTAGGCCCCGTGTCGCCCGGCTCAGTACGTGTGCCGGCCGGCGGCGCGTCGGCGGCGCAGCGCGAGAGCGATCCCTGTCCCGGCGGCCAGGAAGGCGAGGCCGGCGGCGATCAGCGCGGGATCTGCGCCACCGCCGGTGGACGCGAGGACCCGCGCACCGACCGAGCGATTCCTGGCCTCGCCGACCGCGACCGCACCGACCGGAAGGGCTTCCGGCGCGAGGGGGCTGCTGGTGAGGGCGGGTTGCGGGGTCGGCGAGGGCGCGGTGGAGGTGGACGCGATCGGGGTGACGGTCGTCCGCGCGGTGGCCGACGGCGAGGGGGAGCCGGGGCGGGTGATGCAGAAGCGCTGCGGCTCGCTGCGCGTGGTGTCGGTGGTCGTTCCGGGCGTGCCGCCGGGGCCGGCGGGTGCCCAGTACGCGACCGCGGCGATCTCGGCGAGGCTGTCCTCGAGTCCCGGGGGCAGCCCGAGGTCGAGGGCGAGGGTCAGCTTCTTGCCGGCCGGCACGAGGAGCAGCCCCTGGTTCCCGGTCGTGGTGTCGTCGGCGGCCGGGGTGAGGAGTCGGATTCCGTTGCCCGGTCCTGTCACCGGATCGCTGGTGTGCCAGTTCATCTCGGAGGGTTGCTTGTAGCGCAGGCTCATGTCGGGGACGGGCAGGCCGTGGTGGTCGTCCGAGATCTGAACGGCCGGGTGGAGGACCAGGTCCGTGCCGGTGGTGTTCAGCAGTTCGGCGGTGAAGCGGGCGCTGCCGCCGGCGGAGACGCTCTGCGGGGCGCCGGTGATGGTGAGTCGGGGGGCGGGGGCTGCGGAGTGGGAGGCCCTGGCCGTGGCGTGGTCGCCCGGGCCGGTGGCGCCCACGGCCGGCGCCGGCGCTCCGGTTGCGAGGGCGGCGGAGGTGGCGAGGGCGAGGGCAGCAGCCGTAGCTCTGGTGACGCGGCGCATGGTGGTACCTCACTGGAAGTGCGCGGCGGGGCGGGCCCGCCGCGGCGGGTGGTGGTGCGGGTGGCTGGCTCCGGGGCCGGGGGAGGTGGCGCCGGGCGCTGTCGAGCTGCTCGCGCGGGTCGTCAGCGCGGGTCGGGTGCACGGACCGTTCAGGCTGCGTGGGCCGGGCCGGCCGCCGGCGGTGCCGCGGGCGGGTGGCGGAGTCCCACGAGGTTCGCCCGCTGCCAGATCAGCGGGCGAAGGATCCGTTGCCATGCTCGGGGTGGAGCGGGGGCGCCCCCGGGGTCGATCAGCTGCTCGCGGGCAAGCCGTCGATCGTCCTGGTGAGCGTGACATCGGGCGTGGGCGCGGCGCGGTCGGCCGACGCCGCGGCGCTGGCTTCCCCGAGGATCACCACGACCTGCTCGGCGAGGTTGTCGGCGACGGCCTTGAGCCTCTGCGGGGGCTGGTCGCGGGCGGCGGTGCGCAGGTCGGCCTCGATCTGTCCGAGGCGGCGCAGGGCGTCGGGGCTCAGCGTGACGGGTCGGGGGGTGTCGAGGACGAACTGGTAGGCGCCGGCGAACGTCTCGCAGGCGGCGCAGTGGTTGTTGCTCGCCTTGCTCACGTTTCCGGCGTGGAGCTTGGGGTGGCTGCCGCCCATCGTGATGATCTGGAAGGACAGCGCCGCGGAGCTGCAGTGCTGCCATCCGTCGCAGGAGCGGGAGGAGGCGAGGGCGCGGTTGTCGGCGCCGGCGCCGATCTGGTCCCCGTACTGGTGGATCTCGAACGCGACCTGGAAGTCGCGGGGGTGGAGCGGGCTCGCGGTGCTGATCGCGCTCGTGGTGTCGATGCTGACGGCGTGCGCGGTGGTGTGGCGCGCGTTCGGCGCGGCGGACGCGAGGACCGGGGTCCCCGTGACCATGACGGCCGCCGCCGTGGCGACCAAGCCCGCGCGCATGAGCGGCACGAGGTGACCGGGCAGGGGTTTGCGGTGGGATCCGGACATGGGTGTTACCTCCTGTGAGCTGCGGTCAACTGTTGGACGCGCTGGCTTGGGGTGTCGGGGGAGTGGTGGAGGGCGTGGGCGGGAGGCTGCCCGAAGGGGCAGGGCTCGACGGCTTCGTCGGGGAAGCCGACGGCGTGACCGGCTCGGGCGCGGATGGGGATGCGGATGCGGGTGCGGATGCGGGTGCGGATGCGGGTGCGGATGCGGATGCGGAAAGGCTCGGCCCCGGGGGCACGTTGGTGACGCCGGGCACAGGCCGCAGGCCCGGGGCGGTGGTGGCGCGGGCGGTCCAGGAAGGCTGGGGCCGGGCGGTGTTCGACGCTGCGGGGGATCGAGTCTCCGGCGGGGCGGCGGGCGGTCGGCTCGCCATGACGTTCGGCTGCAGCGCGGGGGCGATGGGTGCCCGGGGCGCGAGCGGCTCGGGTGTCAGTCCCTGACCCCACGCTCCGGCCAGGGCCGCCACGATGCACAGGCCCGCGAGCGTGACCAGGTAGGGCCGCGGACCCGCCGTGCGGGCAGCCTTGCGGATCGCCTTCAGGCCACGGGTGGCGAGCCTCGTCACGAGGTACACCAGACCGACGGAAGGCAGGAGCAGCATGAGGCAGCCGATCACGCCGAGGAGGAACGATGCGACGGCCCCGTCCATGAGTGCTTGCAAAGTCCCGGACAGCTGGTCGCCGAGGGATCTGAGGCTCGTCGTCAGGAGCCGGGGGAGGTTCCACAACGCGTAGCAGACCTCGCCGAGCAGCAGCGGGACCATGGTGAGGACCCAGGCCGTCACGATGATTCTGGAGGAACGTTTCATGCCGGCGACGGCGGGTGGCGGAGGACGGCCCGGGATCATGCTCCGCAGGATCGGTTTGACCTTGCCGAAGAGGTCGGGGACGCCCGCGACGTCGGCCAGGATGTAGTAGCCGTCCAGGCGCAGGGTCGGCAGGAGTTGCTCGAGGACCTCGTAGTGCGTGAGGTACACCGCGGTGAGGAGGAAGTCCTGGCCGGTGCCCGCGTAGAGGGCGAAGAGGATCGCGATGAAGACGACGTTGAAGTACACGCCGCCGAGGTCGGTCCGTAGGCGCCCGGCTCTTCTCAGCCGGTAGACGTCGGTGACGTCCGTGTACATGGCCGGCCACACGAGGTAGATGCCGCAGCCGATGCATCCGGGCCTCCCGCCGCTGTAGCGGCACCCCGAGGCGTGGCCGAGCTCGTGGAAGACGGTGGAGAGGACCGTCAGCGCGAACACCGCGAGCAGGAGCACGGGCTGCTCGAGCGTGTGCAGGACGGGGACCATCGCCCCATGGACCATGAACAGCCAGTAGTCCGCCGCCGCGGTGAACGCGATGAACAGGGTGACGGCCGTCGGCCGGTGCAGCCAGGAGAGCAGGGCCGCGATCGTCTCCACGGCGGGCTGGCGTAGCAGGACGCGGTGGAACTTGAGGGTGAGCAGGAGATCGGTCCCCGGTACCTGTGTCCCGGGCGCCCTCCCGTCGGCGCCCTCGGTGACTCCCAGCGGGTCGAGCTTGTTCGTGATGAGGTAGCCGACGTTGTCGGCGCTGACGTCGTTCCCGAAGCGTCCGCCGACGTGGTGGGCGAGCGCCTCGTAGGAGCGGGACCCGTCGATCGCACACACGATGAGGTACAGGAGCCGGCTGAGCTGGATCACCTGGCCGTCGGGGCGCCGGACGAGGTAGCGGGGGGTGGTGAAGCCGGAGTCCTGGTACTCGCCCAGGAGCTCGGTGCCGGGGCGAAGCTGCGGCGGCGCATCGGCCGGCTCCTGCGCGCTGTGCACTGCCGTGTCGTACGTGGCGGCAGCGGGGCGCCGTGGCTGTCCGGGGAGGGCCGGCGGCCGCGGGTGCGCCGTGTGGCGTCGCCGGGCCCGGGTGCCCGGTGGCCCGGGCGATCGGCCGTCGAGACCGTTTTCCTTTTCGGTCACGTTACCTTCCTCGCGGGCCGTCGTTGACCTGTAAGAAGGTGTTCCCGGCGACGATTCTGGCGTCGCCGGGAACACCGGTCGATACTGCGCCGAGGATCAGGAGAAGACCAGGGCACCCTTATGTGTGAGCGTTGTTGTGGAAGCCCATTTCAAGGGTGCGGCATCATTGATCCCTCGGCTGCCATCACTGGGTGATGGTGATGACCTGCTTCGCGTCGGCGCCGGCCACGGAGTCGCGGGAGTGGTCGTTCACGGCCAGCGAGTTGTTCTCCGCGTGCACCACCGCCGTGTGCTTGGTGACGGTGGTCGTCTTGTGCAGGTTGAAGCTGAACCGGCTCAGCGCCTCACGCTTCGGGAGCATCTCGGCGGTCTCGGACTGCAGCTCCGACATGTCGATCATTGTGATTCCTATTCCTCTGGGTGATGAGCAGGGCGTGCCCCGTCTCGTCGCCGGGACCCGCACTGTCAGGCGTTTGCCTGACGACGGCAGACACTACGACGAGTTTTCAACGGAAAGCAAGCAAGCGACTACGCAGCGTTACCACTATTCCGGGTAATGCCCCCTTGGCGTGCCCGAAAAGGTGCCGCGAACATGGCGAGAAGTCTTCGCGCACCCTTCCGGTGCGGGGCTTCTTCGTATCCGAGGTTTTACTCGCGCGGCATATTCGAAGCATCACCCGATCGGGTCAGTCTTCGCTCATGGATTCGATGAATCCGGCGCGCCGCTCGCCGATTTCGAATATTGCTCCACCACCAGGGTGATGCCTTTGTTCGCACCTGCCCGGACGGCAGCGGGCCCCGGGCGAAACCCCCCACCCACCGCGGCCGGGGCACCCTCCGCGCTGGGGTGTGCGGGGCGGGGGTCGGCCGGCCTTGATGGTGGAGTCGATCCAGGCCCGGTGGTGGGCGACGTTGGTGAGCACATCGGGAAAGCTCGGCCGGCTGGGGGGTGGATGCTTACGGCGACGGGTGCTCGATTCGTCTCGGGCGCGGCCGGGCGCGGGTGCGCACGGCGGCTTGATCATCCCAGCCCGCCCCGGGTGCCCACCGCACGGACTGGCGTGAACAAGCTATCGAGAAAGTGGAGTTGACGCCTGCGGCGCCCTGCCGGCGGACCGGCCAGCCAAGATCGCGCGCTGGGCGCCAGGTCCTTGATCACTCGAACGAGTGGCCATCGACAGGAATCCGAAGAGTGTTCATCCGTTCACTTTGGGTCATGGCACGATCTTGTCGTGCCGTTCCGACCGCGGACCGCCACGGCGCCGCATCGTGCCCGAACGCACCGGGCGGCGTCCGGCCCACCTCGGCAGGACGGCGTCGCCCGAGACGGGGTCGGCGGCGGCACACCTCGACCGATCGAGCCACCACAGGAGAAGCCAGTGCCCAGCCACGACGACAGCAACAACCTCACCGGCAACCGTCCCTACAACTACCGGCCCTCCGCGGAGGAGAGGCAGGAGGAGCAGGACAAGGACCGGACCTTCTATGTCACCGTCACCGGTGGCGACAAGGACGTCCTCGACACCCTCATCTCCGAGCGGAACCCCGAGTACTCCGACCACGAGCGCGCCAACCTGCTGGACCGCCAGGACGGCACGTTCACGGTCGCCTACCTGGACCGCAAGAGCGCCGAGCGCGCCGCCGGCCTGTTCGAGACGGCGGGTGCCCAGGTCGAGACGGTCGGCAAGGACACCAGCTTCTGACCGCAGCGCGGAGCGGACCCGAGCCAGAACTCCGGCGGGGCGACCGCCCCACCGGAGTTCTGGCTGTCGGTATCTGGACGACACCGTTGGGCGGGGGCACGGCGTTCGCCTGGGGCAGGGCGCGGAACGTGGGGCTTGCGTGGCTCGGCACCGTGAACCATCCGCAGGTGACGCGTTGGCCCAGGTGCCGGCGAAGCCCATCACCGAAGAACGCCGAAGCGCTGGGGGAGGGCCGCTCGTCGCTCCCCGGGCTGTCACGCAGGCCGGTGGAGAGGACGATCCTGTCGGGCCTGCCGGGGAGTGCGAAGGCGTACGGCTCGTCGTCGGGCAGGACCGGCGCGCCCGCGACGGTGTCGGCGGTTCGCGGGGCGCGGCGGGCTTGGCCCTGATCCTGCGGTGGCGCGCGAGCGCGACGGGTGAGGAGATCGCCACCAAGGCCAGGAGGGCGAGGGGGGCGGTTCCCGCGACCTCGTCGAACGGCTCGGCGGCGCGGACCTCGGGGCCCGCCCACTCGTCGGGGAGCGGGTTGCCAGGGATCCGCACGATGCCGCGAGGCCGGCGCCGACGGCCGCCGGCGATCCGGGCCTCGAGCTCGCCGTGGCCGCGTCGGCGTGCGGGCCGATCCCACCACGGCATCAGCAATGCCGCGGACGGCCTCGCCGGAGCCAACTGGGGCGGCTCGCGCGACGCGGCGTTCCAGCGCGCGATCGGCAATGCCCAGCACCACTTCAACCGCTGCGGCCGGTGCACCAGCTACGTGTGCGGCCGCTGCTGGGACAGTGCCCAGGGGCTGTGCCACACCTGCGCGCCCGACACCGCCGCCGAATCCATGGCCGCCCAGCGCCGGGGACTGAACGACATGGTCTCCGAGCAGGCGTACGCCCACGGGCAGCAGACCGGCCAGGGCTACGACGTGCAGACCCCGCGTCAACTGGTCTGCCCGCAGTGCCGGGCGGAGACCCACGGCACGCCCTTCTGCCCGGGCTGCGGGTTCCACCTCGCCCGGCCCAGCCAGTGCACGTCCTGCCACGCGGCGCTGCCCGACGGGGCGGCCTTCTGCCCGGGGTGCGGCACCCGCCGCTGAACCGGACCCGCATCCGTCGGCGGCCGGCCGCCGCCGGCCCCAGACCCTCCCCGAGAACGACCACCAGAGGAGAAGAGACACCATGGGCATCATCAGTTGGATCGTGCTCGGCCTGATAGCCGGCGCGATCGCCAAGTTCCTGCTCCCCGGTCGCGACCCGGCGGCCTGTTCGTCACCACCCTGATCGGCGTGGCCGGTTCGTTCGTCGGCGGCTGGCTGTCCGCCACCTTCCTGCACCACCCGGTCGAGAAGAGCTTCTTCGACCTCGCCACCTGGGGCGCGGCCATCGCGGGCTCGTTCGTGCTCCTCGTCCTCTACCGGATCTTCTTCGGCAACTCCCGCCGCTGACGGCGGCCGACGCGCCCCCAGGGGCGCTCCGGCTGTCCCGGACGGTGCCGGAGCCCCCTGCCACCCTTCGGTCCGTCTGCGAGAATCTGTCGCGGGTACCGGTGCCGTGCGGGTGCCGGGGCTGGAGGAGGCCGTCATGGGTGGGGATGATGTGGCGCGCTCGCGGATTCCGCAGCTGCGGCTCGATGAGCTGCTGGAGGAGTTGCAGGCGCGGATCGACGCGGCCCGTGGGACGAGGGACCGGGTGCACAGCCTTCTGGAAGCGGTGCTGTCGGTCGGGCGGGAGCTGGATCTGACGCAGGTGCTGCGGCGGATCGTGGAAGCGGCGGCGGTCCTGGTGGACGCCCGCTACGCGGCGCTGGGGGTGATCGGCCCGGGCGGGGAGTCGCTGTCGGAATTCCTGACGGTAGGGATGTCGGCGGAGGAGATCGCCGGGATCGGGTCCTACCCGACCGGCAAGGGGCTGCTGGGTGAGCTGATCAGCCACCCGGAGGCGCTGCGGCTGGAGGACCTGTCGCAGCACCGGGCTTCCTTCGGATACCCGGCCAACCATCCGCCGATGCGGACCTTCCTCGGGGTGCCCGTGCGGGTGCGCGAGGAGGTGTTCGGGAATCTCTACCTGACCGACAAGCGCGGTGGGGAAGAGTTCGACGCCGACGACGAGTCGGTGATCTCGACGTTGGCGGTGGCCGCCGGGGTGGCGATCGACAACGCGCGGCTGTACGAGGAGGCGCAGCGCCAGCAGAGCTGGCTGAGCGCGAGCGCGGAGATCACCCGCAGCCTGCTGTCGGGGAGTTCGCGTGCCCAGGTGGTCGAGCTGATCGCGCAGCGGGCACGGGAGATCACCGGCGCCGAACTGGGGGACATCGTCGTGCCGGAGGCCGACGGCCGGACGTTGCGGCTGGAGCTCGCGCTCGGTGGCGACGCGCGCAAGCGCGCCGGCCTGGTGGTGCCGCGGGAGGGCACACTCTCGGGCGCGGCCTGTACGCACGGAAGGCCGGTCACCACCGCGGACCTGGCCACCGACCCGGCCTTGACGGGCGATCCGCGGCGGGTGGAGCGACTGGGCCCGGCGGTGGCGGTGCCGATGGGGCGGGCCGAGGGGCACACGGACGCGGTCCTGTTGCTGGCCCGCCGTCCGGGAGGGGCGCTGTTCACCGAGCGGGAGATCGGACCGCTGCTCGGGTTCGCCGACCAGGCCGCGCTGGGACTGGAACTGGCCGACCGGCGCCGTGACGCCGAACAGCTGGCGCTGCTGGAGGACCGGGACCGGATCGCCCGCGACCTGCACGACCTGGCCATCCAGCGGTTGTTCGCCACCGGGATGACGCTGCAGAGCGCCGCTCGCTTCATCGACCACCCCGGAGCGTCGGACCGGGTGCTGCGCGCGGTGGGTGACCTGGACGAGACCATCAAGATCATCCGGTCGACGATCTTCGGGTTGCGGGCCCGGGACGGAGCGGCCGGCAACGGGTTGCGGGCCCGGGCGGTCAAGGTGGTCGAGGAGGCGCAGGCGGCACTGGGCTTCGCGCCGCGGCTGAGCATGGAGGGACTGTTGGACACCGACGTCCCGGGCGGGGTGGCCGACCACGTGGTGGCGGTCCTGGGCGAGGCGCTGAGCAACGCCGCCCGGCATGCCCACGCCGGTCGGGTCGAGGTGGTGCTGCAGGCGACCGGGACGCAGGTCCTGCTGACGGTGCAGGACGACGGCGTGGGCATTCCGGAGCAGGGCAGGCGCAGCGGTCTGCGCAACCTCGCCGAGCGGGCCGAGGGCCTGGGTGGGGTGTTGGAGCTGGCGAGCCCGCCGCACGGCGGTACCCGGCTGCTGTGGTCGGCGCCGCTGGGCGACTGAGTGGCACCGCCCATCGCGCTGGGGCGCTGCGGTCATGCCCGGAGGATCGGTGACGCCGGCAGGAGGCGTCCGGTCACCAGCTCCGGGCGAATCCGGATCGACACCTGGCCGAGGTGCCGGGGCAGGGCGGGATCGTGCGGAGTCGGGGCCTCGGCCACGTCTGCCCGCCCGAGGACGGTGACGCTCCAGCCGCTGCCGTCCGCATGGTCGACCTCGCCCGCCTCGAAGGCCACCAGGGCGCCGGAGACGGCGCGGACCAGCTCCGACCCCCCGGTGGCGCGCAGCAGCACGCTGCCGTCGTCGCCGAGTCGGTAGCGGGTGGGCAGGACGGCCGGCAGCGCGCCGGTGGTGTAGACGACACGGCCGACCGGTGTTGTGGCCAGCAGTCGCAGAGACTGCCGCTCGTCGAGCGGCGTGTGATCGGCCGGTGGGATCAGATCTGGCTTCATGGCATCGATGGTCGCTCCGGATCCGCGTCGGGGTGAGGGGCCGATCGTCCCTGGGGGCGGTCGGGTGGTCCCGGAACGGGTGTGCGGCCCACGCCTGTCGCGGGCCGGCGGGCTCACCGCCCGGGACGGCCGGCCGCGTGGTCGTGGGCGGCAAGGGCCTGGGTGGCGATGACGGCAGCTTGTACACGCCGTTCGACCCCGAGCTTGGCGAGCAGCCGGGAGATGTGGTTCTTGACGGTCTTCTCGGCGAGGTAGAGTCGCTCGCCGATCTGGCGGTTGGTCAGGCCCTCGCCGATCAGGGCGAGGATCTCGCGCTCCCGGTCGGTGAGTTCGGGGAAGGCGGGGGCCTGCGGGGTGCTGTCTCCGCGCAGCCGGGCCATCAGCCGGGTGGTGGCGCCGGGGTCGAGCATGGACTGGCCGGAGGCGACCGTGCGGACGGCGGAGACCAGGTCGGTGCCGCTGATCTGCTTGAGGACGTAGCCGGCCGCGCCGGCCATGATGGAGTCGAGCAGGGCCTCCTCGTCGTCGAAGGAAGTGAGGATCAGGCAGGCCAGGTCGGGCATCCGCGAGCGCAGTTCCCGGCAGACCGTCACGCCGTCGCCGTCGGGGAGCCGCATGTCCAGGATCGCGACGTCGGGGCGCAGCGCGGGCACACGGGCGATCGCCTGCTCGACCGTGCCGGCCTCGCCCACCACGGTCAGGTCGGACTCGGCGTCGAGCAGGTCGTGCACGCCGCGCCGGACCACCTCGTGGTCGTCGAGGAGGAACACCTTCACCGGGCTGCTCACATCGGCTGCCGCGCTGTCCGCCATCACCGCTCCATCTTCAAGGACCCGCCCTGCGCCGGGTCGCGTTGGACCTGAGCGTATTCTGCCGGGCAGCTGGGGGGTGGCATAGGGCCGAACGGCCCTGTGGGTCTTCGTCGGGCCGTCAGGTGCTTGCCCCGATACCTCGGATGTGGTGCCGGCGAGTGCGGGCGGCGGGCGGTGTGGCCGCCGCCCGCCGGGTGAGTGGGTTCAGCGGAGCCAGGCGTGGGCGCGGACGATCGGCAGGGCGGCCCAGCGGCGACCGAATCCCCAGGTGTCGCCCGCGCCGACGGCGGCGAGGGCGATCAGCAACAGGGCGTAGACGAGGTGGTAGTCGGCGACGGGGTTGCTGGATCCGCTGGCGGCGCCGTTCGCGAGGTGGCGGGCGGGCGGCCACTCGGCGGCCCACATCATGGCCAGCAGCAGGGTGCCGCCCGCGGCGGCGACGCGCAGGCCGACACCGCCTGCAAGGGCCAGGCCGATCCCGAGCAGGCCGAGCATGAACAGCCGGTCGGCCCAGGCCTGGCCGGCCATTTGGTGGAAGGCAGACCGGAACGGACCGGCCGACACGTGGCTGAGGAAGCCCTTGGTCGGCGAAGCGCCGTTGACCCAGGACCGCGCGCCGGGCGTGGCGTAGCCCAGGCCGAAGGTCTTGTCCAGGAAGGCCCAGAGGAAGACGAAGCCGAGACCGATGCGGGCGACGGCAAGTGCCCGTACGGCGACGGTGTTCAGGTCCGCACCGGCCGCGGCGTCCCGAGGGGTGTGGGCGATGGTGTGCCGAAGCTTGGAGCCGATCCGGTGGGTGAGCCGGGGGGCGGCGGCGTGGTGGGCGGACATGGTTTCTCTCCTTGGTCAAGTCTGCTGCGGAAGAATGGTGTTGGGCGATGTGCGTTCCATGGTGGCGGTCGGACGCTGCGGTCGATCAGGTGCCGAAGGTCCCGCGGACGGGGCCGAAGGTGCCGCGCGAGGACTACGCCCGGTGCCCGCGCCGCGGGGCTGGTGCCGGTGGACGGGCCGGCGGTCGACCACGACGCCCAGCAGCCGGTCGGAGTGGTGAGCAGGTTGCCGCGCCCTAGGGTCCTTGCTGCTGCGGTCGAACCTTTCGGGGCGGCCGAAGTTCACACGGCCGAGGGCGAGTTGGCGCGACAGCAGGAACGAGGACGGGCACGTTCGTGCGGGAGCCGGCAGCGCAGTTCGTCGGGACCACTGGGGCGCGGGGGAGGGGACCGGTGGCGGCGTGATGAGGGCCCGATGGTCCCTGGGGCGATGCCGGGCCACCAGCCGAGGATCTTCACCGTGAGCGACGGGAGCACCGGTCCCGCCGACCTCCCCGAATACCTCCTGAAGGAGAGTCGATGTCCGCACCCGACCGCGAAGGTCCACAACAGAGCCCGGCGTCCGACGGCCCGCGAGGAGGCGGTGGCGGCTTCGGGCTTCCCGCCGCGACCGCGCTGGTGGTCGGCAGCATCATCGGCACGGGAGTGTTCGCGCTGCCCTCCGCGCTCGCTCCCTACGGGCCGATCGCGCTGGTGGCGTTCGCCCTGGTCACGATCGGCGCGTTGGCGCTTGCGGCCGTCTTCGGGCGGTTGTCGGAGCGGGTGCCGGGCAGCGGCGGTCCCTACGTCTACGTCCGGGAGGCGTTCGGCGAGTTCGCCGGCTTCCTCACTGCCTGGTCGTACTGGATCACGGCCTGGGCCGGGAATGCCGCGATCGCGGTGGCCTGGGTCGGCTACGTCGAGGTGTTCGTCAACAAGGGGCACCACACCTGGGGTTCGATCGCGATCGCGCTGACCGGCCTGTGGGTGCCGGCGATCGTCAACCTGACCGGGGTGCGCAACATCGGCGCGTTCCAGGTGGTCACCACGGTCCTGAAGTTCCTGCCGCTGGCGTTCATGGCCACCGTCGGCCTGCTGTTCATGAAGTCCGCGAACTTCGGTGCGTTCAACGCGAGCGGGGGATCCGCACTCGGAGCGGTGTCGGCGGCCGGTGCGATCGCGCTGTTCAGCTACATCGGCCTGGAGACCGCCTCGGTGGCCGCCGGTCGGGTGCGCGAGCCGAGGCGGAACGTGCCCCGGGCCACCATCTACGGGACCCTGGCCTGCGCCGCGATCTACCTGCTCGGCACGCTCGCGGTCTTCGGGACCGTACCGCACGCCCAACTCGGCTCCTCCGCGGCGCCGTTCACCGACGCCATGAACGCGATCGCGGGCGGTCACCGGGCCGGGGACCTGGTAGCGGTCGCGGCAATCGTCTCAGGTCTCGGGGCGCTCAACGGCTGGACCCTGATCTGCGCGGAGATGCCGATGGCGGCCGCCCGCGACGGGCTCTTCCCCGCCGCCTTCGCCGGCACCCGGGGCCGGAGCGAGGTGCCCGCGTTCGGCATCGTCTCGGCCACCCTCCTGGCCTCGGTACTCACCGTGGTCAGCTACACCAGCTTCACCAAGGTCTTCACCGAGATCGTGCTGCTGAGCGTGCTCACCGCGGTCATCCCGTATCTGATCTCGGCGGCCGCCCAGCTGTACTGGCTGGTGCGGCACGGCCGCGACCGGCTCGACCGGCGCCGCTTCGTGCGGGACGTCACCGTCGCGCTGCTCGCCCTGGTCTTCTCGTACTGGTCGATCCAGGGCAGCGGCTACCAGACCGTCTACTACGGCCTGTTCACCATCCTGCTCGGAATCCCCGTCTACGTCTGGCTGGCACGCCCGCGCCCGGCGTCGGCGGTGGCCTCGACGAGTGGTCCTGCCGAGGCCGTCCCGGGGGCCGTGCCCCGGTCGAGGGCGGCCCGCGCCGACCGCCCGGTGGGCCTGCCAACCGTCCTGCGCCGTGCACTGACCACGCGCCACCAGCACTGAACCTCCGAAGGAGCACCACCCATGTCCACCCTGCGTGTCGATTCCGAGGCCGGGCGCCTGCGCCAGGTGATCCTGCACCGCCCCGGCCTGGAACTCTCCCGGCTGACCCCGCGCAACGTCGACGGCCTGCTCTTCGACGACATCCTGTGGGCCAAGCGGGCCCGCGAGGAGCACGACGCCTTCGCCCAGGTCCTGCGCGACCACGGCGTACGCGTCCACCACTACGCCGACCTGCTCGCCGAGACGATAGAACTCCCTTCCGCCCGGGCCTGGTTGCTCGGACAGGTCGTCACCCCGGCCACTGTCGGCCCGGCCCTGGTGGAGCCGGTGCGCGCGCTGTGCGAGGACCTGGACGGAGCGACCCTCGCCGAGTACCTGATCGGCGGCGTCCTCAAGGACGACCTGCCGATCGGAAACCCGCACAGCCTGGTCTGGAACACCGTCGGCGAGCAGGACTTCGCCCTGGCACCACTGCCCAACCACCTCTTCCCGCGCGACAACTCCTGCTGGATCGGCAACCGGTACACCCTCAACCCGATGGCACGCCCGGCCCGCCGCCGCGAGACCCTGCACACCGCCGCCGTCTACCGTTTCCACCCGCTGTTCGCCGAGACCGCCCCGCCCCTGCTCGACGGTACCGAGGCCGTCGCGGGCCTCACCCTGGAAGGCGGCGACGTCCACGTGGTCGCCGAGGGCGTCGTCCTGGTCGGCATGGGGGAACGCAGCACCGCCCAAGCCGTGGAGACCCTGGCCCAGCAGGTATTCCAGCAGGGGGTCGCCCACCGGGTGATCGCCGTGCGCCTGCCGGAGAGCCGGGCGTTCATGCACCTGGACACGGTGATGACGATGATCGACAGGGACACCTTCGCCCTCTACCCGGGTCTGGCCGACCAGTTGCGCTCCTGGACTCTCACGGCCGCCCCCGAACGGGCCGCCGGATTCGAGGTCACTCCCGACGCCGACCTCGCGTCCTCCCTCGCCGAGGCGCTCGGCCTGGACAAGGTCCGCCTCCTGTCCGCCGAGCAGGACGTCCGGGCCGCCGAGCGCGAGCAGTGGGACGACGGCAGCAACTTCCTCGCCATCGAGCCCGGCGTGGTCGTCGGCTACGAGCGCAACACCGTCACCAACACCTACCTGCGCAAGCAGGGCATCGAGATCGTCACCATCGCCGGCTCCGAGCTCGGCCGGGGCCGCGGCGGCCCGCGCTGCATGAGCTGCCCCATCCAGCGCGACCCCGCCAACTGACCGCCACCGAGGAGGAATCACCATGTCCGTCAGCCTGAACGGCCGTCACTACCTGCGCGAACTCGACTTCACGGCCGCCGAGATCCACCACCTGCTCGACCTGGCGGCCGAGCTGAAGGCCGCCCGCGCGGCAGGCACCGAGCGCCGGTACCTCACCGGGTGCCGCCTCGCGCTGATCTTCGAGAAGAACTCCACCCGCACCCGCTGCGCGTTCGAGGTGGCCGCCGCCGACCAGGGCGCCACCACCACCTTCCTCGGCCCGGACAGCTCCCACATCGGACACAAGGAGTCCGTCCCCGACACCGCCCGCGTGCTGGGCCGAATGTACGACGGCATCGAATACCGCGGCTTCGCCCAGCAGACCGTCACCGAACTCGCCCACCACGCCGGCGTCCCCGTCTACAACGGCCTGACCGACGACTGCCACCCCACCCAGAGCCTGTGCGACGTCTTCACCATGCGCGAGCACAGCCGCAAGCCGCTGACGGAGATCTCGTTCTGCTATCTCGGGGACGCCCGCAACAACACCGCCAACTCGCTGATGGTGATGGGAAGCCTGCTCGGCATGGACGTGCGGATCGCGGCGCCCCGGGCCCTGTGGCCCGATCCGCTGATCGTCTCGGAGTGCCTGCTGCTGGGACAGGACAGCGGCGCCCGGTTCACCCTCACCGAGGATGTCGAGGGCGCGGTGCTCGGCGCCGACTACCTCTACACCGATGTCTGGGTCTCGATGGGCGAGGGGCCGGAGAAGTGGAAGGAGCGCATCGACCTGCTGCTGCCCTACCAGGTCAACGCCAAGGCCCTGGCCGCCACCGGCAATCCGGACGCTGCGTTCCTGCACTGCCTGCCCGCCCTGCACGACACCCGCACCGACCTCGGCGCCGAACTCGCCGCCCAGCACGGCCTGGAAGGTCTCGAGGTCACCGACGAGGTCTTCGAGTCGCCCGCCTCGCTGGTCTTCACCCAGGCCGAGAACCGGATGCACACCATCAAGGCGATCCTGGTCGCCACCCTCGGGGGGAACTGACCGTGCGCATCGTCGCCGCACTCGGGGGAAACGCCCTGCTCCAGCGGGGCGAGCACCCCGATGCCTCCGTCCAGCAGCACCACGTCCACGACGCCGCCCGCTCGCTGGCCGAACTCGTCCTCGCCGGCCACCAGGTGGTGATCACCCACGGCAACGGTCCGCAGATCGGCCTGCTCGCCGCCGAGAGCGAGACCGACCCGGAACTCACCGCGCCCTACCCGCTCGACGTGCTCGGTGCCCAGACCCAGGGCATGATCGGCACCCTGCTCGCCCGCGAACTCACCGGGCGTCTGCCCGGCCGCACGGTCACCGCGCTGGTCACGCACACCGAGGTCGACCCGCACGACCCGGCCTTCGAACACCCGGACAAGTTCATCGGGAGCCGGCTCACCGGCCACCAGGCCAGGACGGCCGAGCTCGACCGAGGCTGGACCTGTGCCCACGACGGCGCCGACCTGCGCAGGGTCGTCCCCTCGCCCCGGCCGCAGGCGATCGTCGAGCTGCCGGCCATCCGGGCACTGCTGGCCGGCGGAGTCGTGGTGATCGCCGCCGGTGGCGGCGGTGTCCCGGTCGTCCGCAACGGCGACAGCGGCCTGCTCCGCGGGGTCGAGGCCGTCGTGGACAAGGACCGCACAGCGGCCCTGCTCGCCGAACAGCTCGACGCGGACGCCCTGTTGATTCTCACCGATGTGACCCACGTGTTCGCCCGCTTCGGTGCCGCCCACCCCGGACCGCTGGTCACCGCCACCCCCGAGCAGCTGCGCCGGCTCGACCTGCCGGCCGGCTCGATGCGCCCCAAGGCCGAGGCCGTCGCCGCCTTCGCCGAGCACACCGGCAACCTGGCCGCCATCGGCCCGCTGGACGACGCCCTCGGCACCGTGCTCGGCACCACCGGCACCACCGTCCGCACGGCGCCGACGGCAGCGAAGCCGGGACCCAAGGCTCTGCCCACGGGACCTTCGGCCCACGACCCCGCCGAACCGCGACCGGCAAGCTGAAGCCACCGGACAGGAACCACGATGAGCCCTCTGCACAACCGACCCGCCTCCGACCTCACGGTGACGACCCGTGGGGAGGTCACCACGGCCGCCCCCGACTACGCCCCGCCACAGGAGCACCACCTGGCCGGCGACACGGCCACCGGGCGCGGCACCGTGCTCCGCCACCGCTACGACGGCCACCGGGGCCTCATCACTCCCGCGTCGTAGCGGACGCGGCCCGGCCCGGCTGCTGTGGGGGCACGACCGGGCAGGGAGAACCGGGGACGGCGTGGGGGCCGTCCCCGGTTCTCGCCTTCCCGCGGACGGGAGGACTCCCCGGAGGGCGTCCGGTCGCTCCGGGGTTCCCTGGCGTTCGCGCGCCGCAGGAGACGGTCATGCGGACGGGGAGCGGATGCCCGCCCAGGCCGGGGCGGACGGTCATCGGGGGGTGGCCCGGTGGGCCCGTGGCGGTGTGGGAGGTGACTGCCCGGTGAGCTGCCGAGGGACGTGACGGATGCGAGAAGGGCGGCGGACTCCCGGCTTGCCGGGGTCCACCGCCCTTCCGGTGCGGCCGCGGGTGTCAGTCGTGCGGCACCACCACGACCGGTGCCGAGGCGTGGTGCAGCGCGGAGTGGGCGACCGGTCCGAGCCGCAGGACGCCGTGGTGCGGTGCGTGGCGTCGGCGGCCCACGACGACGAGGTCCGCGTCGGCGCCGGCGTCGACCAGAGCCGCGCCGCCGCCGCCGATCCGGTTGTCCTGCACCGTCGTGACCTCGGGGTACTTCTCCCGCCAGCCGGTCAGCACGTTGCCCAGCAGCTCGTCCTCGATCGCCCGGAACTGCGTCACCTCCGTCTGCGGGGGAACCCAGCCGGCGTAGCCCCACAGCGGCGGCGGCGTCCAGCCGTGCACGACGCGCAGCACCGCCCCTCGCCGGGCCGCCTGGCGGAAAGCGAAGTCGATGACCTCCGCCGCGGGCTCGCGGGTGTCGACGCCCACGACCACCTGCGGCCCGTCGGGGCCGGAGCGCCGCTGCGGATCGTCGGCCCGCACCAGCGCGACGGGGACATCGCAGCGGGCGGTGACGGCCAGGCCGACGGAGCCGACCAGGAGACCGCCGAACCCGCCCAGTCCTCGCGAACCGAGGACCAGCATGCCCGCCTTCGCGGCGGCGTCGACCAACACCTCGACCGGCGCTCCGCCGCCGATCAGGTCGGCGCGGATCTCCAGGTCGGGGTGGGTGATCCGGACCGCCTGCTCGGCATCGGCGAGCAGACGCGCGGTCAGGGCCCGTACGTCGGCGGGCTGGGTGGGGTCGTCGTGCAGGTCGTCGAGCCAGGTCCGGGCATGGACCAGGTGCAGTGGCAGGCCGTGGCGGGCGGCCTCGTCGGCCGCCCAGCGGGCGGCGGCGATGCTCTGCGCCGAGCCGTCGATTCCGGCGAGCAGGTACTCGGCCATGGGGATTTCCTCTCCGGGATGGTGCGAGGGGCGTGGTGATCGTGCGGGTCCACATTGCGCGGTCCATGGACGGCTCGGCGTGGGCCGGCCGGTGCCCGGTGGCGGGCCGAAGGTCCCGCCCCGGCCACCGGGCGCGGACCTCGTCCCCGATGCCCGCGAGGATCTGCCTGAGGGGTCCTTGAAGGCCGTCAGGGTGCCTGTGCCGGGCGGGTCGCCGCCGAACTCCTCGCTCCGCTCGACCAGTTCGGGGCTGCGCATGGTGCGGGTGAAGGATTCCCGGGCGGCGTCCGCAGTCAGCGGGCCGAGCGTGCTGAACGCGAGGTCCGGATCGGCGAGTTCGACCACGCGCCGTCCCGGATCAGAAAAGCTGCGGCGGCCGGCGCTGCCAGGTCCTTCCGGGCCGCAGGTCCCGGTGTCGTGGCGCACGGTGTAGCCCGATCGGCCCTGTACCGGGCCGGTTGCGTGGAGTGACGATGGGCGCGGCCAGCCAGTCGGCGGCCGGTGCAGCCGACCGATCCCCGAGGAGACCGCAGTGAAGTCCGTGACCACCGCTTCGACGCCCGAAGACCTGCCTGAAGAACTGTCCGGGAGCGAGCTGCGGGCGCTCGACGCCCACTGGCGCGCCGCCAACTACCTGGCGGCCGGTCAGATCTACCTGATGGCCAACCCGCTGCTGCGCGAGCCGCTGGCACCCGAGCACATCAAGCCCCGCCTGCTGGGTCACTGGGGCACCTCGCCCGGGCTCAACCTGGTGCACACGCACCTCAACCGGGTCGTCCGGCAGCGCCAGCTGGACGCGATCTGCGTCTGGGGCCCGGGGCACGGGGGCCCGGCGGTCCTCGCGAACTCCTGGCTGGAGGGCAGCTACACGGACACCTACCCCGACATCACCCGGGACGCCGACGGCATGGCGAAGCTGTTCCGGCAGTTCTCCTTCCCCGGCGGGGTGCCCAGCCACGTCGCGCCCGAGACGCCCGGCTCGATCCACGAGGGCGGCGAGCTGGGCTACGCGCTCTCGCACGCGTACGGTGCGGCGCTGGACACCCCCGGTCTGCTGGTCGCCTGTGTGATCGGCGACGGCGAGGCGGAGACCGGCCCGCTGGCCACCTCCTGGCACGGCAACAAGTTCCTCGACCCGGTCCACGACGGAGCCGTGCTGCCGGTCCTGCACCTCAACGGCTACAAGATCGCCAACCCCGCGGTGCTCGCTCGGCTGCCCGAGGGCGAGCTGGACGCCCTGCTGCGCGGCTACGGCCACGACCCGCTGTACGTCACCGGCGACGACCCGCTGACGGTCCACCGCGCGATGGCCGCCGCGCTGGACACCGCGGTCGACCGGATCGCCGCCGTCCAGCGCGCCGCCCGCCGGGACGGCGTCACCGACCGCCCTGCCTGGCCGATGATCGTGTTGCGCACGCCCAAGGGCTGGACCGGCCCGGCCCAGGTGGACGGCCTACCGGTGGAAGGCACCTGGCGGGCCCACCAGGTGCCCTTGGACCAGGTCCGTGACAATCCCGGGCACCTCGCCCAGCTGGAGGCATGGCTGCGCTCGTACCGGCCCGAGGAGCTCTTCGACGAGCACGGCCGGCCCACCGAGCAGGTCCTCGCCTGCATCCCGCAGGGCGGCCGACGGCTGGGGGCGAACCCGCACGCCAACGGCGGCCTGCTGCTGCGCGACCTGCCGGTGCCCGCGCTGGAGCGCTACGCCGTCCCGGTCGACAAACCCGGTTCGAGTCTGCACGAGCCCACCCGAGTGCTCGGCGACCTGCTCGCACAGGTGATGGCCGACACCGCCGAGCGCCGCGACTTCCGGATCGTCGGGCCGGACGAGACCGCCTCCAACCGCCTGCAGGCGGTCTACGATGCCACCGGCAAGGCCTGGCAGGCCGCCACCCTGCCCACCGACGAGCACCTCGCACACGACGGCCGGGTGATGGAGGTCCTCTCCGAACACACCTGCCAGGGCTGGCTGGAGGGCTACCTGCTCACCGGCCGGCACGGATTGTTCTCCTGCTACGAGGCGTTCGTCCACATCGTCGACTCGATGGTCGGCCAGCACATCAAATGGCTGCGCACCTCCCGCCGGATCCCCTGGCGTGCCCCGATCGCCTCCCTCAACTACCTGCTCACCTCCCACGTCTGGCGCCAGGACCACAACGGCTTCTCCCACCAGGACCCCGGCTTCGTCGACCACGTCCTCAACAAGAGCCCCGAAGCCGTACGGGTCTACTTCCCGCCGGACGCCAACACCCTGCTCGCCGTCGCCGACCACGTCCTGCGCAGCCGCGACTACGTCAACGTCGTCGTCGCCGGCAAGCAGCCCTGCTTCGACTGGCTCACCCTCGACCAGGCCCGAGCCCACTGCGCCCGCGGCGCCGGAATCTGGGAGTGGGCCGGCACCGAGCACGGCGGCCGCGAACCCGACGTCGTGCTCGCCTGCGCCGGGGACGTCCCCACCCAGGAGGTGATCGCCGCAGCCGAGCTGCTGCGCCGTCACCTGCCGGACCTCGCGGTGCGGGTGGTCAACGTCGTCGACATCGCGCGGCTGATGCCCGCCGAGGAGCACCCGCACGGCATGCCCGACGCCGAGTTCGACGCGCTCTTCACCCGCGACAAGCCGGTGGTCTTCGCCTACCACGGCTACCCCTGGCTGATCCACCGCCTCGCCTACCGCCGCACCGTCCACCCGCACCTGCACGTGCGCGGCTACAAGGAGTCCGGCAGCACCACCACGCCCTTCGACATGGTGGTCCGCAACGACCTCGACCGCTACCGCCTCGTCATGGACGTCATCGACCGCGTCCCCGGCCTCGCCGTCCGCGCCGCCGCCGCCCGCCAGCAGATGGCCGACCAGCGGCTGCGCCACCACGACTGGATCCGCGAGCACGGCACCGACCTGCCCGAGATCACCGACTGGACCCCGGGCGGCTGACCCGGCACCACCGGGAGCCGACCAGAAGGAGACGATCATCATGCACCTGCCCGTCATCACCGGGGTCGACGGCTCCGAGGCCAGTCTGGCCGCCGCCGACTGGGCCGCCCGCGAGGCACTGCTGCGCGACCGCCCGCTGCGCGTCCTGCACGCTCTGCCCCTGATGCCGCACCTGCTCCCCAGCTGGTGCGCGCAGCCCCGGCCCGCGGGCGCCGACCTGCTCCACGACGTCCGGCACGTCCTGGCGGTGCGCCACCCGCAGCTGGCGGTGCGTACCGAGGAGGTCCACGACGCGGTCACGTCGGCGCTGGTCGCTGCCGGTGAGGATGCCGAACTGCTGGTGCTGGGGGCGCGCGGAAGCGGCGGCTTCCCGGAGCTGCGGGTCGGGGCCACCGCCCTGCACATCGCCGCCCGGGTGGGTTGTCCCACGGTGCTGGTCCCGCTGGAGCCCTTGGGCCCGCAGCCGCGTGAGCAGGTGGTGATCGGAGTGGACGCCCGCCGCCCCGCCGAGGCGGCGATCGAGTTCGCCTTCGAGGCCGCCCGGCGGTACGGCCTGCCGCTGCGGGCCGTGGACGCCGGCGCCGCGCCGCCGACCGAGGGGACCGGCAGTGGCCGGGGCGGTGAGAGCGCGCTGCTCGCCCGGGTCCTGCAGCCCTGGCAGGCGATCCACCCGGAGGTGCAGGTCGTCGCGGACATCGAGGGTGCAGGGCCGGGCCGGGTGCTGGTGGAGGCGTCCGCGAAGGCCCGGTTGCTGGTTCTCGGCCGCCGCCCGACGGATCGGGCCGGTGTCCTCGGCCCGGTGGCCCATGCCGTCCTGCACCACGCCGACTGCCCGGTGGCGGTCGTTCCCGCTGCCTGGGACCAGCCCCGGCCCGGGACCTTCGGGCCCGCCCGGCGCCCGCTCGGCCCCTGCGGCCGGACGTCGCCGCGCGCGAGCACGTCTGCCGGATGCCAACGGTCGGGCCCGGTGCCGCGACCGTGA
Organism: Kitasatospora sp. NPDC049258; assembly: GCF_040678895.1. Lineage (NCBI taxonomy): Bacteria > Bacillati > Actinomycetota > Actinomycetes > Kitasatosporales > Streptomycetaceae > Kitasatospora > Kitasatospora sp. NPDC049258. Next base: position 292,580 of record NZ_JBFAQT010000002.1, read on the forward strand.
AGCGAGGGAGAACACGGTCATGTCCCATCGTCCGGTCGTCGGAGTCGACGGCTCCGCAGCAAGCGCGGTCGCGGCCGAGTGGGCGGCCTTCAGGCCCACCGGAGCGGCGCGTGTCCGCCGCCGGTCGCTGCCGAGCCCGGCCGTCGGCGACGAGGGACCTTCGGCCCGCGGGCCTGCCCCATCGGCCACCTCCCCGGGCGGCGCCGCTCGGAGAGGCTGGCGGTGGCAGCGCGGGCGATGCCCGTCGGCGCCCGAACCCCGCCATGACGAACCGAAAGGTGGTCCAGCCATGCCCCGCCGACAGACCCAGGAGCACGCGGTTCCCGCGAGCCCCTCTCCCGCTCCCGCCGAGGTCTCGCCGCAGGAGGCCGCAGCCACCGCCGTCGACGCGCTGGTCGTCGACGCTCTGACGGCCCTCCACTCCTACGCGGACTTCACCCAGGAGCAGGTCGACCACATCGTCAGGAAGGCGTCCCTGGCCGCGCTGGCCAGGCACACCGGGCTCGCCGCGCTGGCGGTGGAGGAGACCGGGCGCGGCCTGTTCGAGGACAAGGCCGTCAAGAACGTCTTCGCCTGCGAGAACGTCGCCCATGTGATGGCCCGCACGAGGACCGTCGGCGTGGTCCGGCGGGACGACATCGACGGCATCGTGGAGATCGCCGAACCGGTCGGCGTGGTCGCGGGCATCACCCCGGTCACCAACCCCACCTCGACCACGATCTTCAAGTGCCTGCTCGCCCTGAAGACCCGCAACCCGATCATCTTCGCCTTCCACCCCTCCGCCCAGCGCTGCTCCGCGGAGGCGGCCCGGACCGTGCGGGACGCGGCGGTGGCGGCCGGAGCACCCGCGTCCTGCGTCCAGTGGATCGAGCAGCCCTCGACGGCGGCCACCCAGGCCCTGATGAACCACCCCGGGGTGGCCACGATCCTGGCCACCGGCGGCAACGCGATGGTCAAGGCCGCCTACTCCTGCGGCAAGCCGGCCCTCGGCGTCGGTGCCGGGAACGTTCCCGCCTACGTGGAGAAGAGCGCGGACCTGAGGCGGGCCGTCAACGACATCGTGCTGTCCAAGACCTTCGACAACGGCATGATCTGCGCCTCCGAGCAGGCCGTCATCCTGGACGCGGAGATCCGGGCCGCGGCCCTCGCCGAATTCCGCAGGCTGAAGGCCCACCACGCGAGCGCCGAGGAGAAGGCGCTGCTGGAACGGCACCTGTTCGGCGCCGGCGAGGGTAGCGCCTGCGCGGGCGAGCGACTGAACGCGGAGGTGGTGGGCCGCAGTGCCCACGAGATCGCCGCGGCGGCCGGGTTCGAAGTGGCGGCCGACACCTCGGTGATCCTCGTCGACGCCGCACATGTCGGGTCGGCAGAGCCGCTGACCCGGGAGAAGCTCTGCCCGGTGCTGGCCGTGCTCACCGCTGAAACGCGTCGTGCGGGCGTCGAACTGGCCGCGGCGATGGTGGAGTTCAACGGCTTGGGCCACTCTGCGGCGGTGCACACCGAGGACACGGCGTTCGTCGAGGAGTTCGGCCACGCCGTCAAGGCCTGCCGGATCATCTGGAACGCTCCCAGCTCGCAGGGCGGCATCGGCGACGTCTACAACGCCTTCCTCCCGTCCCTGACCCTGGGCTGCGGCTCCTACGGGCACAACTCGGTGGCCGGGAACGTGTCGGCGCTGAACCTCCTCAACATCAAGCGGATCGGGCGGCGCAACACCAACATGCAGTGGTTCAAGGTCCCGCCGAAGATCTACTTCGAGCGCAACTCGGTCAGGTACCTCGCGAGCATGCCGAGCGCCCACCGGATCGTCATCGTGACCGACCGGACCATGGTCGAGATCGGTCACCTGGAGCGGATCCGGGGAGTCCTGGACCGCCGGAGCGATCCGGTCGAGGTCCGGGTGGTGGACTTCGTCGAGCCCAACCCGAGCATCGACACCGTGCGGCGCGGCGCGGAACTGATGCGCGAGTTCCGCCCCGACACCATCGTGGCGCTCGGCGGTGGCTCGCCGATGGATGCGGCCAAGGTGATGTGGCTGATGTACGAGCACCCGGAGGTCGACTTCGCCGACCTGAAGGAGAAGTTCTTCGACATCCGCAAGCGGGCCTTCACCTTCCCCGACCTGGGTGAGCTGGCGAAACTGGTGTGCATCCCCACCACCTCGGGCACCGGCAGCGAGGTGACCCCGTTCGCGGTCATCACCGACACCGCCACCGGCCAGAAGTACCCGATTGCCGACTACGCCCTCACCCCGAGCGTGGCCATCGTCGACCCGGCGCTGACCACCCACCTGCCCAAGGACGTCACCGCCGACACCGGCTTCGACGCCCTCACCCACTGCATCGAGACCTACGTCTCGGTCTACGCCAACGACTTCACCGACGGCCTGGCCCTGCAGGGCATCCGGTTGATCTTCGACCACCTGGCCGAAGCGGTCTCCGACGGGCCGGGCAACCCGATGGCCCGGGAGAAGATGCACAATGCCGGCACCATCGCCGGCATGGCCTTCGGCTCGGCCTTCCTCGGCGTCGTGCACGCCATGGCCCACACCCTCGGCGCCACCTTCCACGTCGCCCACGGCCGCACCAACGCCCTGCTGCTGCCGCATGTCATCCGCTACAACGGCGCCGCCCCGGCCAAGGTCACCAGCTGGCCCAAGTACCGCAGCTACGTGGCACCCGAGCGCTACCAGGCCATCGCCCGCACGCTGGGCCTGCCCGCAGACACCCCCGAGCAGGGCGTGGAGTCCCTGGCCGCAGCGGTCGAGGCGCTGCGCGACCGGGTGGGCATCCCGCACTCCTTCAAGGAGGCGGGCGTGGACGAGCAGGCGTTCCTGGCGGCCCTGCCGCAACAGGCGATGAACGCCTACGAGGACCAGTGCGCCCCCGCCAACCCCCGGCTCCCGCTGCTCGCCGACCTGCAGCAACTCATGCGCCAGGCCTACTACGGCAGCCAGGACTGACGACCGACGCCCCGGCCCTGCGGGAGGTTCGCGCTCGGCCGGGCCGAGCACGGGCCCTGGCCTACCTCGGCGACCTGCGCTGCAGGCGCGTCGGGATCGTCCGCGACGGCGAACTGGTCACCCTCGCGGACGTCGAGGAGCTGCGCCCGCCTGGACCGGCCGCCGCACGTACGCGGTCGTCGGCGGGGCGCACCTGGCCGTCGTCGCCCAGCTGTGGGACTCCTTCCTCCCACAGATCAACGGCCTGCACTGGATTCCGTACCTCTCCCGTTCCACTGGTACCTGGGAGGGACCAACGGCCCTGCAACCGGGGACGTTGCGGACAGGTGCCGAGCCGGCCGGCGGATCACCATGGTGGCGAGGACATCGAAAGGGGAGCGAGAGAGATGACTGCCCAGCAGACAGAGCCGGCCACTCGGAGGGCCTGGGACGGCTTCCAGGGCGGCCGGTGGCGCGACGCCGTCGACGTGCGCGACTTCATCCAGCACAACTACACCCCGTACGAGGGCGACGGCGCCTTCCTGGCCGGCCCCACCAGCAGGACCCTGGCGGTCTGGCAGCAGATCACCGACCGCTTCCCCGAGGAGCGCGCCAAGGGCGTGTACGACGTGGCGTACGACGTCCCGTCGAGCATCACCGCGCACGCGCCCGGATACATCGACCGGGAGAGGGAGCTGATCGTCGGGCTGCAGACCGATGCCCCGCTGAAGCGGGCGATCATGCCCAACGGCGGCTGGCGGATGGTCGCCGGCGCACTGCGGACCTACGGCTACCCGGTCTCGCCGGAGCTGGCGAAGGTCTTCACGGAGTACCGCAAGACCCACAACGCGGGCGTCTTCGACGCCTACACCCCCGAGATCCTCGCCGCCCGCAAGGCCGGTGTCATCACCGGCCTGCCGGACGCCTACGGCCGCGGCCGGATCATCGGCGACTACCGCCGCGTGCCGCTCTACGGCGTCGACCGGCTGATCGAGGCCAAGCGCGCCGAGAAGTCCGCACTGGACGCCCCGGCGTGCGATCCCGGCCGCCTGGAGGAGCTCATCCGCGAACGGGAGGAACTCGCCGAACAGATCCGGGCACTGGGCGAACTCAAGCAGATGGCCTCCGGCTACGGCCACGACATCTCCGGGCCGGCCTCGACCGCCCGCGAGGCGATCCAGTGGCTCTACTTCGCCTACCTCGCGGCCGTGAAGGAGCAGAACGGCGCGGCCATGTCGCTCGGCCGCACGTCGACCTTCCTCGACGTCTACCTCCAGCGCGACCTCGATGCCGGACTGCTGACCGAGGAGCAGGCCCAGGAGCTGGTCGACGACTTCGTGATCAAGCTCCGGATCGTGCGCTTCCTGCGTACCCCCGAGTACGACGAGCTGTTCTCCGGCGACCCGACCTGGGTCACCGAGTCGATCGGCGGCATCGGCGAGGACGGCCGACCGCTGGTCACCCGCACCTCCTTCCGCTACCTGCAGACCCTCTACGATCTCGGCCCGGCCCCCGAACCCAACATGACCGTCTTCTGGTCCCCGCACCTTCCCAAGGGCTTCAAGGAGTTCTGCGCCAAGGCGTCGATCGATACGTCCAGCATCCAGTACGAGTCCGACGAGCTGATGCGCCCGCGCTTCGGTGACGACACCGCCATCGCCTGCTGCGTGTCCGCGATGCCGATCGGCCGGCAGATGCAGTTCTTCGGCGCCCGGGTGAACCTCGCCAAGACTCTGCTCTACGCGATCAACGGCGGCCGTGACGAGCTCACCGGTGCCCAGGTGGGCCCCGACACCGGCGCGATCCCGGACGAGGTCCTCGACCACGACACGGTGCTGGCCCGCTACGACCAGCAACTGGACTGGCTTGCCGGGACGTACGTCCACGCGCTCAACGTCATCCACTACATGCACGACAAGTACGCGTACGAGCGGCTGGAGATGGCCCTGCACGACCGGGACGTGCGGCGTACCCTGGCTTGCGGCATCGCCGGCCTCGCGGTGGCCGCGGACTCGCTGTCGGCCATCAGGTACGCCAAGGTCAAGCCCGTCCGCGACGAGCGCGGCCTGGCCGTCGACTATGCCGTCGAGGGCGAGTACCCGGCCTACGGCAACAACGACGAGCGGGCCGACGAGATCGCGGTCCGGCTCGTCCGGACGTTCATGGGCAAGGTGCGCAGGCACCCCGCGTACCGGCGAGCCGAGCACACCCAGTCCGTGCTCACCATCACCTCCAACGTCGTCTACGGCAAGAAGACCGGCGCCACCCCGGACGGCCGCAAGGCGGGCCAGCCCTTCTCCCCGGGGGCCAACCCGATGAACGGGCGGGACCGACACGGCTACATCGCCAGCGCCATGTCGGTGGCCAGACTTCCGTACGAGTACGCCGAGGACGGCATCTCGCTCACCAACAGCGTCACCCCCGACGCGCTCGGGCGCACCCCGCAGGAGCGGATCACCAACCTCACAGGCGTCCTGGACGGCTACTTCACCTGCCACGGCTTCCACATGAACGTCAACGTCCTGGACCGCGAGACACTCCTGGACGCCATGGAGCACCCCGAGAAGTACCCGCAGCTGACCGTCCGGGTCAGCGGGTACGCCGTCAACTTCGTCCGCCTCACCCGCGAGCAGCAGCTCGACGTGGTCGACCGCACCTTCCACGAAGCGCTGTAGGCGCGACCACCCACGGGATGCCGGCGCCCTCCCCGACCACCGGGCGCCGGCATCCGCCCCTTCCGGAGACCGCCATGGCTGAACCCGCCCTTCCCGCATGCACGCCGAGTCACCCGACCATGGCCGCCGCCCCCCTGCGACGGGCCGGTGGATCTCTCCACTCCTGGGACCTCTCCACCGGCGTCGACGGCCCGGGGACCCGCTTCGTCGTGTTCCTCGCCGGCTGCCCACTTCGCTGCCTGTACTGCCACAACCCCGACACCTGGCACATGAGAGACGGCCGCCGCACCCCGGCGGACGAGGTCATCGGTGAGGCCGCCAAATACGTCGAGTTCATCCACGCCTCCGGCGGCGGTGCCACCATCAGCGGCGGCGAACCACTGCTCCAGCCGGGTTTCGCCGGTGAGCTGCTGCACCGCCTCAAGCATGAACTCGGTCTTCGCACCGCGCTGGACACCTCCGGCTTCCTCGGCGCCCGCGCCACCGACGAGCTGCTCGCCGACACCGACCTCGTCCTGCTGGACATCAAGTCCTGGGACCGGCCGCTCTACCGGCACCTGACCCACCAGGAGCTGACTCCGACCCTGGACTTCGCCCGGCGTCTGGCCGATCTCGGAAAAGAGGTCTGGGTGCGCTTCGTCCTCGTCCCCGGCGTGACCGACGCCGCCGGCAACGTCGAGGGTGTCGCGGCCTTCGCCGCCTCACTCGGCAACGTCACGCGGGTCGACGTCCTGCCCTTCCACAAGCTCGGCACGGCGAAGTGGCGTGCCCTCGCGCAGGAGTTCACGCTCGCGGACACCCCGGTGCCCACCTGCGAGCAGACGGCCGCAGCCCGTGCGGTGTTCGCGACGCGCGGTCTGCACGTCGTGTGACGGTGCCGATCCGGGTGTCGTCCACGCTGGGCCCGGGGCCCAACTCCAGGTCGGAAACCGGCCGGACCCTCGGGCAGGAACGTGAAGCACCCTGGGCTGAAGGTCCCCGGTGCCGTGGCCCGCTCGGCCCATCCGCCGCTCGCTCCGACCCGCGAGGGTGGAGAGGACCGCAGAACAGAGGGAGGGAACACCATGAACGAGCAGGGTGAACCGCAGAGCCGGATCGTGGTCGGCGTGGACGGATCGCCGGCCTCGATCGAGGCGCTGCGCTGGGCCGTCGACCAGGCCCGCGGCCGCGGCGCGCGCATCGAGGCGCTGATCGCCTGGCAGTACCCGGTGGCCACCGGCTGGAGCGTGCCGCTCCCGCCCGTCGCCTACCTCGCCGACACCTCCCGCAAGGTGCTGGACGCGGCCGTCGCCGAAGCCGTCGGCGCCGACGGGCTGGTCGGGATCCGGGCGGTGGTGGTGGAGGGCGGCGCCGCGTCGTGCCTGCTGGACGCGGCCCGGGGCGCCGACCTCCTGGTCGTCGGCAGTCGGGGCCACGGGGGCTTCACCGGCGCACTGCTGGGATCCGTGAGCCAGCACTGCGTCCAGCACGCGCCCTGCCCCGTCGTCGTGGTCCGCCACGCCAGGAGCTGAACACACCTCGCTCCCCGTACCGCATGCGCGGCCCCGGCGGCCGCAGACCCCGAAAGGAGTGAACCGACCATGCGACACCGCATCGTGGGAAACCTGATGACAACGGCCGTCGTGCACGTACGGCCCGAGACCGGCTTCAAGGAGATCGCCCGCCTGCTCGCCGAGCACGACATCACCTCCGTGCCCGTCCTGGACCAGGAGGACCGGCCGCTGGGCCTGGTCTCCGAAGCAGACCTCCTGATCAACGAGGCCGCGCAGGAGGACCCCACCGGGCTGCTCCTCACCCCGCAGCTGCCGGCCCGCGAGCGCTCTCGCAGCCACGCGACCACCGCCCACGGCCTGATGACCAGCCCGGCCGTCTGTGCCAGGCCCGAGTGGACCGTCGTGGGGGCCGCCCGGTTGATGCAGCGCCAGCACCTCAAGCGCCTGCCCGTCGTCGACGAAGCCGGACGCCTGGTCGGGATCGTCAGCCGCAGCGACCTGCTGCGGGTCTTTCTCCGCCAGGACCGCGCGATCGGCGAGGAGATCCGGCACGAGGTCCTCGCCACCATCCTGGGCCTGAACGTGGACGGCCTCGACGTCGGGGTGAGCGAGGGCCGGGTCACCGTGCGCGGCACGGTCGAGCGCCGCTCCCAGATCTCGGTGATGGAGCGGCTCTGCCGGAGTGTGGACGGCGTGGTCGACGTGACCACCAGCCTGGACTACCGGACCGACGACACCGCCGCCGTGCACCCGCTCGGCTGACCCGTCGCATGTGGGCTGAGACGTACAGGGCCGTGGGCAACTGGGAGCGGCCCGTCGGCCGGCTCGAGTTCCTTCGAGTGACCAGGGCTGGGCAGGCGATCACATTCGCCTGTCGACTCGGCACGGCCGCGGCAACCGGGGGAGACGGGCTGTTCGTGCGGGTTCCGCTGCGACTCCTCGAAGCTCGTGCGTCCCGGCGAGGAGGTCCGGATCAGGCAGGCGTGGATTCGGCGAGCCGTTGGAGTTCGGCAGCGGCTTCGCCGTGACGAGGGTTGTTCAGTTCGACGAGCGCGTGATGGGCGGCGGGTGAGGACTTCGTGGGCCTCGTCCCGGCGGTCGAGGTGGCGCAGGACGGTGGCCAGGGCCTCGTCGGCTCGGCCGGTCTGGCACAGTTGCTTGCCCAGGGTGTCGAGGGTGGTGATTTCGGCGAGGCGGCTGGTTGGGCCGGTCTGCTTGCGGAGGTGTTCGGCTGCTTCCTGCAAGCGGGTGATGGACTCGTCGATCCGTCCGAGGCGGTTCAGCGCTCCTGCCATGTAGCCCAGGGCCCATCCGACTTGACTCCGGTCGTCGCTCTGGTGTGCCGCGTCCAGGGCTTCGTGCGCGGTGGCCAGGCCGGCTGTGGGGTCGAGGACGCAGAGGTTGTCGGCCCAGGCGAGGTAGTTGAGGTGGACGGCCTCGTCGCGCTTGCTGCCCAGGGCGCGGGCGGAGGTGACGGAGCGGTGGAGGACCTCGGCCCATGCCTCCCCTTGCGTGGTGTGTTCGGAGAACCAGTGCATGGCCTCGGCTGCGTCGATGACCTGCTGGTGCCGGCCGAGCTCCTGAGCCCGCGTGAGAGCGGCCAGCCGCTGGGCACGTTCGGCTTCCAGCCAGGTGCGGGTCGTGGGTGAGCTGCTCGGTGGCGAACAGGCGCAGCAGGTCGTGGAAGCGGCACCGGTCGGCGGTGGGGTGGGGTAGTGGTCCGGGTGTGGTGGTCGAGCTGGCGGTAGGAGAGGTCGAAGGCGGCCTTCACCTGGAGGGAGCCGGCGCGCGGGGTGTCGAGGCGGGTCTCCTGTTCGGCGAGCTGGGCGGTGAGTTTGGCGATGCGCTCGCCCGGCCGGGCCGCGAGGCGCTGGGCGGCTGTGCGTACGGCGAGGTGGGTGCGGTGGACGGCCTCGAGTACCTCACAGGCGGATACGACGACGGTGCCTTCTCCACCCACCTCACCGTAGTCGGGACCGACGGCAAGCCCTGGCGGAGGATCCGGCCGGACATCGGGGCCGGATGGACCGGCTGGGAACACGGAGTGAACTGGACCAGGCTCCCGACCACTGCCGGGCTCGCTCCCTCCGTCGGGGGACCTCCTCGGCGGTGTCCCGCCGGATCGTCCGGTCGTCGCGGAGGAAATCCTCGCCGGTGGAGTACGTCAGCACGAGGACTCTCCGCGCACAGCGGGCTGCCGGTAGCCGCTCAGGTCGAGGATCTCGTCGACCGGCCGGCGCGGGGTGGTGGGTCCGGGAGGGCCGTAGCCGAGGCGCAGGACGAGCTGGACGTGACCGATGCCGTCGTCCGGGTCGCGCAGGCCCCAGCGGGTGTCGGGCCACTCGACGGCTTGGTGCAGGACGGAGACGCGCAGGCCGTCGGCCGTCGCCAGCAACCAGACCCGCTGGAGGGCCTGGCCGGCGCGGAGCCAGTCCGCCGGCCGGTCGCCGTGGGTGGTGAGCGTGGCCAGCTGGGGCAGCGCCTCGAAGCGCTGGGACGGCGTGGTGGCCGGCGTCCGGCGGGTGAAGTCGCGCACGGGCACACGGGCGTCATGGTCCTGGGGACCGAGGGCGGCGGCCGGGATCCCGTCCTCGGCCGACTCGTCCAGGCGCAGCCAGCTCCGGGTCTCGGCCATTCGCGCCAGGTCGGCGCCGGTGCGGCGTTCGGCGTCAGCGGTCAGGGCGAGCACCCGGCGCACCGCGTCCTCCTCCAGGGCGGAGAGCACCGCGCCTTCGCCGAGGGCCGCCGTCGTCAGCTCGCCGAGGACAGCCTCGGGCACGTCGCGGTTGGCGAAGGGCTGGCGGCTGGAGTGGCGCTGCCGGATGGCCTCGAAGAGGTCCCGTCCGTACGGAGGTGCCGCGGGAGCCGGGCCGACGAGGCGGACCGTGGCCGCCAGCCTCGGCTCGGCCGGATCGGGCAGCAGCCGCACCTCCGGGTCCCGGCCGAGTCGGAGTCCGGCGACCCGCAGGTTGAACAGGGCGGCGCCCACCGAGATGTGCAGCGCCCGGCCGTCCGGGTCGGTGAGCGGTACGGCGCGCTCCGGGTCGCTGTAGACCCGAATGCCGGGGGAGTCGGGCATCGGGGCGAAGCGCCACGGCTGGCTGTTGTGCAGCGAGGGCGCCGCGCTCGCCGCGGCGGCCAGGAACCGCAGCTGCTCCAGGGTCAGTGCTTGCTCGGACATGGCGGACAGCTCCCTAATCCGGTTGTCCCCGCCCACGAGTGGACGGCCGACACGGTGTCATGTGTGCGAGTCGGGGTCGATTGCGGCGGCGTCGGCCATCGCCGGGTCCATCCCTTCGGTCGGCGCTCCGGACCGCCGCCCGGCCGTCGACCTCCGTCCCGTGTCTGCTGGCCGATGCCATGGCTCCTCCACCGGTGATCGTGGGCGGCCCACTCGATGCCGGGCCCTGTTCGTACCGTAGGCGCGTACGGCGCGGGGGCGGCAGGGCCGAGCGGCCCCAAGGTGATGGCCGGGAGTGCCCCGGTCCGGTGATCCCCGCCCCGGCGGGCTCGGCGGAACTTCGCTGGCGGACCGGGCGGGGGAAGTGCAGCGTGGGAGGTGACCGAAACGAAGTGAGGTGGTTACGCATGGCCGGGACCGATTCGACCGCCCGTGTCGTGGTGGGCATCGACGGCTCGCCCTCGTCACAGGCCGCGCTGCGCTGGGCGGTCCGGCAGGCAGCCCTGATGGGCGCGACCGTGGACGTGGTGGGCGCGTGGGAGGGTATCCCGCTCTTCGCCGGCCCCACCGTGGTCGACCCCACGCTGGAGGCGGAGACGGCACGGCGGCGATTCGACCAGGAGATCCACGAGGTGCTCGGCGACGATCGGCCGGTCGAGGTGCGCGAACGCCTGGTACAGGGCAACCCGACGGACGTCCTGCTGGACGCCGCCACCGGTGCCGAACTGCTGGTCGTCGGCAGCCGCGGCCACGGGACCTTCGCCCGCGCCCTGCTCGGCTCGGTGAGCACGCGGTGTGCGATGCACGCCTCCTGCCCCGTGGTGATCGTCCGCCCGCCCAGCTGACCGCGACGCCGCCTCGGCCCGCCACGACGCGCTCCGCCGTCCCCGCGGATGGATCCGTGCGCACTCGCACATCCGACGAACACCCGCATGAGCCGCATCCCGGATCAGGCTCGCCACCTCGCACCCCCCGCGCGGCGTCCCGCCGACGGGTGGCGGCAGGGCCGACCGGCCCGGGAAGGAGGGCGAGCGGCCCTGGCCCGGGTACGGCGTTCGGGCCACGCTGGAGCTGTCGGCCGGACCGACGCAACAGGAGCCACCACCGCCGACCCACCGGAGGAATCCCATGAAGCGGCAGAAGATCCTCGTGGCCTACGGCAGCAAGCACGGCGCCACCGTCGGCATCGCCGAGGAGATCGGTCGTGCCCTGGCGGAGGACGGGTTCGACACCGATGTCGTCCCCGCCGCGGACGTCCAGGACGTGACGCAGTTCGACGCCGTCATCCTCGGCAGTGCGCTCTACGCCGGCCACTGGCAGCGCTCTGCCCTGAGCTGCGCCGACCGCAACGCCGAGGCGCTGGCCCACCGTCCGGTCTGGCTGTTCAGCAGCGGCCCGGTGGACAGCTCCGCCGAGCAGCACGAGATCGCGCCGGTGCCCGGCGCGGCCGAGGCCATGGAGGGCCTGCACGCCCGCGGGCACGTCACCTTCGGCGGCAGTCTGACCTCCGAGACCTCCGGCTGGATCGCCCGGACCCTGGTCAAGCACGGCAAGGGTGGCGACTTCCGGAACCCGGAGCAGATCCGGAGCTGGGCCCACGAGATCGGGAACGAGCTGCGCTCCCAGCAGCCGGCGTAGCGCCGAGGGGGACGGAACGCGTTCGCGCCCGCCGCCCGCCCACGGCATGGTGCAGCCGCAGCACGGTGCTCCCGGTGACTTCCACGGTGCCGACCCCGCCGAGGAAGGAGAGCAACCCGGGGCGGGGCTCGGGGCGAGGGGTGCCGCCGTCGGCCGTCATCGCGACCTCCCGACGGAATCTGGGCGACCCAGGTGTCCTGGGCCGCTTCGGCCAGGGTTGCTGGACCGCGCGGCCCGGTGCCGGCCGTCGGCCGGACGATCCCCGAGGCGGTCCGTGCGATGGACCACCGCCGGCGCCGCAGCCCCGTCGGCCGGCACTCAACTCGACCAGTCGTCGGGATCGGAGGTGTGCCTGTTGCGCGGCTCCATGTCGTCGGTGCCCTGAGCCGCGCGGGTGGCCTCGGTGCTGGGACGGCCGCGCAGGACCCAGGCCAGCGGCACCGCGAGGGCCGCGCCGACGAGCGGCCCGAGCAGGTAGATCCACAAGGGGCCGCCGTGTCCGCCGAGCAGGACGGGTGCCAGGCTCCTGGCCGGGTTCATGGACGCCCCGCTGACGGGGCCCGCCCACAGTCCGGCCAGGGCGATGTAGCCGCCGATGGCGATCGCCGCGTTGTGGCCGATGTTCCGGGCCCCGGAGGACGTGCCGAGGATGACCGTCATCAGTCCGAGGCTCAGCAGGACCTCCAGCGCGAACACCGCACCGACGCCGATACCTGCCCCGGGCCGGCTGGCTCCGACCTGCCCGGCCGTCCCGAACAGCGCGCGCAGCACGCCGGCCGCCGCTATCGCCCCCGTCAGCTGCGCGGCGACGTACGCCGGGACGCGCCGCCACGGGAAGTGCCCGCGCACGGCGAACGCCATGGTCACCGCGGGATTGAGATGGGCGCCGGACGTCTCGCCCAGGGTGTAGATCAGCGCCAGCACCATCAGTCCCGGGGCGACCACGGCGGCCGGCCGGCCCACCTGACCGCCGGTGACGCTGTCGACCACGCCCGCGCCGGCGGCGACCAGGACCAGGAAGAACGTTCCCACGCCCTCGGCGCTCAGCCGCCGCCACCCGGACCGTCGGCTCGTGGTCATCCGTCGCACCTCCCGGGTCGTCCCCTCCACGGTGCGCCGTACGCGCACCGGTCGGCCAGGGCCCATCGGGCCACGTCGGCGGTCACCCTGGTGCGTACGCCCCTGATGTCCTGTGCGGCAGGGCCGGGCCGCAGGGACAATCGAGGCAGGTGTCCGCCGTCCGGCTCAGGAGACGATCGATGGACGAGACCGAAGCCCCCCGCTCCGGGCAGCCCCTGCGGGTGTTCCTGCTGGACGACCACGAGGTGGTGCGGCGCGGGGTGCGGGACCTGCTGGAGGCCGAACCCGACATCGAGGTCGTCGGTGAGGCCGGTACCTGCGCACAGGCGCTGGCCCGGGTGCCCGCCCTACGGCCCCAGGTCGCCGTGCTGGACGTACGGCTGCCGGACGGCAACGGGGTGACCGTCTGCCGCGAGCTGCGCGACCGGATGCCCGGGCTGGTGTGCCTGATGCTGACCTCGTTCGACGACGACGAGGCACTGCTGGACGCGATCATGGCGGGCGCGGCCGGATACGTCCTGAAGCAGGTCAAGGGCGCCGACCTGGTCGCCGCGGTGCGCACGGTGGCATCGGGGCAGTCGATGCTGGACCCGGCCACCACCCGCAAGCTGATGGAGAGCCTTCGCCACCACGACGAGTCCGACTCCGAGTCTGCCCTGTCCCGGCTGACCCCGCGCGAGCGGGAGATCCTGGTGCTGGTGGGGGAGGGGAAGACCAACCGGGAGATCGGCCGGGAGCTCTACCTCGCCGAGAAGACCGTGAAGAACCACGTGTCGCGGCTGCTCGCCAAACTCGGTGTCGAACGACGGCTCCAGGCAGCCGTGATCGCCGCGCACGCCGACACCGAGCAGCACCCGGCCCGGCCGCACTGAGCCCGACCGGCCCGGCAGTTAGAGCCGGTCGGCCCAAGCCGGGCTCCCCGCGACGGGCGCACCGTGGGGAGGGAGGCAACAGCCTCGCCCGCACGACCGGGAGCACGCGATGAGGTACTGGAACGGCCATGACATGGGTGGCTGGGGCTTCGGCCTCATGACCATCGCCATCCTGCTGCTCCTGGGACTGCTGGTCGTCATCGCACTCGCCCTGACCCGTCACCTCGGCCACCTGCCCCGGCAGGGCTCGCCCGGCCCCCCGGCGGCCCCGCCGCCGTCCGCGGAACGACTGCTCGCCGAACGCTTCGCCCGGGGCGAGATCGACGCCGACGAGTACCGCCACCGCCTGGACATCCTGAGATCCGGCTCCGCCGGGCCGGTATCCGGCTGAACCCGCCGAACCAGGGAGAACGCCATGGACACCTTGGCCCTCGATGCCGCCGCGGCGGAGCAACTGATCTCCGCCGCCGTCGCCGCGCCGTCCATCCACAACACCCAGCCCTGGCACTTCCGGCTGGACCCGGACACCTCGACCCTCCAGGTACGCGCGCTCCGGGAACGCTCGCTGCCGGTCACCGACCCGGACCGGCGTGCGATGCACATCTCCGTGGGAGCCGCGATCCTCAACCTCCGCGTCGCCGCCCGCCGAATGGGCTGGGCGCCGCTGGTCCGGTTGCTGCCCGACTCCGCCGAACCCGACCTGCTGGCCGCGATCGAACTGGACGAGGTCTCCCGTGCCCAGCTTGCCAGTACCACCGAGCTGTACGGTGCGATCTGGCGACGGCACACCGTCCGGACCCCGTTCACCGGACCGCCGATCCCCGCCGCGGTACTCGACCAGCTGGCCGAGACCGCGCTGGCGGAGGAAGCACTGCTGCGCTTCCCGGCAGGTGAGGAGCGAAGCCGGCTGCTGCGGCTGACCGCGGAGGCCGAACGCCGCAACACCACGGACCCCGACCGCGGTGCGGAGAGCCGTAGCTGGATCCAGGGGCCCGACGCTCCCGCGTACGGGATTCCCCGCGGCGCGCTCGGTCCGCAGGACAGCGCGGGCCGGATGCCGATGCGGGACTTCTCCGCCATCCACCCCGCCGAGCCGCTGCCGCCGGCTCCGTTCGAGGCGGAGCCGTGCATCGCAGTCCTCGCCACCCGGGGCGACGCGCCGGCGGACTGGCTCCGCGCCGGCATCGCGCTGGAGCACGTCCTGCTGGTCGCGACCCTGCACCAGGTCCGGGCGTCACTGCTGCACCAGGCCATGGAGTGGCCGGAGCTGCGCCGGGTCGCCCGCGACCCGCAGAGCGGCCCGGGCTACGTGCAGGTGCTGATCCGCCTCGGCTACGGGCCGGAAGGCGCCCCGACCCCCCGCCTTGCCGCTTCCGACGTCCTGGACCCCGAGGACCGCGGCCTCGGCCGGCCATGAGCGGGTCCGTCGGCCCTGGGCCGCCCAAGGGCGCTGGGAGACGCATGACCGCCGTGACAGCCATGATTCCGGCGGCATCCGAAGGAGATGATCCGCATGGCCTTCCCGGTGACCGGGCAGCCGGTGCGCGTCGACGCGCGGCTCGACCTGCCACTGTCACGTTGGTTGTGGCTGGTGAAGTGGGTCCTGGCGATCCCGCACTGGATCGTCCTGTTCTTCCTGTGGATCGCGTTGTTCCTCCTCAGTGTGGTTGCCTTCTTCGCGATCCTCTTCACCGGCCGCTACCCGCGCCCGATCTTCGACTTCAATCTCGGTGTACTGCGCTGGTCCTGGCGGGTGTCCTACTACGCCTACGGAGCGCTGGGCACCGACAGGTACCCCCCGTTCACCCTCGCCGAGGAACCCGACTACCCCGCGCACCTGGACATCGCCTACCCCGAGCAACTGTCCCGAGGCCTGGTGCTGGTCAAGTGGTGGCTGCTGGCAATCCCGCAGTACGCCCTCGTGGCGATCTTCGTGGGGGGAGGCCGGGAGGGCTGGGCCGGCGGCGGGCTTGTGGGTCTGCTGGTGCTGTTCGCCGGCGTCGCCCTGGCCGTGACCGGACGCTACCCGCTCGGGATCTTCGATTTGGTCGTGGGCCTCGACCGCTGGGTGCTGAGGGTCGCTGCCTACGCCGCACTGATGACCGACGACTACCCGCCGTTCCGCCTGGACCAGGGCGGATCCGAACCCGGCAGCCTCCCTGATGCGGCAGGACCGCGGTGACGGTCGGTCACCGTACCGGCTGGGACCGGAGGCCGAGGTGACCGCGTCTGCGCCCGGCACCACGCCGCCGTCCGATCTGCGGCCCCGGGGTCTGGACGACATCGAGGCCGCCCGGCGGCTGGCGCGGCACGGGCCCAACCGGATCCGGTCCGCGCCCGGCGTGCCGCTGTGGTCGAGAGTCGCCGTCCAGCTGCGCGACCCGCTGATCATGGTCCTGCTGGCAGCCGTCGCGCTCACCCTGGCGATCGGGGACCATCCGGACGCCGTCGTCATCACGCTGGTGATCGTGGTCAACACCACGGTCGGGGTGATCCAGGAGATCCGCGCCGAGAACGCGGTCGCCGCTCTGTCCGCCATGACCGCCCCCACCGCTCGGGTCCTGCGGACCGGAACGGAACGCGCGGTGCCCTCGGCCGTCGTCGTGCCGGGCGATGTGGTGCTGCTCGGCGAGGGCGACATCGTCCCGGCGGACGCGGTGCTGGAGCAGGCATCCGCCCTGCTTGTCGACGAGTCGATGCTGACCGGCGAATCCGTACCGGTGGACAAGGACGTCCACGGCGCGCGATCGGACGCCCGGCGCGTCCAGGCGGGCACGGTCGTCGTGCGCGGCCGGGCGGTCGGCACCGTCACGGCCACCGGAGCGAACAGTGCCCTCGGCCGCATCGCGGCCCTCCTCCAGCCGAGAGCCGAGCCCACCCCGCTGCAGCGGCGCCTGGCCGACCTCGGCAAAGTCCTGGCGCTGGTGGCCGTCTGCCTGTGCGTCGTGGTCTTCGCCCTCGGCCTGGCCCGCGGCCAGCCGCCCGCCGTCATGGGGGTGACGGCCATCAGCCTCGCGGTGGCGGCCGTCCCCGAGTCGCTCCCCGCCGTCGTCACCCTGGCACTCGCTCTCGGCGCGCGACGCATGGCCGCCCGCAACGCCGTCGTCCGCAGACTGCCCGCCGTGGAGACCCTCGGTTCGGTGACCGTGCTCGCCACCGACAAGACCGGCACCCTCACCGAAGGGCGCATGGTGGTCGAACAGGTGTGGACGCCCCACGGGACGGCCACGCTCACCGGCGGCGGCTACGAGCCGCTCGGCGAGATCCTGGTCGGTGGCCACCCGGCCGAGCCGGCCGACCTGCGCCCCGTCCAGGACCTGCTGGCCGTGGCGGCGCTGTGCAACGACGCCGTGCTGCGGCCCCCAGGGCAGGGCGCCCGGGACCGGGACGGCCGGTGGACCGCGCTCGGCGATCCGACCGAGGCGGCGCTGCTGGCCGCCGCCGTGAAGGGCGGCTGCGACCACGACCAGCTCCTGAGGGAGCGGCCGCGGTGCGGCGAAGCCCCCTTCGACAGCATCCGCAAGCGCATGACCACCCTGCACCGTGAGCCGTCGGGCGAGGTCCAGGTCTGCCTGAAGGGCGCCCCCGAGACGGTCCTCGACACCGCCCTGCTCGACGAACCACCGCACCTGCTCGAACGCGCCCGCCGGGAGGCCGGCCGCCTCGCCGCGGACGGCTACCGTGTCCTCGCCGTCGCCACCGCCCACCGTCCCGAGCCGCCGACACAGGTCGAGGACGCCGAGACCGGGCTGAGATTGCTGGGCCTGACCGCGATCAGCGACCCGCCGCGACGTGCCGTTCCCGCCACCCTGGCGGCCTGCCACAGGGCCGGGATCACCACTGTCCTGATCACCGGTTACCACCCCGCCACCGCCCACGCGCTCGCCGTCCGGGCCGGCCTGCTCGACGCCGACGCCCCACGCGCCGACGTGGTCACCGGCCCCGCCCTGCGACAGGCCGACATCGGCGTCGCCATGGGGCGGCGCGGGACGGAGGTGGCCAGACAGGCCGCCGACCTCGTCCTCGCCGACGACGAGCTGACCAGCGTCGTCGCAGCCGTCGAGGAGGGCCGCCGGGTCTACGACAACATCCGCCGCTTCCTGGTCTACGGACTCGCCGGAGGCGCCGCCGAGACCCTCGTCATGCTCCTCGGCCCCGCCGTCGGCCTCGCCCTGCCGCTGCGCGCCGGCCAGATCCTGTGGATCAACCTGCTCACCCACGGCCTCACCGGCGTCGCGACGGGTGCCGAGCCGGTGTCCCCGCACACCATGAGCAGACCCCCGCGTCCGCCGCACGAACACGTGCTCGGCGCCGGACTCTGGCAGCACGTCCTGATGCTCGGGGCGGTGGTCACCGCGGCGAGCCTCGCGGCCGGCATCTGGGCCCACGAGACGGGGCGCCCGTGGCAGAGCGTCCTGTTCGTCGCACTGCTGGCGGCACAGCTCGGCGTGGTGCTCGGGCTGCGCGACCGACTGTTCACCCGCCTGAGCACGCGATCGGGCCGCCGCGCAGGACGAGCCGCCGGCTGAGTCGCTCCACGTCGTTCGGCATGCCCCGGGAGGCGCCAGCCAGGGGCCTCGGACCGGAGGGACAGCCCGGGGCGCCCGCTCTAGTCTGGGACCAGGGGGCAGCGCAAGCCGTGACACCTGCGAACGGAGCGATGCGGTGGGCTCACCCTCGGAACCGGGCCCCACCGGCTCCGCGCAGTCGAGACTCGACGAGTGCCTGAGCGCCTCGAAGTCGCGTCCTGACACCGCGTACGACACCAGGAACCGGATCCACAGTCTCCTGGAGGCGGTCCTCGTCGTCGGCCGCGGCCTCGACCTCGGCCAGGTGCTCCAGCACATCGTGGAGGCCGCAGTCACTCTCGTGGACGCGCAGTACGGGGCGCTGGGCGTCATCGGTGAGGACCAGCGGCTGTCGCAGTTCATCCCCGTCGGCATCGACCGGGAGCAGATCGAGCGCATCGGCCCGCTCCCGCGCGGGCACGGCCTCCTGGGCGAGCTGATCCGCCATCCCGAGCCGCTCCGGCTGGCAGAGATCTCCGGACATCCGACCTCGTACGGCGTGCCGGAGCACCATCCGCCGATGCACACCTTCCTGGGGGTGCCGATCCGGGTCCGCGACATGGTCTACGGCAACCTCTACCTGACCGAGAAGCGCGGCGGCGCGCAGTTCGACGCCGAGGACGAATCCGTCCTCGCGACCCTGGCGGTGGCGGCCGGCGTGGCGATCGACAACGCCCAGCTGTACGCCCGGGCGAGGCTGCGCGAGCGCTGGCTGGCGGCGAACGCGGAGGTCACCAACAGCCTGCTGGCGGGCGGCTCGCAGCAGGAGGTGCTCGACCTGCTGATCGCACGGGCAGCCGACATCGCCGGCGCGGACCTGACCGTCGTGGCGCTGCCCCTTCCCGACGACCGCAACCTCGAAGTGCGGGTCGCCGTCGGACTGGACGCCGACGTGCACCGGGGGCTCGTCCTGCCGAGGAAGGGGTCCTTCGTGGGCACCGCCGTCGAGACCGGCGGGCTGGTCACCACCCCCGATGTACGAAGGGACCCGAGGATCACGGCCGGGCCACCGCGATGGGCCGGGCTCGGCCCGGCGGTGGCCGTACCCATCGGCACGGCGGCAGGAGGAGTCCGCGGTGTGCTGATGCTGGTCCGGGCAACGGGCAGACCCGCTTTCGAGCCGGAGGAGTCCACCCCCCTGGCGGGTTTCGCGGGGCAGGCCGCCGTGGCGATGGAGCTGGCCGAGCGCCGCAGGGACTCCGAACAGGTCGCGCTGCTGGAAGAGCGCGACCGGATCGCCCGGGACCTGCACGATCTGGCGATCCAGAGGCTGTTCGCCACGGGGATGACCCTGCAGGGCGCGATCCGCTTCATCGAGCACCCCGAGGCGTCGGAGCGGGTGCTGCGGGCCGTCGACGACCTCGACGAAACGGTGCGGACGATCCGCTCCAGCATCTTCGGACTGCGGGCGAGGGAGCAGGGGCCCGCTGCCCGCGGGCTGCGCGGCAGGGTGGTCGCCGCGGTCGACCGGGCCGCCGCCGGCCTCGGCTTCTCCCCCGGGCTGAGGATGGACGGTCTGCTGGACCTTCGGGTGCCCCCGCCGGTGGCCGATGAGCTGGTCGCCGTTCTGGAAGAGGCCCTGTCGAACGCCGTCCGCCACGCGCGCGCCCACCGGGTCGAGGTGGACCTGAGCGCGGACGGCGAGCTGGGTTTGACGGTCACCGACGACGGGGTCGGCCTCCCGCCGGACGGTCCCCGAAGCGGGCTCGCCAACCTCGCGGAGCGGGCGCAGCGCCTCGGCGGGAGC
Source organism: Kitasatospora sp. NPDC049258 (assembly GCF_040678895.1). Taxonomy (NCBI): domain Bacteria; kingdom Bacillati; phylum Actinomycetota; class Actinomycetes; order Kitasatosporales; family Streptomycetaceae; genus Kitasatospora; species Kitasatospora sp. NPDC049258. The sequence goes on from NZ_JBFAQT010000002.1 coordinate 312,775, forward strand.
TTCCGGGCCGGTGCAGGACCCGACGGCGGGACCCGATTGGTGTGGCGGGTACCGCTTCCCCCGCCGGAAAGCCGGGCGCCATCGAGCTGATCCGCACAGCGGTAGGGCCGGCGGCGTCGAGCACCACGCAACCCGCGGTCCCCTCCGCCCGGCAGATCAGGGCCGAACGCCCCCTGACCGGCCTGACAGCCCCAGTGCCCCGGATGGCGGTGAGAGGGAGAGTGGAAGCATCCGGATGTCCGGCAGCTCTGGCGACTGCGGCTCCTCGGACACCGTGCCGGACCCGGCTGGACCCGTCACCAGCGAGGCCGCACGCAGGGTGGGCGCCACCGGACGCACCGACAGGAAGGAGGCCGGGATGAAGGCGGCAGTAGGGGACCAGCTGATCATCGAAGGCCCGAGCACGGGCGCGCCACGCCGTGACGGTGAGGTCGTCGCCCTGCACCACGAGGACGGCACCCCGCCCTACGACGTCCGCTGGTCGGACACCGGCCGGGTGACCCTGGTGTTCCCGGGGCCCGACGCCCATGTCCACCACTTCGAGCGCGCTCATCACCTGCGGACGGGGCCGGCCGCGGCTGGCGCGTCCCGTGAAGGTGGCGCCGATTGACGGTGCGGGACCGCCGTCCGACGAGCGATGGCAGGGCAGGCGACAGCCGAGCCCGGCCGGCCGGAGCCCTCCGCCTGATCCCACGTCACCGCGGCAGGTGCACTCCGTGCCTGAGCGGGAGGCTCCGTGTGCTCGGCCCATGTGTGATGGTCGCCGAGGAGGCGCATCCTCGGCCACGAGGCCGTCGGCGCCGCCACCGGGACCGGGACCGGACCGGGCGTCAGGACGCAACTCACCGCACCGGCCGGCGCGTCGTGCCGTCGCCGTGATGGCCTGCTCGACTCGGCGCTGGAGAACCCGAAGGCCGCACTGGCAGGCGTCCGTCCCCGGGCCCAGGGGCAGGCGGCAGGGGATTAGGGCCGTTCGGCGCCCCTTGCGGCCCGAGCAGCCCCCCGTTCGAGGCGACGGAGACGCGCACGCTGGCCAGTGGGCGGGGTTTTTCCGCCCATGGACTCACCGGAGGTGCCCGCTGTCATGTGCAGGAATTCCCTCGGCGACCTGCGGTCGGACCCGACAGGATCGGTTGCACGCGCAGCCCGTGAACCTGCCGCCGCAGCACTTGGAGGTGGACCCGATGGTTCGCTCTGACCCGAGTCGCGATGTCCCGAACAGGCGATCGGCGGACGGCCACGGAGCCGAGGAGTGCACACGGGAACAGAGCCTGGACCTGCTCCGGCGGACGGAGATCGGGCGGCTCATCCACACCGATGACGCGATGCCCGCCGTAACTCCGTCCTGTTTCACCCTGGACGGCCTCGGCGAGGTGGTCATCCCCTTGCCTGCAGGCTGGCGCGTCGACGTGATGGACGGGGAAGTGGTCGGGTTCCAGGCGGACCGTTTCGACGAGCACACGCTTCTAGGGTGGACCGTGCTCATCGTCGGCCGGTCCCACCTGGTGACCGACCCCGTCGCGGTCGCTGACCTGCGCCACCGGGGCCCCCGCCGGTGGGGGCACCGACCGACCAGGGGCTACCTGAGCATCCACCCTGAACTCGTCACCGGCCGACGGTTCGGATCATGACCCCACCGGCACCACTCGGGCACACACCGGCCCGGCCGTCGGCCTTCCGTGCGATGCGCTCCATCCGTCGCCGGCGAACGCCGCGTGCCCCCCGGACGGAAAGGGACGGCGACGTCTACGGGGTCCCGGTTGCCCCGTTGGGTGGCGGTACGTGAACGGGGTTGGGCGCAGGCAGGTGAACGGGCTTCGCCGGGAGCGGGGTGTCCAGGGGCGGCTGCGGTGCGGGAGCGGCGGCGGCTGCCTCGCGGGAGAGGAAGGAGCCGAGTTCGCCGATGGTGCTCATCAGGGGTGCGGGGAAGACGACGGTGCTGTTCTTGTCGACGGCGATCTCGACGAGGCTCTGCAGGTTGCGCGGCTGGAGGGCGAGCGGGTGGGCCATCATCGTGTCGGGCAGTTGGATGTCCTTGAGTTCGACGAGGGTGACGTCCACGCCCCGTTCGGTCGTGGTGACGTCCAGGACCTGGCGGATGTCCAGGTTGATGCGGTCGGTCTCGGAAAGGGTCTCGTCCAGGGTGTGCCGGCCGACGACCTTGCGCAGGGTCGTCTGAGCGATCTGGTTGATCGCGGAGTTCACGTTCTCGATGGCGATGACCGACTTGATGGCGTCCACGACGCGGAAGTAGGCGACGGCGGAGACGTCGACGCTGACGTTGGATCGGCATGGCCCGGCGAGCGAACGACGCGCCCGGGCACGGACGGCCGGGAGGACAGCTCGGTCATGAGCTGGCTTGCCGTTTTATCCCAACCGCTTTATCCCAACCGCGGGGAGGAGGGATTCGGCCACCTCTCGATCGAACGGTCCGGTGTCGGGACTGAGCACCGACGCGGCAGCCACGGCCACCCCGAGGGCACAGGCCTCCACCGGATCGGCGCCCGCGGCCAGCCGAAAGGTGAGTGCGGCCACCATGGCGTCTCCGGCCCCGGCGTCGCTGAGCGGCTCCCCGGGCAACGGCGGGGCTCGCAACTCGTTGTGGCCTTGGCTGGTCGAACAGAGTGCGCCCAGTTCGCCGAGGGTGGTAATGGCGATCTCGGTCGCTCCTGCGGCGAGCAGGTACTCGTTGACGGCGCGGGCGTCGTCGAAGCTCCGGACGGCCCGGCCGACGAGGCCGGAGGCCTCGTGATTGTTGCACCTCCGCAGAAAGACGCCCTCGTGCAGCGACTCGCGCAGGGCCCGTCCCGAGGTGTCCAGCACCAGCCGGGCCCCGGCCTCCTCGACCCGGCGGGCGACAGCCGCATAGAAGGCATCGGGCAGGCCGCTGGGCAGACTGCCGCTGGCCACGACGTACTGGTGACTGCCGGCTGCCCGGTCCAGCACGTCCAGGAGGCGCCTTCCCTCGTCCTCCTCCAGCCGCGGGCCTGGCGGCACGATGTGATAGCTGCGGCGTGACTCGGTTTCGAACAGCACGAATGCTTCGCGCGTCTCACCCGCGATCCCGAGGGCGAGGTGGTCGACCCCCTCCTCGTCCAGTAGCCGGTTCAGGCGCCGGCCGACCTCGCGGCCGGCCGTGTGGACGGCGGTCGCCCGGCCTCCGAGGCGCGATACGCCCCGGGCGACGTTGATTCCTCCGCCGCCGGCAGCCACGAACCTGATCCGGGCACGGGTCTTGCCGACGTCGGTCAAGCGGTCGACCTCACAGCAGATGTCGACGGTGGGGTTCACCGTCAGCGTGAGGATCGCGGACGTGGTCTCCGACAGTGGAGCCTTCCCACCGCTTCCCGCCGCAAGCGGACCGGACACTTCGGTGCCGCTCATCGCGGTGACACGGCAGGCGCGATCCTGAAGGCCTCGATCAGGTCCGGGATCGGAGGCCACTGCGCACGCCTCCGGAGCAGTTCGCCGGCCATCTCGACCTCCTGACACGGTTGTTCCCTCCATGGTGCTGCGCGCGCACGGGAAACGCGATCGGGCGCCCCGCGCCCTGATGCCGACGCTGCTTGTGGCTTTCACTCCCTGAGCCGACCGTGCCGCGGGGTGCGGCGGATGAGGCGTCGTTCGGGGATTTCGGCCGTGGTGGTGGGGGTGCCAGCCGCTCCGTGCGAGGCGGTGAGACGGGGGCCGTAGCGTTTGGCGAGCGGGTGTGCGGTGAGCCCGTGGGCCAGGACGCTGAGCAGCACCGTGAACGCGATCACGGTGACCGCCGGCCGCGCCGCAGGCCCGTCGAGGTCCTCCAGTGCGAGGAGCCCGAAGACGACGGATGCCAGGCCGCGTGGTCCGAACCAGCCGACGAACAGTGCGGCGGGTCGGCCGAGTCCCGCTCCGGCCAGAGCGAGTGCCACCGGCAGCATCCGGATCACCGTCAGGCTGAGTACCGCGTACAGCACCGTCTGCCAGGTCAGGGCCTCCAGCGCCGGGACCACCGCGACCACCCCGAAGACCAGCCAGACCAGCAGCGAGAGCAGGGCGCCGGTCTCCTCGACGAAGGGGACGAGGGTGGCCGCAGGGCCACCGGCGGCGGTGAAGGCCAGGCCGCCGGTGAACGCCGCGACGAACCCGTTGCCGTCCAGCGCCACCGCCGCGGCGTAGCAGCACAGTGCCAGACCCAGGACCGCGGCGCCGGCGAAGCCGTCGGCCACCCACCCGCGACCGCGTCCCACTTTGACCAGCCGTCCGCCGCCACCGCCGACCACGACCCCGATCAGCACGCCCAGCGCCAGTTCGGTCACAGCCTTCCCGGGCCCGGTGTCGCCGACGTGCTCGGCGGTGGACGCCCCCGCGATGGCGACCAGCACGACCGGGGTCGCGATCCCGTCGTTGAGTCCGCTCTCAACGTTGATCAGCCGCCTTGTCCTGGCCGGAACCGACCGGTCTACCATCACGGCCGCACCCAGCGCCGCATCCGTGGGTGCCAGCGCCGCGCCGACGAGCAGGGCGAGCCAGACGCTGTCCACCCCGGGCAGGACGAAGGCGGCCAGTGTCCCGAGCCCGATGGACAGTGGCAGTCCGACCAGCAGCAGCCGCAGACACAGCCCCAGATCCGGCCGCAGCTGACGCAGCCCGACCCGGGACGCGTCGGAGAACAGCACCAGCGCCAGCGTTACCTCGGCCAGGACCTTCACCACCTCCGGGCCGGGAGTGATCCCCAGCGGGGCCAGCGGGCCGTGGGTCAGCAAGACACCGGCGCCGGTGAACACGATGGGCCCGGTCACGTCGAAACGCTCCAGCCGCGCCGACAGGATCCCCCACACGAAGACCAGCCCGGCGATGATCGCCAGATCCGAGACCGTCATCGCCTCACCTCGTATCGGCGCCGGACGCGCCGCAGGCAGGCGCCTCTGCGGGTGCGACCGACCCGTACCGCCACGACGGCGCAGTGCGGGTGACGTCCCGCCCATCGGCCTCCACTTGCACGGCGTCGGTCCTCACTCGAGCGGACGCGCGCCCGGTCGGACACGGGGCTGGCGTCGTGTCCGCCGGGTTCGGGTCGTGTGGTCATCGGTGACGATGCGTCTTCGCTGCCGACGCCGGATGGTGAGGAGCAGGCGGTCCGTGTCCCGACCGGCTCGCAGGACCCGCCCCGGTCCGCTGTCGGATGGGCGATCGACCGCAGTTCCTCGGGTCTTCGGACTGCATCACCGCTCTCTCCGTTCGGGGACTCCTCCGCCGGAAGGCAGGGACGGCAAGGATGCCGATGCCGGGAACAACAGTCATGCACAAACCACCACACCGCAGGTCGGTCGGCGAGTCGGCGCCCACCCTTCTTCGCGGTTGATCTCCTTGAAGGAGTGCCGGGCCGTACGGCGACGACCCCGTGCGTCATCACGTTGCCGACAGTGCGGTGCCGCACGGTCCTGACTCCTCCCTCGCGGGCCTCTGTCCACACCGTCCACCTAGGTCGGCGCCTCCGGCAGGGCCGTTCGGGGCGGGGCTCGAACGGCCGCCGGCTCACGGGTCGTCCCAGCGGCCGTCGACGCCGTGGTGCTGCGTGATCCGGTCCACGATCTGTTCGGTGAGGCTCTCCATGGCGGCCTGGACCGGTGCCGACAGACCTGTACCGGGGGAGTGGTCCGCTCCTTCCACGGCGTACACGATCAGCGTCCGTGGCAGGCGGTTCAGCACACGGGCGAGTTCCACGGCATCGCCGAGGCCGAGCCCGTGGGAGCTCGTCGCGCTGTCGGCCCGCGCGAGCCGCCCGCCGTCCAGCTCCAAGCGGTGCACCCGGCCGGGCTGCCCGGGGTGCGCGTGCGCCGCGTCCACGACGACGGCGAGGTCCGCGCCGTCCCAGTGGGAGATCAGCCGGGCGGGGTCGCCGTCGCACCTCACGAGGACGGCCCCACCCGGCAACGGATGCATCCCGACGCGTTCCGCGAGCCGGCCGACGACGGCCCAGCCGACGCCGTCGTCCCGCCGGTAGTCGTTGCCGACACCGATCACGGTGACCCGCGCAGTCGTGTTCACCCAGCCTGCCCTTCCCGCGGGTGAGGTCCGCCAAGCTCCCGGACGCCGTAGGAGCCCGTATGAGGTGGGGACAGAGCCACCTGGACCACGCCGGCATCGTCTTCCCGCGCCGGAGGCGAGTCGCTCCACATACTTGGCAGCAAGACGGCATCGGTCCGGGGAGGTGCAGCGGTGACGGACGGCAACAGCGCGGCGGTGATCGACAAGGGCGGCCTGAGCGCGCTGATCGCGGTCCTCGCAGGCCGTGGCCGCACGGTCATCGGCCCGACCGTCCGTGACGGGGCGATCGTGCTGGCCGAGCTCTCCAGCGGAGCGGACCTGCCGTACGGCTGGGGGGTCGAGTTGGAGGCCGGCGTCTACCGGCTGCGGGCGCGCGAGGACGGTGCCGCGTTCGCGCACAGTGCGGGGCCGCAGTCCTGGAAGACCTTCCTGCATCCGCCACGGGTGCGGGAGTGGAGCGCCGAGCGCACGGCCGACGGCGGCCTGGTGGTGACCGCGGACGCCTCCGTGCCCCCGTCGTACGCGTTCCTCGGGGTGCGCCCCTGTGACCTGCGGGCCATCGCGATCCAGGACCGGGTGCTGACCGGCGGCAGCCATGCCGACCCGGCCTACCGGGGGCGCCGTGAGCGGGCCTTCCTCGTGGCGGTGGAGTGCACCGAACCGGGCGCCACCTGCTTCTGCGTGTCGATGGGCACCGGGCCGGCCGTGGGGCCCGGCTACGACCTGGCCCTGACCGAGGTGCTCGACGGCGACGGTCACAGGTTCCTTGTGCGGGCCGGGAGCGAGGAGGGCGAGGCGGTCCTGGCCGAGCTCCCGCACCGCCCGGCCGACGGCGCCACCCACGCCGCAGCTCACGACCGCGTGGCCGAAGCCGCGGACAGGATGGGCCGCAGCATGCCGCCGGTGGACCTGCGGACGCTGATGCGCGAGACCCTCACCGCCGAACGCTGGGACGACGTCGCCGCCCGCTGCCTGACCTGCGGCAACTGCACCATGGTCTGCCCGACCTGCTTCTGCACCAGCACCGAGGACGTGACGGATCTGACCGGCGACCACGCCGAGCGCTGGCGGCACTGGGAGTCCTGCTTCGACCTCGACTTCTCCCACCTGCCGACCGGACCGGTCCGGGAGTCGCCGCGCAGCCGCTACCGGCAGTGGGCCACCCACAAGCTCGGCACCTGGTTCGACCAGTTCGGCAGTTCGGGGTGCGTGGGCTGCGGTCGCTGCATCGTGTGGTGCCCGGTCGGCATCGACATCACCGAGGAGGCCCACGCGCTCGACCGGGAGCGTGCGGCCCGTTCGGCCGGGGGAGCGGGCCCGCCGTGACCCCGGTGCAGCGGGGCTTCCTCGGCACTCTGCCGCCCGGCCACCGGGACCGGCTGGCCGCGTTCGCCCGTGACGTGTCGATCCCCGCAGGTACCCGGATCTTCGAGGAGGGCGGCGTGGCCGACCGGTTCTGGATCATCCGCTCCGGGGGAGCCGCACTGGACGTCCACATCCCGGGCCGACGGGCGGCGGTCGTGGAGACCCTCGGGGAAGGAGACCTGCTCGGCTGGTCCTGGCTGTTCGAGCCCTACCGCTGGCACCTGGGCGCCCGGGCCCGCGGCACCCTGCTGGCCGCCGAGTTCGATGCCGGGCGGGTCCGCGCCGGGTGTGCGCGGGACCCGGCGTTCGGTCTGGCGATCACCCACGGGGTCGCGGCGGTGATCGCGCGCAGACTGGGAGCGACCCGCGCCCGCCTGCTGGACCTCTACGGGCCACCCGGCACCGAGACCGGCGGAGCAGTGGGATGACGGCGCCCGCGGCCGCACCTCCGGTCCCCTACCGGTTGGTCGCACGTACGCCCGAGGCGCCGGACACCGCCACGCTCGTGCTGGAACCCGTCCGAGCGGCGCTGCCACCCTTCGCACCCGGGCAGTTCGCGATGGTGTACGCGTTCGGTGTCGGCGACATCCCGCTGTCGGTCAGCGGGATCGACGGGGAGCGGCTGACCCACACCGTCCGGGCGGTCGGAGCGGTCTCCGCCGCCCTGCACGGGCTGGAGGCCGGCGCGACGGTCGGGGTGCGCGGCCCGTTCGGCACGGGATGGGAGCTGCCCTCAGCGGCCGGGCGGGACCTGCTGGTCGTCGCCGGCGGCATCGGCCTGGCACCGCTGCGCCCGCTCGTACGTGCCGCCCTCGCCGCGCCGCGGGAGTACGGGCGGCTGAACGTCCTGATCGGCGCCCGCACGCCGCGGGACCTGCTCTACGTCCCGGAGACCCGCGCATGGGGCCCCTCGGCGCGGCTGCTGGTCACCGTCGACCGCCCCGACGACCGGTGGGACGGCGAGGTCGGTGTCGTCACGACCCTGCTCGACCGTGCCGACCTCGATCCGCGGACGGCGGCGGCCTTCGTCTGCGGCCCGGAGCCGATGATCCGCGCCACCGCCGCGGAACTCGTGCACCGGGGCACCGACCCCGACCGGATCGCGGTCTCGTTGGAACGGACCATGCACTGCGCCACCGGCCACTGCGGGCACTGCCAGCTCGGCCCGCTCCTGCTGTGCCGCGACGGCCCCGTGGTGACCTGGACGGCCGCCCGACCCCTCCTCCTGGTCAGGGAGTTGTGACATGACCGCCGCCCCCCGCAGGCGTCCGAAGCTCGCGGTCTGGAAGTTCGCCTCCTGCGACGGCTGCCAGCTCACCCTGCTCGACTGCGAGGACGAACTCCTCGGCCTCGCCGACCAGGTGGAGATCGCCCACTTCCTGGAGGCCTCCAGTGCGAGCGCCCCCGGCCCGTACGACCTGTCGCTGGTCGAGGGCTCGGTGACCACCCCGCAGGACGTCGAACGGATCCACCACATCCGCGCCGTCTCCGCGCGCCTGGTCACCATCGGCGCCTGCGCCACCGCCGGCGGCGTCCAGGCGCTGCGCAACTACGCCGACGTCGCCGAGTTCCAGGCCGCCGTCTACGCCCGCCCCGACTACATCGCCACGCTCGCCACCTCCACCCCGATCAGCGCCCATGTGCCCGTCGACTTCGAACTGCGCGGTTGTCCCATCGACCGCCGCCAGCTCCTGGAGGTCATCACCGCCCACCTGGCCGGACGCCGCCCGGACATCCCCGCGCACAGCGTCTGCTTCGAGTGCAAGCAGCGCGGCACGGTCTGCGTCACGGTCGCCCACGGCACCCCCTGTCTCGGCCCGGTCACCCACGCCGGCTGCGGCGCCATCTGCCCCACGTACGGGCGCGGTTGCTACGGCTGCTTCGGGCCGAGCAACTCCGCCAACCTCCCCTCCTTCGTCCCACTGCTGCGCCGCGACGGCATGGACACCCTCGACGTGGTGCGGGTGCTGCGCACCTTCAACACCGCGGCCCCCGCGTTCGACGCGGCCGCACGGACGGAGGAGGAACGGTGACCCATCGCGGCTCCAGGGTCCTGCACGTCGGATCGCTGTCGCGCGTCGAGGGCGAGGGCTCCCTGTATCTGCGGGTCCAGGGCGACGAGGTCGCCGAGGCGCGACTGGCCGTCTACGAACCCCCGCGCTTCTTCGAGGCGTTCCTGCGCGGACGCTCGTACACCGAACCGCCCGACATCACCTCCCGGATCTGCGGGATCTGCCCGGTCGCCTACCAGCTCAGCGCCTGCCGGGCGATCGAGGACGCCTGCGGCGCCGTGGTGGACGGGCAACTGGCCGCGCTGCGGCGGCTGATCTACTGCGGAGAGTGGATCGAGAGCCACACCCTGCACGTCCATCTGCTGCACGCACCCGACTTCCACGGCTGCGACAACGTCGTAGAACTGGCCCGATCCAGGCGCGCGGACGTCGAACGCGGGCTGCGGCTCAAACAGGCCGGCAACGCGATCATCGAACTGCTCGGCGGCCGCGCGATCCACCCGGTCAACGTCCGCCTGGGCGGCTTCCATCGAGTCCCCAGCCGATCCGAACTGCGACCACTGGCCGAGCAGTTGCGCCGGGCGCGCGAGGACGCCGCGCTGACCGTGCGCTGGGTGGCCGGATTCGACTTCCCCGACGCCGGGTGCGACCACGACCTGCTCGCCCTGTCCGAACCCGACACCTACGCCATCGAATCGGGCACCCCGACCGTCATGGCCGCACCGCACACCGCCGCACTGCCCGCCACGACCCGGCGAGCGCTGCCCACCCGCACCTTCGGCGTCCGGGAATTCGGCGACCACGTCACGGAGAGCCAGGTCCCGCACTCCACCGCCCTGCACGCCCGGCTGGACGGCCGCCGCCACCTGACCGGGCCGCTCGCCCGGTACGCCATCAGCGGACGCCTGCTCTCGCCGGTCGCCGCCCAGGCCGCCCGGGACGCCGGACTCGGCGACCCCCGGAAGGGCGACGTCTGCCGCAACCCCTACCGCAGCATCATCGTGCGGGCGGTCGAGGTGCTCCACGCCGTCGACGAGGCCCTGCGCCTCATCGAGGCCTACGAACCCCCGCCGCGCCCGTACGTCGAGGTCCCGCCGAGCGCCGGCACCGGCCACGGAGCGACCGAGGCACCCCGCGGCCTGCTGTACCACCGCTACACCCTGGACGCGCAAGGGACCGTCACCGAGGCGGTACTGGTCCCGCCGACCGCGCAGAACCAGGACGCGATCGAGGAGGACCTCCGCCGCACCGTGCAGGAACACCTGCGGGCGGGGGAGCCCACCGACGCCGAGCTGACCGCGGTGTGCGAACGGGCCATCCGCAACCACGACCCGTGCATCTCCTGCTCCACGCACTTCCTCGACCTGACCGTCGACCGGACCGGAAGCGGCGCCTGACCCCACGCTGCCTTCGGACCTCGCCGCTCACGGCGGTTGACGGCCGTGCTCGGCGGCGACCCGACGGGCGTGGGCGACGGTCTCCGCAGCGCTCTGTTCGCTGACGCCGAGGGCGTGCGTGAGGCGGTGGGCGCTCCAGCCGTGGCGGGCGAGCAGGACGGCGACCGGGTGATGCCCCAAGGCCGCGGCAGGGGGCCGCGGCGGCTCGGGGGCGAGACGTGCAGGCGTCACGGGCGCGGGCGTGCGGCGCCGTACCAGGGCTCTGCGCAGTTCGTCCGCGCCCCAGACGACGAAGGGGAACGGTGCCACGATCGCCAGTTGGCCGGGACCGAGCGCGGCGGTGCCGAACACATGGTGCAGCGGCGGGAGGTAGACGATCGCGGCGGCGAAGGTGAGCGAGAACCCGATGCCGATGAGCAACTGGCGGTTGCTGAGGACGCCGATGGAGCGCAGCGAGGCGCGTTCGGTGCGGGCGGCGAAGGCGGTGCCGATCTGGCAGGTGACGATGCCGAGCCAGGTCACCGTGGTGGCCTGCTGGTACGTCAGGTGCAGGGCGGAGCCGGGGCCGGTCGGGTCACCGGGGTGCCAGCCGCCCAGGGTCAGGGTGAGCAGGAAGCCGCCCATCACGAGACATGCGGAGATCAGACCGAGGAAGCCCCAGGCCCGGGCCAGCATCGCGGGTTGGATCACCTTCTCGCCGCGCGGGCGGGGCGGGCGGTCCATCAGCCCGGGTTCGGCGCGTTCGCGGCCGAGCGCGAGCGCGGGGAGGGTGTCGGTGCCGAGGTCGACGGCCAGGATCTGCATCACCGTGAGCGGGAGCGGGATGGCGCCGCCCGCGAGGGCGAAGACCAGGAAGGGGACGACCTCGGGGACGGCGTGGGCGAAGATGTAGACGATGAACTTGCGGATGTTGTCGTACGTCCGCCGGCCGGCCTCGACGGCCGCGATGATCGTGGCGAAGTTGTCGTCGGTCAGCACCATCGTGGCGGACTCGCGGGCGACGTCGGTGCCGGAGCGGCCCATGGCGACGCCGATGTCGGCCCGGCGGAGCGCGGGCGCGTCGTTCACCCCGTCCCCGGTCATCGCGACGGTGTGGCCCTCGGTGCGCAGGGCGTCCGCGATCCGGAGCTTGGCCTCGGGGGAGGTGCGGGCGAAGATCACCTCCTCGCCTCGCGCGAGCAGCGTGTCCAGCTCCCGGTCGGCCATGGCCGCCAGTTCGGTGCCTGTCACGATCCGGGAGCCGCGATGGCCGATACCGACCTGGCCGGCGACGGCGGCGGCGGTCAGGCCGTTGTCGCCGGTGACCACGTGGACGGTGATCCCGGCGCGGTGCGCGAGGGTGATCGCGCCGGCCACCTCGGGCCGGGCCGGGTCGGCCATCGCGACCAGGCCGACCAGGCACAGGTTCTGCTCGGCCTCCTCACGCCGCTCGGGCGGAGCCTGGCCGGGCGGAAGGGGCCGCCGGGCCACGGCGAGCACCCGTAGTCCCCGGGCGGCCAGGGTGCCGACGGCGTGCACCACCGCGGTCCGGTCGGCCGGGGTGACCAGCCGCTGCACACCGTGCTCGAGGATCCGGTCGGCCCGGGTGAGGACTTCCTCGGGTGCGCCCTTGGTGTGCAGGACGACCGTGCCGTCCTCGGCGTCCGCAGTCGTCATCAGCTTGATGCGGGGATCGAAACGGAACAGCGCCCGCCGGTCGAGATCGCGCTGCTCGGGCACGCACGCCACACCGAGCCGGCCGGCCAGATCGAGCAGGGCCACCTCGGTGGGGTCGCCGTGGCCTGCGTCGGGGTGGGCCGTGGTGCAGGCTGCCGCCGTCGCGGCGAGCTGCCGGACCTCCGGCGCCGGATCCGACGGACCGTCGACGGCGGTCTCGCCGCTCGGCGTCCAGACGGCGATGGCCAGCATCCGGTTCTCGGTCAGTGTGCCGGTCTTGTCGGTGCAGACGACCGTGGTCGAACCGAGCGTTTCGACGGCGGAGAGGCGCTTGACCACCGCCCCGCGCCTGGCCAGGTCGCGTACCCCGGAGGCCAGCGACAGCGTGATCGTCGGGAGCAGACCCTCGGGCACATTGGCGACCAGCAGACCGATCGCGAAGCTCACCGCGGCCGCGAGCGACAGCCCGGCGGCCAGGCCGATCGGAAGGAAGGCCAGCCCCACCCCGATCGCCACCAGCGCGATCAGCCTGGCGGCCCGCTTGACCTGGAGCTCCAGCGGACTCTCCTCGCGCCGGGTGCGCTGGCTCAGCGCCGCGATCCTCCCCAGCTCGGTGTGCATCCCGGTGGCGGTGACCACGGCCTGTGCCTGTCCGCCGGTGCAGGCCGTCCCGGAGAACAGCAGGTCGCGGGCGTCGAGCAGTGATCCCTCGACGTCCACCAGCTCCGCCGAGCGAAACACCGGCACCGACTCACCTGTCAACGCCGAGAGATCCACCTCCACCCCGCCGGACAGCAACCGGGCGTCGGCGGAGATGCGTTCGCCCTCCTCGACCACCAACACGTCCCCGGGGACCAGCGACACGGCCGCCACCTCCCGCCGCACTGCGTCGCGGACCACGGTCGCCTGCTCGGGAAGGAAGGCGGCCAACGCCTCCACGGCCTTCTCGGCCTGCTGCTCCTGGGCGAAGGCGAGCGCGGCGTTCAGCAGGATCACGGCCACGATCGCCACCGCCAGCGCCGGAGCCCCGCTGACGGCTGCGAGCACCGCCGCGAGCGCGAGGAGCAGGGCCAGCGGATGGCTGAACTGCTGCGCGAGCTCACGGGGCCAGCGCCGCCCGCCACGCCGGGCCAGCGTGTTGGGACCGTACACGGCCTGGCGGCGGGCCGCCTCGCGTTCCGGCAGGCCCCGCTCGGAGGTGCGCAGGTCCCGGAAGAGCAGAGCGACCGGCTCGCGCGGGTCGGGGGCATCCCGTTCGTCGAGCCGTGGGTTCGCGTCCTGGCGCAGGGTGCCTGGACCGTCGGGCCTCATGCGCTCGGGTGGTCGGCCGGCCAGGGCACGGTGACGACCGGGCAGTGCGCGTGGTGCAGGAGGCCGTGCGGCACGGAGCCGAGCCGCATACCGGTGAAACCGCCGTGTCCGCGACGCCCCACCACGACGGCGAGGGCGTGTCTCGAGGCATTGGTCAGTTCCTCCACGGGGTGGCCGCGGATCACCTCGTGCGTCACCTCCACGTCGGGGTACCTGGCGGCGTGCCCGGCGGTGGTCTCGGTCAGCAGCCGCCGCAGCGTCTGGACGGCCGTCTGCTCGTCGACGCGGGCGATCAGTTGCGACTGCCAGACCCAGATGGCTCGCAGGGCGGCTCCCCGTCGGGCCGCAAGGTCGAAAGCGGTGTCGGTGGCGGCGGCCGACGACGGGCTGCCGTCCACTCCGACCACGAGGTAGGGCGGGGCCTGGGTGATGTGCTCGGGTTCACGCACGACCACCACCGGGCAGGAGGCCTGGGCACTGACCGGGACGGTCACCGAGTAGGCACTGAGAAACTCCGCGGCACGGGAGAGCCGTCGCGAGCCGAGCACCACGAGTTCGCCCTGCCGCGATTCCCGGCACAGCACCTGGCCCGGATTGCCGTCCACCAGGGAACTGGTCATCTCCAGGCCGGGCCGCCGCTCGCCTGCGAATGCCGCGGCCTTGTCGAGCATCTGCCTGCCGTTGTGATGCAGCTCCTCGCGGTACCGCTGTTCGAAGCCCCGCAGATCCGTGGTCGGCTGTGGGACGGCATGGACCAGCAGCAACGGCAGTCTCCGGCGATCCGCCTCGTCGGCAGCCCAGGACGTCGCGAGCAGGCTCGGGCCTCGGGCATCGACACCGAAGACGATCGGACGGCGTCTGCTGGCGGATGCCATGGCTCCTCCACCGGTGATCGTGGGCGGCCCGAATCCTGGGCCCTGTTCGTACCGTAGGCACGGTCAGCATCTGATGGCAGGGCCGAGTGGCCCCAACGCAACGGCCGGGCAACCCCCGGGGGCCCACCCGTGGCTCGGCCTCGCCAGGCCCTGCTGGGCGCGGCGGGCTGTGCTGGTCAACGGCGTGTCGCCGCAGTCGGCCCGGCCGGTGTCGCGGCGTCCTTCGGGCTCCCGGCCCGTCGGGCCCCCTGATGCGTCACCTGCCTCGACCACCACGGGCCGGGGACGGCCCGGACTCAGACCGTGAAGCGGTGGGCCTCGCCCGGCCGGATGGTCGTGGCCGAGCCGCGGAAGCCGACCCGGATGGGGTCCTGCCGGCTCTCGCGGAGGCTGACCGTGACGGTGCTGCGGTCGACGGAGAGGGCGATGCCCCAGTGGCCGCGGTACCGGAGATCGAGTTCCATCCGGCCGATCGCCGACGGCAGGCGGGGGTCGAGCCACAGGGTGTCCTCGCGGATCTCCAGGCCGGTGTAGCAGCGTTGGAGGAGATCGACGGTGCCGGCCATGGCGCCGAGGTGGATGCCCTCCGCAGTGGTGCCGCCCTGGACGTCGCGCAGGTCGCCGTCGAGGGCGTCGCGGAAGTAGCGCCAGGAGGCGCGGCGGTCGGTGCGGGTCAGGACCCAGGCGTGCACCACGGCGCTGAGTGTCGAGCCGTGGACGGTGCGCCGCAGGTAGTGGTCGGTCGTGCGGCGCAGCAGCTCGTGGCCGGCCGGACAGCCGAGCCGGCGCAGGAGGTCGCGGACCTCGCGGGCGGAGAACAGGTAGAACAGCATGAGCACGTCCGCCTGCTTGGACGCCTTGTAGCGGTTGACCGTGTCGCCCTCGGCCTCCAGGATCCGGTCGAGCCGGCGCAGGTCGGGGTAGCGCCGACGGTAGGCCGCCCAGTCGAGTTCGGCCAGACGTTCGTACCCGTCGAACTGACTGAGCACGCCGTCGTGGAACGGCACATGCAGGCGGCGGCTCAACTCCTGCCAGCGGTCGAGCTCACCCTGGTCGAGCCCGAGCCGCTCCAGCAGCTCGTCGCGCCGGTAGCCCGGCAGGACGTCGACCGTGTCGAGGGCGCGGGCGATCACCCAGGAGGCCAGCACGTTGGTGTAGGTGTTGTCGTCCAGCCCGGGCCGGTCCGACCAGGGGTAGGCGTCGTGGTACTCGTCAGGCCCGAGGACGCCCCGGATCGAATACCGTTCACGCGCGGGGTCCCAGGTCGCGGCCGAGGACCAGAAGCGGGCGATCTCCAGGAGCATCTCGGCGCCGGTCGTGGCGAGGAAGTCCGTGTCACCGGTGGCCTGGTAGTGCTGCCAGACGTTGTACGCGACGGCGGAGCCGACGTGATGCTGGAGGTGGGTCCGGTCGGGCAGCCAGCGCCCGGACAGCGGGTTCAGGTGCAGCTGCTGGGACTCCTCACGGCCGTCCGAGGCGCTCTGCCAGGGGTACATCGCGCCGCGCAGGCCGGCTGCCCGGGCGGCCTGCCGGGCGGTGTCGAGCCGGCGGTGGCGGTAGCGCAGCACGGCCCGGGCCAGCTCGGGAAAGCGCACGTTGAGCAGCTGGAGGACGAACAGCTCGTCCCAGAAGACGTGACCGCGGTAGGCCTCGCCGTGCAGGCCCCGCGCCGGGATGCCGACGTCGAGGTCGACCGAGTGCTCGGAGTAGGTCTGCAGCAGGTGGAACAGGTGCAGTCGCACGGCGCCGATACCGTCGAAGTCCGCGTCGATCCGGCACCGGCGCCACAGCTCCGTCCACCGCAGGGCATGGTCACGGACGAGACGGTCGAAGTCCGGGGCCTGCGTCACCAGCGTGCGGGCGGCGCGAAGGGGCGCGCCGATGGCCGGGTCGCGGGAGGTGTGAACCGCCACCGTCTTCTCGACGGTGACGGGTGATCCCTGCTGCGCCTCCAGGACCAGGACCTGGGCGGCCAGACCCTCCCTGACCTCGTCGGTACGGGCCGCCGGAAGGGGGGTTCCGGCCTGGTGCGCGCGGGTGCGGGCGGCGAGTGCGATGCGCAGCGGCGACCCGGTGGCGGCCACCTGGAGCCACAGGGTGCCGTCGGGGTCCGCGCCCTGTCCGTCGGGCACGAGGTGACGGCTGGTCAGGCCGCGGTAGCGTGCGACGCCCGTGTTGGACACGTCCCCGTCGAGCGCCGAGCGGACCTCCAGCCGGCCGGACCAGTTCTCGGGGACCAGTTCGGTCTCCAGCGCGAGCAGGTGCGGCTGGGCCTGGCTGGCGATCCGGCGCTGGGTCAGCCGGGTCCGGCGGCCCTGCTCGTCCACGACCAGGGCGCGCCGGGTCAGTACGCCGCGGCGCAGGTCCAGTTCCAGCTGCTCGGTCGCGGCGGGACCGGTGAACCAGGTGCCGTCCAGCGGGCGGAAGGTGAGGGGGAGCCAGTTCGGGCAGTTGATCAGGTCTTCGTTGTCGACGGTGCGGCCGGCGACGACGGAGATCGCACGGTCGTAGCAGCCTGCCAGGTAGGTGCCGGGGTAGTGGACGCCGTCCGCACGGGACTCGGGGGCGGCCGCCCGGCTGACCAGGTAGCCGTTGCCGACCGCGCAGAGCACCTCCCGGATGCCCTCCGCCGCCGGGTCGAAGCCCTCGTAGCCCAGATGCCAGGGGTCGGAAGGAATGGAGCCCTGGGGGCGTGTGCGTCCGTGCCTCACGGTGCGTCGTCGGAGGGCGTCGCCTCGGAGGTGCGGATGATGCGTCCGGTGATCTTGCCCGGGCGGATCCGCACCCAGGTGTCGCGCCGACCGCCTGCCCAGGGCCGGGGGTCGGCGTGTCTCCCGAACCACTCCATGGCATCCGCCTCGGTGACCTGATGCGCCGGGCCGGTGACGAGGACGCTCCAACCGGTGCTGAGAGCCTCGTCGAGCTGGTCGACCTCGAAGGCGACGCGCGCGCCCACCGCGGTGGCGGCGGTGCTCCGCTCGGTGGTGCGATAGAGCACGGTACCGTCCAGAACGCGGTAGTTGACCGGTACGACCTGTGGACCTTCGGCTGTCGATACGGCGACCCGGCCGACACCGCCCGGTGCCATCTTCGCCCAGCACTCCCAGGGCTGCAGCTCCTCCACCACCGGGCGCAGCGGCGGTCCCGCCTGGCCGGGCGGCAGGTCGAGGCTGCCGCCGAGCAGGTACCAGACCGAGGTGTCGAGCGCGCCCGCGAGCTCGGTGATCGTCTCCAGATCGACGGCGGCCGGCCGCGACTCCAGGTACTCGAGGTAGTTGACGGCCATGCCGGACCTGGCTGCCACGTGCTCACGGGTGAGGCCCAGCTGCTCACGGCGGTGTGCGACACGGCGGCCGACATCGCCGGGGTCCGCGGTGCGACCGCGAGCCGTTGCACTCATGAACATCGTCCCTCTCCTGTCACGGGCACCGTCACCCGGCCGGCAGCCGTCGGCCGTGGCTTGCTCAGTCTCATCGTTCGCCGGGCCAGGGTCCCGGCACCAGGGCCGTTCGGGCCCGAAGACCAGGCAACGGGCCCCAACCGTGCGGGCCCGCGCCTTCCCGGCCGCTCTTGCGGGCCGACCGGCCCTGGCGTGCCACGGCGATGCGGGCAGACGCTGGAGTCAGACCCGCCACAGCGTGCTCCGCCGTGGTCGGGCCGGACCGAGGGAGTCGCCGATGTCCACCGCCCAGCACCTGCCGCCCACCGCAGAGGCCCTGCTGGCCGACGGGACCACCGCGATCATCCGGCCGCTCGGACCTGAGGACCGGGCCGCCGCGCTCGACCTGCATGCCGTGCGGATGTCCGAGGCGAGCCGCCGGATGCGCTTCTTCGGCGTCAGCCGCCTGGCACCGCGGCTCGCTGCCGACCGGCTGTGCGGGCCGCCGCGGCCCGGGTTCCTCGCGTTGGGCGCCTGGGCCGGTGACGAGCTGGTCGGAGAGGCCGACTACGAGGCCGAGGCGGGTCACCCGGACACCGCGGAACTGGCCCTGTCCGTGGCGGACGCCTGGCAGCACCGCGGCGTGGGGACCCTGCTGATCGAGCACCTGGTCCACGCGGCCCGCGAGCGCGGCATTCATGCGATCGAGGCCGACACCCTCGCCGGTAACAGGGCCGTCCACAAGCTCTTCTCCGACCTCGGGCTACCCGTCCACCGCCACCTCGAGCAGGGCGAGATCCGGGTCCGGGTGCCGCTCGACGAGACCGACGAGCACTACCGCGAGGCGGTCGACCAGCGCGGCCGCGCCGCCGGTGTGGCCAGTCTCGCTGCTTTGCTGAGGCCTCGCTCGGTCGCGGTGGTCGGTGCCTCCAGACGACCTGGGTCGGTCGGGCAGGCGGTCCTGCTCAAGATCCGCGGGGGTGGGTTCACCGGTCCGGTGTGGGCGGTCAACCCACAGGCCGAGACGGTCGCGGGCCAGCCGGCCCATCCGTCGGTCGCTGCCCTCCCTGAGGTGCCCGACCTCGCGGTGCTGGCCGTTCCGCCCCCCGCGGTGGCCGGCGTGGCGCAGGAGTGCGGCCTGGCCGGGGTCCGGGCCCTGGTGGTCCTCACCTCCGGCCTGGACGCCGCCACCGCCCGGCAGCTCATCCACGCCTGCCGGCGCCACAGCATGCGCCTGGTCGGCCCGAACAGCCTCGGCGTCGCGCAGACCGACCCGCAGGTCCGCCTGGACGCCGAGTTCGGCGGTGCCTTCCCGCTGCCCGGAACCGCAGGGGTGGCCGCGCAGTCAGGAGGGGTCGGCATCGCCCTGATGGAGCGGCTCGCCTGGCTCGGCATCGGCGTCTCCAGCTTCGTCTCGCTCGGGGACAAGTACGACGTCAGCGGCAACGACCTGCTCCAGTGGTGGGAGAGCGACGGTTCGACCGACCTGGCCCTGCTCCACCTCGAATCCTTCGGCAGCCCCCGCGCCTTCGCCCGCACCGCCCGCCGGGTCACCCGGAAACTCCCCGTGCTCACCGTGGACGCCGGGCGCTCCGCGGCCGGGCGCCGCGGCGCCGCCTCGCACACGGCCGCCGCCGCGACCCCGACCGTCACCCGGGAGGCACTGTTCCGCCAGGCCGGCATCACCGCTGCCCGCAGCATCGCCGAACTGGTCGAGACCGCGGCCCTCCTGCACAGTCAGCCACTGCCCGGCACCCGCGGCACCGTCGCCGTGGTCTCCAACGCCGGCGGCATCGGCATCCTGGCCGCCGACGCCTGCAGCGAGGCAGGGCTGAACCTGCCGACGCTGCCCGCCGACCTGGCGGCCGAGCTGCTCGCCCTGCTACCCGCCGGCGCGAGCGTCACCAACCCCGTGGACACCAGCGCAGGTGCCGAGCCCGCAGAACTGCGCCGGTGCATCGACGCAGTGGTACGCAGCGGAGCCGTGGACGCCCTGCTGGTCTGCCTGGTGCCGACCGCCCTGTCCGTGAACGGCCAGCAGGACCCGGTCCGCGCGCTGCTGGACGCACCGGCCCGACGGAACATCCCCATGGCCGCCGTCATGATCAGCCAGGAGGTACCGGTCCGGTGTCTCACGTGCGCGGACGGCGGCCGGCTCCCCGTCTACGCCGACTCGGCCGCCGCCGCCCGGGCCTTCGCCCACGCGCGGGACCGGGCGCGATGGCTGGCCGAACCGACCGGCCCCGACGCCCAGGCCACCGGTACCGACCCCGAGGCGGCCCGGCGGCTCGCCGACGAATTCCTCGCAGCGCACCCGATCGGCGGCTGGCTCGACCCCGCGGCAACCGCCCAACTCCTGGAGCGCTACGGGCTCCCGCTCACCATGTCCCGCTGGGCCCGGGACGAACACGCCGCCGTCATCGCCGCGCAGTCCCTGCGCCCGGTCGGCTACGACGGGAAGGTCGCGCTGAAGGCCTACTGGCCGGATCAGGTCCACAAGAGCGCGGCCGGAGCAGTCCGTACCGGCCTCGACCTGGACAGCGAAGTCCGCACGGTCTACCGCGAGTTCACCCGGCGCTTCGGCGACCGGATGGCCGGCGCCGTCGTCCAGCCGATGGCCGAGCCCGGCCTCGAACTGCTCGCCGGCATCGTGAAGGACCACGTCTTCGGCCCGTTGGTCGTCCTCGGCCTCGGCGGCACCGCCACCGACCTCCTCGACGACCGCTCCACCCGGCTCGCCCCGCTCACCGAACGCGACCTCACCACGATGGTCACCGAACTGCGCGGCGCCCCGCTGCTCCTGGGCCGTCCGGGCCTGCCACCGGTCGACCTGGCGGCCGTGCAGCGGGTGCTCGCCGCACTGTCCCGGCTGGCCACCGACCTCCCGCACGTCGCCGAGGCCGACCTCAACCCCCTGATCGCCCGGCCCGACGGACTCGTCTGCGTCGACGCCCGGATCCGCCTGGAACCCCTGCCCGACTACGACCCGTACCTGCGCCGGCTGCGCCGGCCGCCGAGCATCGGCGCCCCGGAGGAACGATGAACCACAGCATGCTCGACGGCATGCCGAGCGGGTCCTTCGCCGACCCCGGCACCGCGCGGGCCGTCGGCGGGGCCCCGGTCCGCGACTGGATGACCCGGCCCGCCATCGCCGTCGTCCCGACCTCCGATTTCGCCACCATGGTCACCGTGATCACCGCCTCCCGGCGCGGCGTGCTGCCGGTGGTCTCACCGGACGGCGCCCCGATCGGCGTGGTCGCGGCCTCGGACCTGCTCGCGGCCTACACCGGCGAGGAGAGCGCCCGCGGCGGCCCGGCCGAGGTCACCGCAGGCGACCTGATGACCACCCCCGCCGTCACCGTGGCGCAGGACCGGACGGTCGGCGAGGCTGTCCGCATCGCCCGTCGTGCGTCCGTGCACCACCTCCCGGTCGTGGACAGCGACGGCCGGCTGGCCGGGATCCTCTCTCCGCACGACCTGCTGGACTCGCTGCGGACGGACGACGAGGCGATTCGCACCGAGGTACTGGCCCTGGCTCTCACACCCGGCTCCGGCGTGGCACCGAGCTCGCTGCGGGTGCGCTGCGAACGCGGTCGTGTCGTCCTGGCCGGACGGACCCGGTTGCGTGCCGACGCGGCCGCCCTGTGCCTCCGGGTCGCGGCCGTCGACGGCCTCGTCGGGCTCACCGACCACCTCCGATGGGACATCGACGACGTCCCGGCCGGCACTGCCTGAGCACCGCCCCATGTGCCCGGACGGCACCGGTTCGGCGGCTCGGTGGCTCGGTGGCTCGGTGGCTCGGCGGACGAGCACGCGCTGCGGCGCCGTCGTCCAGCAGGTCGGGACGCAGTTCGGGGGAGCGGGCGGCGAACGCGTCCGGGTGGATCTGAAAGGCCGCGAGTGCCATCGGACTGCCGAGCTGCGCCGCCGCAACCGGCGCCCGCCCCCGGGTGGCCGTCCCGGTACGCGGTCACCACGAAGGCGGCGAGCATCGGGCCGAGCAGGGAGGAAGAACTGCGCGGTGGATCTGTCGGACCGTGCGGGGAGCACGGCCCCGGGCGAGGTGTTGTCCGAATGGTCATCGTGCGGGCAGGCCCGTCATCGGACGAGGACATCGCCGGCTCCTTCCCCGGGCTCGTGCATGGGCCCGGAGCCCCCTCCAGCAGGGCCGGACGGCCCCCGAGCGGGCCTGAAGGACCCAGGGCCCGGCCCGGCGCCGCGCGGCACGGGGGCCGACCACCGCCTCCGGTCCGGCCGACAGCTGACAGTGCCGGTTGCCGGTGCGGGATCGCCGTCCGAGGATCGACAGTAGGGCAGCGCTGCTGGTCCCGAGGAGCGTTCCGGCTTGCCCTGGCGCCTTGCCTGCACGGAGCGAAGGAGCATGTCATGGCACGTCCAGTGATCGTCGGGGTCGACGATCCCGAGAGCGCGGGCGCGGCCGTCGACTGGGCCGCGGACGAAGCCCGGTCCCGGGGGATGCGCCTGCACCTCGTCCACGCGTGGCTGTGGGAGCCTGATCAGGCACCGGAGTCGCTGGACGCCCGGGCGGCCAGGCGCGCGGGCGAGGACGCACTGCGGGTGGTCGCCGAGCGTGCCGCGGCCCGGCACCCGGACATCGAGGTCAGCAGCGGGGTCGTGGACACCAGCCCGCGCGAGGCGCTGGTCGCCCTCAGCGCCGAGGCCGGGCTGCTCGTGCTGGGCTCACGGGGGTCCGGCGGGTTCCAGGGGCTGCTCGTCGGGTCCACCAGCCTGCACGTCGCCGCGCACGCCGCCTGCCCCGTCGTCGTCGTCCGGACACCCGCTACCGACGCGACGGACGGCATCGCGGTCGGGGTGGAGGGGCGCGAGCCGTCCGATGACCTCCTCGAGTTCGCATTCGACAGCGCCCGCAGGCACGGCCTGCCGCTTCGCGCGATCCACGCCTGGAGCTACCCGCTGATCCTCGGCCCGGGCCACACGCTCCCGCCCGTGTACGAGTCCGGCCACGTGGTGGCCGAGGAGCAGCGGCTTCTCGCCGAGGTCATGGCCGGTTGGCAGGAGAGGTATCCCGATGTACCGGTCGAGGAGGACGCCGTACGGGCCGGGCCCGCCAGACACCTGGTGGCCCTGTCGAGGACGCACCAACTGGTCGTCGTGGGCCGCCACGGTACGCCGGAGGGTCCGTTCGGCCGCCTCGGTTCGGTCAGCCAGGCCGTCGTCCACCACGCCCACTGTCCGGTCGCCGTCGTACCCCCGCCCGGTCCCCGGCCGCAGAACGTGCGCTTCGGACCTGCGGACGGCGCGTGAGCGGCCACCCGGGGCGGGCCCGGCCCGGGTGGCCCTGACGCCCGGGACCGACCGGCCCTACGGCGTGGTGCCCAAAGCCGCGCATCATCGAAGGTGAGAGCCACCTTCGACAACGCGGAGAGTGATCGGGCATGAAGGCGCTGACCTACCACGGCCCCGGTCGCCGCACCTGGGGCGAGGTACCCGATCCGGTCGTCCTCGATCCGGCGGACGCCGTGGTACGAGTGGACGCGGTGACCATCTGCGGCACCGATCTGCACATCCTCAGGGGTGACGTCCCCGAGGTGGCCGAGGGGCGCATCCTCGGCCACGAGGCTGTCGGCACCGTCACCGGGACCGGACCGGGCGTCAGGACGTTCGCTCCGGGCGATCGCGTCCTGGTCTCCTGCATCTCCGCCTGCGGGCGCTGCGCGTACTGCCGGACCGGCACGTACGGCCAGTGCACCGGCGGCGGTGGCTGGATCCTCGGTCACCTCGTCGACGGCACCCAGGCCGAGTACGTCCGGACCCCCTTCGCCGACAACTCCCTGCACAAGCTGCCCGCCGGGGTCACCGACGAGACCGCGCTGTTGCTGGCCGACATCCTGCCCACCTCCTACGAGGTCGGCGTCCGCAACGGTCACGTCAGCCCCGGCGACACCGTCGTGATCGTCGGTGCCGGGCCGGTCGGGCTGGCCGCGATCACCACCGCCAAGCTCCACAGCCCCGCCCGGATCATCGCCGTCGACGTCGCCAGCGGCCGGCTCGAAGCCGCTCGACGAGCCGGCGCGGACGACACACTCGGAGTCGACGACGACACCGACGAGGCGATCCGCGCTCTGAGCCTCGACGGCCTCGGCGTCGACGTGGCCGTCGAGGCCGTCGGCGTCCCCGAATCCTTCGAGCTCTGTACCCGAGTCGTCCGCCCCGGCGGGCGGGTCGCCAACGTCGGCGTCCACGGCAGACCTGCCGCACTCCACCTCGAAACCCTGTGGATCAAGAACATCACCATCACCACCGGCCTGGTCGACACCAGCAGCACCCCGCTGCTCCTGCGCATGGTGGCCGCCGGGCAGCTGGACGTCTCGGCCCTGGTCACCCACAGGTTCGGCCTGGACGAGATGCAGGACGCCTACGACGTGTTCGCCGACGCGGGCGACAACGGCGCCCTCAAGGTCGCCCTGTTCAGGACCTGACCGGCGGTGGACGGCCCGCCGGGGGCCGTGAGCAGGGCCGGTCGGCGCACCTCGCAGCCCGACCGACCCCCGCGCCGGGCGACAGGGACGCGGCACGCCGGCCGGTAGGCGGCGAGCTTCGGCCGTCGGACCCACCCGAAGGAGATCGGCGTCATGTGCATGAACTCATACGGCGACGCCCCCTGACCGTCCACCCGGAGCTCGTCATCGGCCGACGGTTCGGGTCATGATCCGACCTGCACACCTCGGGCGCACGCCCGCCCCGGCCGCCGAGAAGCGAAAGCCAGTCGTCCCCGGAACTCCTCGGAGAGGAGAGCACCATGGCACCCGGAGCGTCCAGGACCACGGGCGACGCCGCCAGGAGCACCCTCCGACGGCACATCCGGCGAGCGGCAGGCCGGGAGACCAATCCCCTGAGCCGCCACAGTGATGTCCAACGCAGCCGTATCGCCATCGCCCTGACGCTCGCCCTGGCCATCTCCTTCGCCCTCGCGATGCTGGTGTCCCTCTCCGTGCTACGAATCGACCAGCGACAGGCACGGTACGAGGGGCAGCACCGGCACCGGACCATCGCGACCACCGTCGCAGCGGCGGCGCCGGACGAGCCCGGTGCGCGCACCGGGACGGGGGGCTTCCACGCGCAGGCGGTGTGGCGGCTCCCGCCGGCCACGCGCGGCAGTGGGCCGGTCGAGGTCGCTCCGGCCGCCGGCGCGGGGACCGAGGTCGCCGTCTGGGTCGACGACCATGGCCGGGCGGTACCAGCGCCGCTGCCCGGAACGGAGGTCGTCACGAGGGCCGTCCTGGCCGGGGCCGGAGCCCTGGCCGCGCTGTCCGGCGCGGCGCTCACGGGCTACCTGCTCGGGTGCCGGGTGATCGGCCGGACGGTGTCGGCGGCCTGGGAGAAGGAGTGGGAGGGCGTGGAGCCCCGGTGGTCCGGCCGTCCGCGGCACCACCCGGAGGCCGGCGACCAGTGATCGCCCGCGCCGCACGATCCGTCGCCCGGAGCAATCGGCAACGCCGTCCCGTGCCCGGCGCATCGCGCTGCGGTCCCCAGCCTGGTCCGGGCCTCGACAGGGCGATCGGAGAGGGCCGACAGGCGTGCCGCGGTGCTCGGGCGGGGCCGCTTCACGCCGTGCCGGCTGGCGCCTCCAGGGGGAGGGCCACGGTGAAAACGGTATGACCGGGGCGGCTGGAGAGGGTCACGGTGCCGCTGTGGGCGGCCACGACGGCCTGCACGATCGCCAGTCCCAGCCCGGTGCTCCCGTGCGTCCTGGATCGGGCCCGGTCGCCGCGTACGAAGCGTTCGAAGATCCGGGGCGCGATCTCGGGGTCGATCCCGGGGCCGGTGTCGGTGACGGTGAGCAGCGCCCGGCCGCCACCGCGTTCGAGCGCCAGCGTCACCTCGGTGCCGTCGGGGGTATGGGCGCCGGCGTTGGCGAGCAAGTTGGCCACCACCTGGCGGAGCCGGTCACCGTCCCCCGGGACCACCACCGGTTCCTCGGACAGGTCGAGCCGCCAGCGGTGGCGCGGTCCGGCGGCGCGGGCGTCGTCGGTGCCGTCCAGAGCCAATCGGGTCAGGTCGACGCTGCCGAGGGCGAGTGGCCGCCCCGCGTCGAGCCGGGCCAGCAGGAGCAGGTCCTCGACGATGGCCCCCATCCGCCGGGACTCGGCGTCGATGCGGGTGAGCGAGTGGCGTACCGGCTCGGCCGTCGGGCCGGGGTGCCGCAGGGCCAGTTCGGCGTGGCCCCGGACGGTGGCCACCGGGGTGCGCAGTTCGTGGCTGGCGTCCGCGGCGAACGCCCGCAACCGCTCCTCGACGGCCTGGCGCTGGGCGAGGGCGTCCTCGACGTGCCCGAGCATCCGATTGAGCGCCGCACCGACCCTGCCGACCTCGGTCCGGATGTCGTCCTCCCGCACCCGGACGGTGAGTTCGACCTCCCCGCTGGCCAGCGGCAGGCTCCCGACGCGTTCGGCCGCTGCCACGACGCGGTCGAGCGGGCGCAGGGAGAGACGGATCCAGAACGCGCCGGCCGCCGTGGCGGCTGCCAGCGCGATGGCGAACACCACCACTTCCACACTGACGAGTTGATGGGTCGTCGCCTCCAGCGGGCGCAGCGGCAGCCCGGTGACCAGGACATCGCCGTCCTGGCCGGCGAAGGCGCGCACCCGGTAGCCTCCGAGCCCGGACAGGCGGACGCTTCGTGCCGCGCCGCCGACCGGCAGCGCGGCCAGTGCCCGTTGGTCGGTGGTGGCCAGCTGTACCTGGTCGTCGGTGTCGGCCGGGGTGTTTCCGGCGGCGACCCCGGCATCGTCGGCGTCGCCGTCGACCACGCCGGCGTTGGTCACCCTGCCGTCGAGCAGCCGGGCGCCGAAGGTACCGGGTGCCTGGGCGCGGGTGTCGCTTCGACTCCCCGCGGTTCCCGGGCCTCGGGTGTCCCGGTGTTCCAGACTGGCGGCGTAGCGGCCGGAGGTGTCGGAGAGCTGCTGATCGAGGCGGTCGACCAGGAAGTGGCGGAGCGCCTCGGTGGTGGCGAGGGCGACCCCGCCGCAGGTCAGCAGGAGCAGGGCGAGCAGGCCGGTGACCAGACGGGCCCGCAGGGTGCGCGGCACGGGCAGACGCGCGGTGGCGCGGCGGGCCGCCGGGGCGATCACTGCGGCGCCTTGATCAGGTAGCCGGCCCCGCGAACGGTGTGAATCATCGGTGGCCGGCCGGCGTCGATCTTCTTGCGGAGATAGCTGATGTAGAGCTCGACCACGTGGGCCTGGCCGCCGAAGTCGTAGGACCAGACCGCATCCAGGATCTGCGCCTTGCTCAGGACCTGGCGCGGGTGGCCCATCAGAAGCCGCAGCAGTGCGAACTCGGTGGGGCTCAGGTCGACGGTGTCACCGGCGCGGGTGACCTCGCGGGCCTGATCGTCCAGCACCAGGTCCCCCAGGACCAAGGCGTGCGCCGGGGGTTCGACACGCTCCGGCCGTGCCGGCGCGGCCCGGCGCAGCAGGCCGCGAAGGCGGACCACCACCTCGGCGAGACTGAAGGGCTTGGTCACGTAGTCGTCCCCGCCGGCCGCCAGCGCGGCGATCCGGTCCTCCACGGCATCCCTGGCGGTCAGGAACAGCACGCGTACCTCCGGACCGGTGGCATGGATCCGCTCCAGCACCTGCATGCCGTCGAGGCTGGGAAGCATCATGTCCAGCACCACGGCATGCGGGTGCCAATCGGCGGCGATCGCCACGGCGCTCGGGCCGTCCTGCGCACCGCGCGCCTGCCAGCCCTCGTACCTGAGCGCGCCGCAGACCACCTCGACCAGGTCGGGTTCGTCGTCCACGACCAGGATCCGCCAGGGTGGCGGCTGGGCAGGGGAGGGGGTGTCCATGCGGGTCCAAAGGGCTCTGGGGCGGTGGCTGGATCCATTGTCGCTCCCCCGATGAGAAGGCTATGAGATCCACTTCTGCCGTTCACCCCGGCCGAACGTCACTGACCTGCGAGAACGCGCCGACCGATGGGCATCGGAGGCATCGCGTTCAGAGGGAACTGAGAGCTTGCGGTGCCAGGGTTGCCGAGCAGCGACGGCGAGTGCGAGTGGAGAGGAGGCCGGGATGGATGCACCGACACGAACGCGCGGTGTCCGACCGGCGGGGACGGCCGGCCACCGCCGGGTCGGGCGAGCCCTTCCACCCGGAACGGTGGTGCGGCTCGCGCAGGCACTGATCGCGGTGGGAGCCGCCGGAGTTCTGGCCGTCTGGTGGCAGGGCACGGCCGAAGTGAGCAGCGCCGCGGACTGGCTCACCGGTGCGGGGCGGATCACCGGCCTGCTGGCCGGGTACACCGCGCCGGTGCTGCTGCTCCTGATGGCCCGGATACCGCTGCTGGAGCGCGAGGTCGGCGCGGACCGCCTGGCGCGCTGGCACGCGGGCGGCGGTCGCTGGCTGGTCGGCCTGGTCGCCGCGCACGTCCTGACCGTCACCTGGGGCTACGCGCTGACAGACGGGCGCGGCCTGGTCGGCGAAGGGGTGCGGTTGGTGTTCCACTACCCCGAAATGATCAAGGCGGCGCTGGCAACTCTGATCATGTTCGGGACCGGTGCGGTGAGCGCCCGCGTGGCACGCCGCCGGATGAGCTACGAGCTCTGGTACTACCTGCACCTGGCGACGTACCTGGCGGTCGCACTCGGCTTCGGCCACCAACTTGCCGACGGTACCGACCTCGGCGGCGGTCCCGAGCGTGCCGTCTGGTACACGCTGTACCTCGGCACCGCCGCCCTGCTCGGCTGGTACCGCTTCGCCGTGCCCTCCTGGCGCGACCGCCGCCACCGGATGCGGGTGGCCGAAGTCCGGCAGGAGGGCCCGGGTGTGGTCTCGCTGTTCGTCACCGGCGAGCGCCTGGACCAACTCGGCGCCGAGGCGGGCCAGTTCTTCCGGCTCCAATTCCAGGCACCCGGGCTGCGCTGGGCCGCCAACCCGTACTCACTCTCCGCCCCGCCCCACCCGCGGTACCTCCGCTTCACCGTCAAGGACCTCGGCGGCCACAGTGCCGCCGTCGCCCGGCTCGAGCCCGGTACGCGCGTGCGGGCCGAGGGGCCGTACGGGGCGTTCACCGCCGGGCAGTGCAGGCAGCACAAGGTGCTGCTGCTCGGCGTCGGGGTCGGGATCACCCCGCTTCGCGCCCTGTTCGAGACCCTGCCCGGTCGGGTGACCCTCGTCCAGCGCGCCCGTCGGCCGCAGGACGTGCTCTTCCGGGATGAACTGGCCGCCGTCGCGACCGCCCGCGGCGCCCGGGTGCACGAGCTGCTCGGCACCCGCGCCCAGATCGGCGATCTCGGTGCCGCGCTCCGCCGGCTTCTCCCGGACCTCGCGGCGCACGAGGTCTACCTCTGCGGACCGCCGGCCTTCGGCGACGAGGCCGTACGAGTTCTGCGGGCCGCCGGGGTACGGCGCTCGCGGATCCACCTCGAATCCTTCGAACTCTGACCCGCCGATCGTCCCGGCCCCGACCGCTGAGGAGAACTCCCTTGCGCAGAGCCATCATCACCAGTACCGCCACCGTGGCAGGGGTGATCCTGCTGCTCTCGCTCAAACCGCACGACGTGGCCACGGGCGGCGGCGTCATCAGTTCCGGCGGCTCCGAGCCACTGCCCCCGACGGCCGCGTCCGCGCCCGCAGGCGCCGCCGCGGCCCCGTCGGCGACCTCCGCCCCGGCCACCGACCGGGCCTCGCGCTCGGTGACCGGCGACGCGGCCAACACCCGCTACGGGGCCGTCCAGGTCAAAATCACCCTGGACGGCAGGAGGATCGCGAAGATCGACGTGATCCGTTACCCCAGTCACGACCGCCGTGACCAGGAGATCAACAGCTTCGCCCTGCCACAGCTCAACCAGGAGGCGATCGCCGCCCAGAGTGCGCACATCGATGCCGTGTCCGGCGCGACGTACACCAGCGACGGCTACACCCGCTCGCTGCAGAGCGCCCTCGACCAGGCGGGGTTGTAGTGGTGGCCGCCGGCCCTCCGGCCCGGCGGGCCGCCCTGCGGCACGCCGAACATGTCATGGGCACGGTGTTCTCCTTCACCGTCCGCGATCCCACCGCCGCGACGGACCGCGCACTGCGCCGCATCGTCGAGCGGCTGCACCGGATCGACGAGGTGTTCTCCACCTACCGGCCCACGTCCGACATCAGCAGGCTCGGACGCGGCGAACTGACGCTCGCCCGGTGTGATCCGGACGTCGCCGAGGTGCTGGAACGCTGCCGTGAGGTTGCCATCGAAACCGACGGCTGGTTCACCGACCACCCCGGAGGCCGGCTCGACCCGAGCGGCTGGGTGAAGGGCTGGGCCGTGGAGGAGGCATCCCGGTACCTGCGCGCGGCCGGGTCCACCCGGCACAGTGTGGGTGGCGGCGGTGACGTCCAGACCTGCGGCGGCCCGTGGCGGATCGGTATCGCCGACCCGGTGCGCCCGGGCGGCCTCGCCGCCGTCGTCAGCGGTCATGACCTCGCGGTCGCCACCTCGGGTGTCGCAGAACGCGGAGCCCACATCTGGGACCCGCACACCGATCGCCCGGCCGGCGGCATGCTCTCCGTCACCCTGGTCGGCCGGTGGCTGGCCCGCACGGACGCCTGGGCCACCGCGGCCTTCGCCATGGGTTTCGCACGCGCGCTCGACCGGGTCGAGCAGCTCCCCGCGACCGAAGCCTTCGCCGTCCTGGAGGACGGCGCCCGGCGTTGGACCTCAGGCTTTCCGCGGCACCTCGCCCCTGCGCCACCGCCGGCCACCGGACCGGCACAGTGGGGTCCTTCGGGCACCGGCCGGCCATCCGTTGCTTCTGGGCCCGTCAGGTGCGGGCCGGTCCGCTGCGCCCGCACCGGGCCCGTGAGCGGGACGTTGCCCAGGTCGTCGACGGCGATGGCCCCCTGCGCAGATCACGAGTGCGGGCATGCCCCTGACGCGCCGGCGGAATGGAGATAACATGAGTACCCCTCATGTACTTCGCCCGCCGACCCGACGCCGCCTTGACCAGGGAGCCAGCCGTGCCGAACCGCCTCGACCTGCCCGAAGGCTTCCGCTGGGGTGTCTCCACCGCGGCCTACCAGATCGAGGGGGCGGTGGCGGAGGACGGGCGGGGGCCGTCCGTCTGGGACGTGTTCGCCGCCAGGCCCGGCGCGGTCAAGGACGGCCGGACGGGTGAGGTGGCCTGCGACCACTACCACCGGTATCCCGAGGACATCGCGCTGATGCGTGGCCTCGGCCTGGACGGCTATCGCTTCTCCATCGCCTGGCCCCGGATCCAGCCCACCGGCGCGGGTGCGGTGAACCCCGCCGGGCTCGCCTTCTACGACCGCCTCGTCGACGGCCTGCTGGAAGCCGGGATCACCCCGCTGCCGACCCTCTTCCACTGGGATCTCCCGCAGGCCCTGGAGGACGCTGATGGCTGGCTGAACCGCGACACCGCGTACCGCTTCGCCGAGTACGCCGCGGTCGTCGCCGACCGCCTCGGCGACCGGGTACCCGCCTGGATCACTCTCAACGAGCCCTTCGTGCACATGGTCTACGGCTACGCCCTCGGCATCCACGCCCCCGGCCGCGCCCTCATGCTGGACGCCCTCCCCGCCGCGCACCACCAACTCCTCGCCCACGGGCTGGCGGCCGCCGTCCTCCGCGAGCGAGGGCTGGACGTGATGATCGCCAACAACCTCACCCCGGTACGTGCCGCGAGTTCGGACCACGGTGATGCGGCGGCGGCCGCCGCGTACGACGCGCTGCACAACCGCCTGTTCACCGACCCGCTCCTGCTCGGGCGCTACCCCGACCTGTCGGCATTCGGGGTGCCGGAAGATCTCGGCGGAAGTGTGCGGCCGGGCGATCTGGAGATCATCGCCGGCCCCGGCCTCGACGGCCTCGGCGTCAACTACTACAACCCGACCCGGATCGCCGCACCGACCGAGCCAGGCCTCCCCTTCGGTGAAGCCCCGGTCGAGGGCGTCCCACGCACCGCCTTCGGCTGGCCGGTGGTGCCCGAGGGCCTTCGCGAACTGCTGCTCACCCTGGCCGAGCGCTACGGATCGGCGCTGCCGCCGATCACCATCACCGAGAACGGCTGTTCCGTCGCCGACGAGGTCCGGCCGGACGGCGCGATTCCCGACCAGGCACGCATCGACTACCTGGCCGGTCATCTGGACGCCCTCGCCGCCGCCGTGGACGACGGCGTCGATGTCCGCGGCTACTACACCTGGTCCCTGCTCGACAACTACGAATGGGCGGAGGGGTTCGGACAGCGCTTCGGCCTGGTCCACGTCGACTTCGGGACCCAGCGCCGCACCCCGAAGGCGTCGTACGCCTGGTACCGCGAGCTGATTACCGCCCACCGGGCGCGGCACCGCCCGTGACCAGGTGCCCGTTCAGGACGCGACCTCGCGGAGGCGTTCGGCGGCGTGCTCCGGTGCGACGTCGTTGACGAAGGCGTCCATGCCGGCCTCGACCCCGGCCAGGTACTTGAGCTTGCCGGCGGCGCGGCGGACGGTGAACAGCTCCAGGTGGAGGGCGAGTTCCGCGCCGCCGGTGGCGGGGGCCTGGTGCCAGGCGGAGATGTAGGGGGTCGGGGTGGCGTTCTCGTGGGTGTCGGCGGTGGTGAACAGCCGGTCGAAGCGGCGCAGCAGTTCCAGGTAGAGGCCGGGGAACTCGGCGCGTTCGGCTTCGGTGAGGTGGGTCAGGTCGGCCACCCGGCGGTTGGGGTAGAGGTGCACCTCGTAGGGCCAGCGGGCCGCGAAGGGCACGAAGGCGGTCCAGTGGCGGCCGGTGAGGACGGTGCGACGGGGGTCGGCGCGTTCGGCGGCGAGCAGGTCCTCGAAGAGGTTGCGGCCGGTGGCCTCGCGGTGCCTCGTGGCCTGTTCGACCATCCGGGCGGTGCGGGGCGTGGTGAAGGGGAAGGCGTAGATCTGGCCGTGCGGGTGGCCGAGCGTGACGCCGATCTCGGCGCCGCGGTTCTCGAAGCAGTAGACCTGCTCGACGCCCGGCAGGGTGTGGAGTTCGGCCGTGCGGTCGGTCCAGGCGTCCAGGACCAGGCGGGCGTGGTCCTCGTCCAGGTCGGCGAAGGAGGCGTGGTGGTCGGCGGTGAAGCAGACGACCTCGCAGCGGCCGGTGCCGGCGAGCGCGGTGCGCAACGGATCACCGGCGGGGTAGTCGGGGTCGCGGCTGTCCGCGGCGAGCGAGGGGAAGCGGTTCTCGAAGACGGCCACCTGGTAGTCGCCGGCGGGGATCTCGCTGGCCCGACCGTCCCGGGAGGGGCAGAGCGGACACTCGTCGGCAGGGGGCTGGTAGGTCCGGGCCTGGCGGTGGGCGGCGATGGTCACCCAGGCGCCGGTCACCGGGTCGCGGCGGATCTCCGAGCCGTTGGCCGAGGCATCCAGCGGCCGGAGGTCCACGGTGTCCCGGTCTGCTTGCACGTCTGTGTCGAAATAGATCAGCTCGCGCCCGTCGGCGAGCTTGCTGGTCGTCCTGATCACGGCTTCCTCTCGGCAAGGGTCCCGGGCGGCGAGTGCCTCGCTCCGACAGCGGAACTGCTGGACCACATAATCAAACATAAACAAGCAAAAAGCAACGAAGATCGATAGGGGCTGGAGAGTGCCCGCCGGACGGTACGTGGCCGGCCCCTGGCTCGTACCGCGGCGCGATACGTTGGTGGGAGGAGAGCCGCCCGGCGCGGGGACATGCCACATGCGGCCGCAGGCGGGATCAGGACGGAACTTGGGAGCGTCGTGGCAGATCAGGGCTTGCTGGCCCACCAGCGTCGAGCGCTCATCCTGGAGCACGTGCGCACGGACGGCGCCGTCCGGGTCGCCGACCTGGTCGAGGAGTTCGGCGTCTCCGACATGACCATCCGACGGGATCTCGACGCGCTGGCCCGCGGCGGCGGCCTCGCGAAGGTCCACGGCGGTGCCGTCGCCGTGACCGGGGCCACCGCCGACGAACCGGGCTTCGAGGCCAAGTCCACCCGCGAGTCCGCGGCCAAGGCGGCCCTCGCGGACGCGGCCGCCGGCCTGGTCAAGCCCGGCAGCGTCGTCGCGCTCTCCGCCGGCACGACCTCCTTCGCGGTCGCCTCCCGACTGCTCACCGTCGCGAATCTGACCGTGGTCACCAACTCCCTGCCGGTCGCCGACCTGCTGCGCACCGCCGGTCGGGAGCTGGGCAGCGCGGCGCCGACCTTGCTGCTGACCGGCGGCAGCCCGACCCCCTCGGCGGCGCTGGTGGGCCCGCTGGCCGACCAGGCGATCAGCAGCCTCCACACGGACCTTCTGATCCTCGGCACGCACGGCGTCTCCGAGCAGGCCGGGCTCACCACCCCCAACCTCGCCGAGGCCAGGACCAACCGTGCCCTGGTGGCCGGGGCCCGCCGGGTGGCGGTGGTCGCCGACCACACCAAGTGGGGTGTGGTGGCCTTGAGCTCCTTCGCGGCCCTGACCGAGGTCGACTGCTTCGTGACGGACGACGGGCTTGACGACCAGGCCCGTGAGGTGCTGGCCGACACGGTCGGCGAACTCGTCATCGCACCCGTCACCGGCGACTGACGGAGCCTCGCGGTGCGGCGGTGACTCGGTGTTCCCGGTGTTCCCGGTGTTCCCGCAGACGATGCCGGTGGCGTCCGATCAGGTGGACGCCACCGGCACGGTTGGCGATGCGGCCGACCCTCAGCGGCCGTCGCCGTTCCGCCGGGCGTGCCCTGTCTGGCCGGCGCCCCTTTGCAGCGGCTGTGAACGGCAGGGTGCCCGGTGGAGTTCGGGGGTGCGGAGAAGTGTGGTGCGCCGTCGTCAGGCGGGGAGGCCGACGGCGCGTTCGCCGTTGCGGCGCTGCTGGATGACGACGGCGACGACGAGCAGGGCGCCCTGGGCGACGTTCTGCCAG